>JAEWDF010000050.1 GCA_023390245.1 Pseudomonadota bacterium
GCCTCGTCAGACGAACGAGCAGCCGCCATCAAACCCTGGACCGACGACTACAACCTCAACCGACCCCACTCCGGCATCAAAGGCCTCACACCATGGTCAAGGGTGAACAACCTTCTTGGAAACGACACCTAGACGTCAACCTGACTGTCCCAACGGAGCATCCGGGGGATGGGATCGGGGCTTGGCATGATCGTCCGCCTACGAGGATCGACGCGTGGGAGCGCAAGGTCACCACGTGGCGAAGCGACGTGCGGGCCGCGCTTCCGCGATGAGCGGTGGTGCAGTATCAAGCCGTCATGTGTTCGATCCGCGCCGGTTGGAGTTAGAACCATGAACGGCCAGACGCCTCCGCCTATCCGCGGCCGGACCGCGGCCGCGATCATTGACCTGCTGAGCCGCGAGCGGCTTATGACGCTCGCGGTGAACCGTCCTGACGGCTGGCCCCAGGCGACCACGGTCGGCTATGTGAACGAAAGGCTGGACCTCTACTTCAGCGTCGCCCGAACCAGTCAGAAGTTCGCCAACCTCCAGGTGGACCCTAGAGCTTCGGTGGCGATCCGCTTCCACGGTCCGCACGTCGGCGACGGCGTGGGTCTTTCCATGGGCGGGCGGGTGGAGGAGGTGGTGGACGCCGACGCAGCGGAAAGGATCGGGCGCCTGCTGGTCGAGCGCTACCCAGAGGCGCACGTCTATTGTCCGTCCGGGGACCAGGCCGCGCTGTTGCGCTTCAAGCCGTCCGTCGTCTCCGCCGTGGGCGTGGCGGGCGGTCGCAGCGATCCGGAGACCTTCAGCGTCGGCGAAGGCTGAAGCAGGGAGGCGTATTGGCGGCGAACGTCCGCGGCGCTTGGCTATCACGCCTCAGCCTCGCGCCCGCATCAGCGGAGTGCGACCTATCGCAGGGTCCGGAACGTCACCGAGTAGCGCAGCGCCGCCATCGGCGCGATGCTATGCTCCCAATCGGTTTTGGCCGGGCCGTCGAGCAGGTAGGCCGAGCCCGGCGCGAGATCGAGGTGGCGGCGTTCCCACCCGTCCGGCGTCCGTCGGCGGAAGCGCATGCGGCAGGGCGCGCCGAAGGAGACGCCGATGATCTTGTCGTATTGCGGACGGTCCCTGTGCCAGCCGATACCGGCGCCGGGCTGGTACTCGGTGACCAGCGTCTGGATGATCGCCGGCGCTGGAACGCCCGCGAAGGCGGCGGCGCGGTTGCACAAGGGCTCCAGGAAGGCGGGCAGGGGCGCCGCCTCGTCCAGCCGGGCTCGGCTGAAGTCGTAGCGCCAGCCGAAGGAGACGACGCGGCGCGCCCCCAGCCAGCCGTGGAACTCGAAAGGCGCGAAGGGCAGGTCGGCGAAGGCGTCCATCAAACGATCCCGCTCGGCTTCGTCGATCAGCGCCGGGACGTAGCGCAGGCCCTCCGGTTCGGGCGACGGAGATCCAAACAGGTCAGCCTGGGCGTTTGTCATTTGAGGGCAACGCATCATCACGCCATCGGCGCCGCCTCATCCGCCCAGCGCCTCCGCCGCCTCGGGATAGCGTTGCAGCAGGCGCGCCGCCCATTCCGCCTTGTGCGGCCAGGGTCGTTGCGCCTCGCGCCGCCTCTCCAGGATCAGGGCCGCCGCCTCGCGGTGAGCGGGCCAGTCCATCAGGAAGCCGACGGCGGCGCCGAAGTCGTCAGAGGCGGCGGCATGGGCGAAGGCGCGGTCCAGCGCCTCGACATCGTCGAAGTCCGGCAGGCGGGCGAGGTAGTCTCGCAAGGGTTGGGGCGACAGGTCGCGTTGGAACATCGCCCAGCGCAGCTCCTGCGCCTCCCGCCGGTTTCCTTCCGCCTCCAGCACGTCGATCGAGGCCAGTTCCCACGCGGGCGTCAGGGCGGGCCGTCCGGCCGCGGGACTGCGCCCAAATGTCCAGCGACGGTTCGACGGCGAGGGCTGCAAGGCGGCCTCCAGCGCAGCGCGCGCCTCGCCCACCCGCCCTGACGCCAGCAGCCGACGGGCCGCGCCGGCGGCGAAGTCGGGCGAGCCCTTCTCCTCGGACGTCGCCAGCGACAGCCACAGGTCCAGGTCGCCCGCCCGATCCGCCAACCGTCGGATGGCGCCGCGCGCCGGCCGGGCGCTGCGGACGGTGGCTGGCAGGGCGTCCAGAAGGCGGCGAGCGAGGTCCGGCGTCAGGGCCTCGTCGGCGGAGCCGATCCAGCGGGCGTAGTCCTGCGGATGGCGGCCGACCGCCTCGGCTAGGGCGTCGAGCACGGCCGCCTCCTCGGCGATCGCGGTCTCCGTCAGCGCCCAGAGATCGGGCGCCGCATCCTCGAAGGCGAGGACCAGTTCGCCGCGTGGATCCTGCACCCGCCCAGACAGACCGCGGAACAGGTCGAACCAGGCCAAGAGGCTGGCGAAGGCGGCGCGGGCGTCGACCGGGGCCAGCCGCTCCACGATCATGCGGCGGTGCGCCTCCAGGTCCCGGATCAGCTCCCCGCGCTTGCGCCAGGAGACGCGCACCCGGGCCGCCGCCAGAGCGGCGACGCGCTTGTCGATCTCCGCCGCCAGCCGGTCCGGCCCGGCCTCGGCCGCCAGTTCCAGCCGCAGCCGACGCTTCAGGTTCGCGTCGCCGGCGCTCGCCTCGGCCAGCAGTTCCGCCAGGCGAGGCGCGCCCAACATAGCCAGATTGGCCGCGTTCAGGCGTGTGGGGGCGGTCGGCCGTCGCGCCATCCTATCCTTCCAGTTCGATCCAGGCCGGCGCGTGGTCGCTCGCCCTGTCCCAGCCGCGCACATGGCGATCCACGCCGGCGTCCGCCAGCCGGTCGGCCAGCGCCGGGCTGAGCAGCAGGTGGTCGATGCGCAGGCCCGCGTCACGCTCCCACGCCTGGCGGAAATACTGCCAGAAGGTCCAGGGCGGCTGGTGCGGGAAGCGTTCCAGGAGGGCGTCGGTCCAGCCCTGGTCCACCAGCCGCGCCCAGGCGTCACGGCTCTCGGGCTGCAGCAGGGCGTCCTTCTTCCAAGAGCGGCTGTTGTAGATGTCGGCCTCGGTCGGCACGACGTTGAAGTCGCCGGCGAGCACCACCGGCGCCCCGCTGTCGAGCAGGCTTGCGGCGTGGCGGGTCAGCCGCTCGAACCAGGCCAGCTTGTAGTCGAACTTCGGCCCCGGCTGCGGATTTCCGTTCGGCAGATAGAGGCCGCTCACCAGCACCCCGGCGACCGCCGCTTCGATGTAGCGCGCCTGGACATCCGCCGGATCGCCGGGCAGCGCCCGCCGCGTCACCACCGGCGCGCCGATGCGCGACAACAGGGCGACGCCGTTCCAGCGTCCCTCGCCGACCCAGGCGGCGTCGTAGCCGGCCGCCTTCAGGGCGGCGGCGGGAAATTGCGCCTGGGGCGCCTTCAACTCCTGCAGGCACACGACATCCGGCCGGCTCTCCGCCAGCCAGCGCAGCAGGATGGGCAGCCGGGTATTGACACCGTTGATGTTGAAGGTGGCGATCCTCACCGAATGCCCGAGCTGTTGATCCGCACGGCCTATCAATCCGTTCGACGCTGTCCGGTTCAGCCGTCGACGGGCCGAACATCGCTTCCCGGGTACATATATACGCTCAAGCTGAAACCCTTGCTTCCATTGGGATTTCCTTTTCGCAGAAGAGGAGATGTCCATGCCTAGAGGTGACAAGTCCGCCTATACGGACAAACAGGAACGCAAGGCCGACCACATCGCAGCCGGCTATGAGAAGCGCGGCGTATCGGAGAAGGAAGCCGAACGGCGTGCCTGGGCCACCGTCAACAAGGACGACGGCGGCGGCAAGAAGAGCGGCTCCGGACGCGGTCAGCACACGGGTCATCCCGCCGCGCACAAGGGCGGGCGCAAGGGCGGCGAAGCGTCGGCCAGCCGCTCGAAGGCCGACCGTTCCGCCGCCGCGAAGAAGGGCTGGGAGACGCGGCGCCGCAAGGCCGCGCACTGAGCCATGGCCATGAAGATCTATCGTGTCTCCATCGGCGATGAAGGCGGACCCAGCCGCGAGGTGAAAGTCCCGTCCAAGACCGACGTCCAGGCCGCGGATGCAGCGGTCGAACTGATGAGGCCGGGCGAAACCATACTGAGCATCATCGAGACGGACGATCCCTATCAGGAAGTCGATGCGCCCCCGCCGGGCACTCAGACCCACCCGGATCAGATCACATGACCCGCGGCGCTTCCGGTTTGGTTCAGGGCGGCTTGGGCGGCCCCGAGGACCAGTTGCTCGAGGCCGGCCAGGAGGAAGTCTTCTCCCGCGCCGAGGTCGAAAGCGGCCGCATTGAGCACCATGCCGACACCCAGACCCGGCCCGATCCGAAGGAGATCGCGCCGTCATCCCCCAACGCAAAGAGAGGAAACGACCATGGTTGAGAAGACCCTCGACAACCTGTTCTACGACACCCTGAAGGACATCTATTACGCCGAGCGCAAGATCGTGAAGGCGCTGCCCAAGATGGCGCGCGGCGCCCAGTCGCCGGAGTTGAAGGCGGCCTTCGAAAAGCACCGCGATGAGACCGAAGGCCAAATCGAGCGCCTGCAGCAGGTGTTCGAGATCATCGGCAAGCGCGCCATGGGCAAGACCTGCGACGCCATCGAAGGCATCCTGGCCGAGGGGGACGAAATCCTCGAGGAGTACGAAGGCACGGACGCCCTGGACGCAGGCCTGATCTCGGCGGCCCAGGCCGTGGAGCACTATGAGATCACCCGCTACGGCACGCTGAAGCGCTGGGCGACCCTGCTGGGCTACGCCGACGCCGCGCGCCTGCTGGACGAGACGCTCCAGCAGGAGTCAAAGACCGACGAGAGCCTGACGGCCCTCGCCGACGCCAAGGCCAACGCCAAGGCGCAGGGCAAGGCCGCCTGACAGTATGGGTGAAGGCCTGCGTGACGCCATCCCGGAAACGGCGGTCCATCTCTGCGTCGACATGCAGCGGATGTTCGTCGAGGACACGGAGTGGCGCACGCCCTGGGCGGAACGGGTGCTGCCGGTCATCGTGCGTCTGTGCGAAGCGAAGGCCGAACGCACCTGCTTCACCCGCTTCATCCCGGCGCAACGGCCGGGCGAGGGCCGGAGAACCTGGAGACGATACTGGGAGCGCTGGCCGTCGATGACCCTCGAGATGCTTGGAGAGGGCATGGTCGAGTTGGCCGTTCCGCTGCAGCGCTTCGTCCCGCCGGGGCACCTTCTGGACAAGCGCGTCTACTCGCCCTGGATGCGCGCGAACTTCGACGCCGCCCTGCGTCGCAGCGGCGTCGACACCCTGGTGGTGACCGGCGCGGAGACCGATGTCTGCGTGCTGGCGACTGTGCTGGGCGCGATCGATCTGGGCTATCGTACAGTCGTGGTGACGGACGCCCTGGGCAGTTCATCCGACGAATCCCATGACGCCCTGATGGGCCTCTATCACGAGCGTTTCTCACAGCAGGTCGAGACGGCGGACAGCGCCGAGATCCTGGCGGCCTGGCGCTAGACGGGCTCCAGCACCGTGGATTCGCCGTGGCGGGAACGCAGACGCCAGATCGAGCCTCGTATCCACAGACGGTCGCACTCTATCGCGTCCCAGCCCTGCGGCAGGACAACGTCCCGGCGGGCCCACCGACGGGGATCGCCGTCGTCGATCCTGAGCGCCGGCAGGCCGAGCAGGAGACCGGTGATGAAACCGCCGATGTTGGCGAAGAAAGGCCCGGCGGCGACCCCGTCCACCTTGTCCAGCCGATACTCGAGCGTCTGGAGGAAGCGCCCGTGCTGATAGAGGGCGAAACCCTCCTCCTGGAGCTTGAGCGACAGCGTCCGATCCCCCAGCCACGCGGCCCAGACGCCGTAGAGCGCCGCCAGCATGGGCGAGCCGACGTAGCCGCGCCACTGGTCGACGTAGAAGCGCAGCGTCCTGTCGCGGGTGTCGGGCTCCATGTCGGCCCAGTAGGGAAAGATTCCCATCAGCGCGCCGGGCGTGGCGGCCTTCTCCTCGGTGACGCGATAACCGTCATGATCGGCGATGGCGCCGTCGTCGCGCAGGGTGGGGCGCAGTCCTTCCAGCACGTCGGTCCATTTGGCGGGGGGCTCGACGCCGAGCGTCCCCGCCATGTCGAGGGCGCGGCGCAGCACCACAGTCGCGGCGAGAATGGTCAGGGCGTCGTTGTCTGCGGTCTCGACGCGTTCCGCCGGGCCCCCGATGTCGCGGAAGGCGAAGCGGTCCCCGTCGGGCGACACCCGGTCGACGACCCAGTCCGCCACGCCCGAAAGCACGGGCCAGGTCTCCTCACGCAGGAACCGTTCGTCCCCGCTTGCGTCGGCGTAGAGGGCGAAGGCGCGCGCGACGTGCAGGCTGACATGATCCTCGCGCGCCGCCGCGGTCGCGCCGCCGGGGGCCGCCTCCTCGCCATGGGCCGAGCCGGCCTCCCAGGGGAACTTCAGTCCCGCCCGGCCCGCCATCTTGGCGTTGTTGCGCGCCGCCATGATACCGCGCGTGCGGAAGTCCAGCATGGCCCGCGCCGCCTGGGGCTGCAGCAGCGTCAGCGGCGGGATCGCGAAGGCGTCCACGTCCCACATCACATGGCCGAAATAGTAGTGATAGTTCGTCCAGGTCGCGAGGCCGAAGATGGAGGTAGACGACGGCGACGACGGATGGACCGACGCATTCAGATAGAAGAAGGCGGCGTCGGCGATCCCCTGCCACCGCTCGCCCGCGCCGATCAGGCGGATGCGGCCTTTCCAGAGGTCGGCCCAGGCTTCGCGGTTGAGCCGCCGCAGGGTTTCGAACCCCGCCTCGGAGGCGGCGGCGAGGAGCCGCACGGCCTGGCGGTGCGGCTGGTGGTGCAGCACGTCCGGGACCAGGGACGCCATCTGACGAAAGCGGTGACGGCCGGCCCGGGCCTTTAAGTGATAGGTGGTCGAGAGCGGCCCAGTCTCGTCCCAGGGTTCCTGGGTGCGCTCGGCTTTCGGCGGCGCCGTCGTCGCCAGGGCGATCCCGCAGGCGCCGAGGCCGCCCTCCGAGCGCCACAGGATCGCGCCGTCGCACACCGGCGGCGTCTCGCCGGGCGTGTCGAGGCGGCGCTCCGCCATCGACCCGCGTACGCCAGCCGGATCGACCCGCGCCCGGAACGTCAGCTCGCACGCTTGGTCCAGGGTGACTTGGACCTCCTGGCAGACCACGGTCGGATGCGAGCGGCTGGCGAAGGTAACGATCTCGACCTCGGCCGCGCCGGCCGGAAGCCGCACGCGGAACCGCGTGGTCAGTTCGGCGGCCTCGAAATCATTGGCCTGGTCGATCGGCTCCCAGGCGCCGACGACGTCGCCTGCCCAGACCCCGTCGAGCGCGATGTCGCCGCCGAGCGGATAGGGCGCCGCGACGGCGGCCTCGACGTGCCGCTCGTGATGTTCACCGACGAATCCGCTGACGATCGCCATGCCGGGAACCAGCGGCACGTCGCGCACCCGCAGCCCGATCAGGCCGTTGGAGACATAGGCCGGCAAATCCCCAGCCAGGGCGCCGGTCGCCGGCGGCGGGCTGATCGGCCGGTGCGGATCAGCCCGCGCCATAGGGCGGATCCTGGTGCAGGGGCGCATGGCCGCCCCGGCGCTCGTGATGGCGATCGATTTCATCGACGAGGGCCAGGCCGCGCTCACGACCGACCAGTTCCAAGAGGGCGTCCAGCTTGGCTTCCATGCGGTCGTCATTTTCCTTCGACGAAGGCGAGCCGACGTAGAGGAAGTAGGCCAGGCCGACGACCTGCCACAGCAACTGCAGGAACTCGGATTGCCAGTTCTCGAAGGTGTCGCGGCCCATCTCCATCAGGTAGGGCGTCAGCTCCGGCGTCTGCCCATGCTGATGCGCCTCGTCGATGAAGGCGTACCAGCCGAACAGCCAATGCAGACCGATGGAGATGGCGAAGAAGGCCAGGGTGATCCAGGCGTAGGCGTAACGTTTCAGCATGATCGCTCCTCCTCCGCTGCCCAAGTCGCGCGCCGCCCCTCCGGTTCCGCTTAGCCCCGCTCGATAGACGGCGAACTCGCGGCTTCGTGACGCAGCGCTCGCGCGCGCCGGGCGTTACCTGAGATAGGGAGGACTGCGCCATGACCGAGAAGCGGCGGGCGGAAACGGCGGGTGAGACCGTCGACGTCGCATTGCTGGCCCAACAGCTGGCGGAACGCGGCTTCTATGTAATCGGCGAGTTGCGCTGCGGACCGGTTGCGCGGACGGGCGAGCGCATCCGGCTGGCCAAGGCCCGGACGCGCCCGACGACATCGATCAGTGAGGCTTGAGCACCACCTTGGTCCATTCGTTCTGGTTTTCCTTGAAGTTCTTGTAGCCTTCCGGCGCCTGCTCCAGCGGCAGGCGATGGCTGATCAGGTCGGTGGTGTCGATCCTGCCGTCCAGGATCAGTTGCAGCAGCTGCGGCAGGTAGCGCTGCACATGGGTCTGGCCGGTCTTCAGCGTCAGGCCCTTCTCCATGAAGGCGCCAACCGGGAACTTGTCGGCGAAGCCGCCGTAGACGCCCGGCACGGAGACCGTGCCGCCCTTCCTCACCGCCATGATGGTCTCGCGCAGCACGTGGGGACGATCGGTGCCGAGCTTCGTCTCCTGCTTCACCGCGTCCAGGATGTTGTCGGGCGAGAAGCCGTGGCTTTCCATGCCGACCGCGTCGATGCAGCTGTCGGGACCCAGGCCTGCCGTCATCTCCAGCAGCGCCTCGCGCACCTTGACCTCATGATAGTTCAGCACTTCGGCGCCGTTCGCCTTGGCCAGGGCCAAGCGGTTCGGATGGTGGTCGATGGCGATGACCCGGCCCGCGCCCTGCAGCATGGCGCTCTTGATCGCGAACAGGCCGACGGGGCCGCAGCCCCAGACGGCGACGGTGTCGCCCGGCTCGATCTGGCAGTTCTCGGCCGCCATCCAGCCGGTCGGATAGATGTCCGACAGGAACAGCACCTTCTCGTCCTCGATCCCGTCCGGCACCTTGATCGGCCCATAGTCGGAATAGGGCACGCGCGCATATTCCGCCTGGCCGCCAGCGAAACCGCCGGTCAGGTGCGAGTAGCCGAAGGCGCCGGTCATGGCCTGGCCGTACAGGATCTCCGAGGCGTCGGCCTTGTCGGCGGGGTTGGAATTGTCGCACGCCGCCGGCATCGACTTCTCGCAGAAGAAGCATTGGCCACAGGCGATGACGAAGGGCACCACAACCCGGTCGCCCTTCTTCAGGCTGGTGTTCCCACGACCGACCTCGACCACCTCGCCCATGAACTCGTGGCCCAGGATGTCCCCGTTGGACATGCCGGGGATCATGCTGTCGTAGAGGTGCAAGTCCGAGCCGCAGATGGCGGTCGCGGTGATCTTGATGATGGCGTCGCGGGGATTGACGATCTGGGGATCAGGCACGGTGTCGACTTGGACGTTGTGTTTGCCGTGCCAGGTGAGGGCGCGCATGGGCGGCTCCTTGGAATGAGGTGAAATCAGAAGTGACGATCGGCGCGCGGCGCGGCGTCGGGCGCCTTGGAGGTCGAGATTTCGCCCGTCTCCATCAGCTGCTTGAAGCGGCGCAGTTCGCGACGCGCCTGGAGACGCGGTTCGCGCTGCATCACCTTGGCGACCACCTTGCCGATGACGCCGGCGGGCGGGTCGTAGCTGATGAACAGCCGCACCTCCGTGCCGCGACCGAAGGCGTTGTCCCGGAATTCGATCCAGCCCTCATGATCGACGTCCGAGCCCTCGCTGGACGTCCAGGCGATGCGTTCACCGGCGACGTCCTCGGTGATCTCGCTGGTCAGTTCGACGTCCTTGTCGCCCGGTCCGGCGATGATCCAGCGGGACCGGGCGGACTCCAGAACCTCGACCGACTTCACCGTCTCCGAGAAGGTCGGCAGGTTATTCAGATCGCGCCAATAGGCGTAGAGTTCGTCCCTCGGGCGATTGATCAGAACCGCCCTCAGGCTTGAAGCCTCATATTCGCCTTCGCGCCGATCCTTGTCGACGAAGGCGGTCGAGCCGACATCGGCGTCGGTCGAAACTTCACTATAAGACATGGGCTTAGCTCCGCTCGGCTGAATCTCGTCAACCGCCCGCGATGGGCTTCGTTCCAGCTTGAGCGGAGGAACGGGCGCCCCGGACAGGGGTTGGAGGAGCACCCCAGTCCAGGAGCCGTCCTCATGACCGACACCCTCAACCAGACCGCTGCCGAAACCGTCCGTCCCCTCGCCGTCGTCACCGGCGCCTCATCCGGCATCGGCTATGAACTGGCCAAGCTGTTTGCCGAGGACGGCTACGACCTCGTCATCGCCGCCGACACGCCCATCGCTGAAGCCTCCCAGGTCTTGACCGGGCTCGGCGCCCAGGTCTCCGCCGTACAGGCCGACCTGGCGACGGAAGAGGGCGTCCAGTCGCTCTACGCCGCCATTGGCGGCCGTCCGGTCGACGCTCTCGCCGCCAATGCGGGGCACGGCCTGGGCAAGGCCTTCCTCGACCAGGACTTCGACGACGTGGTCCACGTCATCAACACCAACATCACCGGCACGATCCGGTTGGCCTGGCTGATCGGCCGTCAGATGCGGGAGCGCGGCCAGGGCCGCATCCTGTTCACCGGCTCCATCGCCGGCCTGATGCCGGGCAGCTTCCAGGCCGTCTACAACGGCACGAAGGCCTTCGTGGACAGCT
Source organism: Pseudomonadota bacterium (assembly GCA_023390245.1). GTDB lineage: Bacteria > Pseudomonadota > Alphaproteobacteria > Caulobacterales > Caulobacteraceae > Brevundimonas. The sequence goes on from JAEWDF010000050.1 coordinate 10,647, forward strand.
TCTCCTTCGCCCTGCGCAACGAACTGAAGGACAGCGGCGTCAGCGTCACCGTCCTGATGCCGGGACCGGTCGACACCCATTTCTTCGAACGCGCCGACCTGATGGACACCAAGGTCGGACAAGATGACCATAAGGCCGATCCCGCCGATGTCGCCAGAACCGGCTACGACGCCATGAAGCGCGGCGACGGCGACGTGGTCGCGGGCATGAAGAACAAGGTTCAGGCGGCGATGGCCGCCATGACGCCGCAGTCCGTCTTGGCTGAACAGCATCGCAAGATGGCGGAGCCCGGATCGGGATCGTGACGAAGGCTCTGGCGGGAAACTGAACCTTCACATGGAATGTCTCATTCCTGTCGATCGACGGCGATGATCCGCGTCGGGCCTGCGCCGAGGCGCTGGTCGGCCTTCTGGGCGGAGACAGGGTGGGTGCGATCATTACCTACAACGCCGCCTTTGAACGCGGCTGTCTGCGCGACCTTGCAGTTCAGTTTCCGGATCTGGCCGACTATCTGATCGCTCTGACTGACAAGGTGGTGGACCTGCTGCCTGTGACCTGAGACCACGATTATCACCCGGTCCAGCGGAGCAGTTGGTCGATCAAGGCGGTGCTGCGGGCCGTCCTGCCCGAAATGGCCTATGACGACCTCGACGTCGGCGACGGGGCGCAGGCCCAGGCGGCCTGGCTTGAGGCCGTCGCCTTGGAGCCCGGTCACGCTCGCCGACAAGCCCTTCACACGGCGTTGGCCTTGTACTGCGCCCGCGACACCGAGGCCATGCTCGTTCTCGCCCGGCGACTGTCCTCGTCCTAACGTTCGGAGCTTTCTGACTTGAGGTGACCTCATCCTAAGGTCACCCTTGTTGCGCTTGTCCTCGACTGTTCGCGGACGGCGTGGCGCATACGGGTCCGTTTGTGAACCAGGGATCACGCCCCGTGAGTGGACCTCCGCCTCACCCGCGGAGTGTCGTGTTACGGCACGGTCCGCATGGCCGCTCGTGGCGCGTTACGGCCGCTCTGGAGTAGGAGAGGGCAGGGCGTATTGCGCCTAAGCGGCATTCGCGGAGCTGGACTGCGGGTAGATGTCGGGCCCGCTCCATGGTGGCGTTCCTGTGTCAGGTCGATCTCGATGGCGCGGGCGCGGCGTTCATTGCGCTGCTGGTGAAGTATCGAGAAAATCTGGGGCAGGTCTCGTGCAGGGTGTCCATCAGCTGCTGCCTGCGCATCCCGTGGCTCAGTCTCATGGCGGCGCGACCCGAGGCGACGCTGTTCCAATAGCCCGTCCTATCGAAATATCCCCTGAACGTCCGATGCTGCCAGTCAGCAAGGCGTTCGTATTCCCGCGTATCTGCGCCATTGGCCGAGAGCAGGCCGATACAGTATCCGAGGCCCTGATACTCTCCATAACCCATGCGGCCCTCGGGCCGATGGCTGGCGCACGATGCGACGAACATCTGCGTCGTGCAAAGAAGAACCAGAACTGACGTTTTCTCGCGCGAAAGAACCTTCATGTGCAATGCCTCCGTAAGGTCGAGGCATCCTGTGTTCTGCGTTCGCACGGAGCAATATGTGGTCGCGCTATTCGCAAGATTTGCAAAAGTCTTATTTGCGTAACTTTGTCGATAAAAAATCAGCAAGATTTACCTATATGCAGTATCGCATGATTAGATGAATATTCATATGAGAATATCTATGGGAATGGTGCGTTATGGTTTCCCTGTCTTCCGGAACGATAATGATCATCAGCAACGACGCTGGAGCGGCGTCCAGCTGGGATGACATCCTTCGTCGGGGCGGGTTCAGGACGGAGCATTGCAGGAACGTGGACGATCTGCCGACGATGACGGAGGGCCTGTATGATTCCGTGATCGCCGACAGCAGGTCGCCCGGCGGCGGCGCATTTTCCCTGTGCAGGGATCTGGAGCGTTTCAGGTGTCCCGTCACCTTCGTCGGCCCGTGCGAGGAGGTCGACAAGGTCGTCGCGGTGGAAATGGGGGCGGACGACTTCATCGACCACGGCATCGACGGACGAGAGTTCCTGGCGCGTATTCGGGCGCAGATCCGAAGCTGTCGAAGGTCGTCGACCGCGCGGCCGGCCCGCGACGGCTGGACGGTCCAGCCGCACCTTCGCCGCGTGACGTCTCCGTCCGGAACATCCGTCTATCTGACCTCGTCCGAAATGAGGCTATTTTCCCTGTTGTCCTGCAACGCCGGCGGGCATCTCACGTCCGAGAAGCTGGTCCAGACGCTACGCCTGGACGGGGACGCCGAGGGAAATCTGCGCTCGCTCATGACGCGGTTGCGAAAGAAGCTGGCCTCGGCGGGAGAGGATCCCATTCGTACCCTGTACGGGCGTGGGTATGAGTTCACGGCCCCTGTATCCGACGCATTTCACGGGTCATGATGGCGGCCTTCCAGGTTCGGGATGGTAGACGTAGCCGGCGCCCGACACGGACTTGATCGGGTCGTCGCCGGCCTGACCGATCTTCCTGCGGAGGCGTGAAATCGCGTTGCGGAGGGCGGGACCGGGCGTGGTCCCGAGCTCGTTCGCCAGCGCCGTGTCGCTGAACGGCACACCGGCGTGGGCGAGCAGGAGATGCATCAGCCGCGCCTCGGTCGCGGTGAGGCGGACCCGGGTCCCATCCGGCGCGACGGCCATGTTCTTCAGGACGTCGACCGACCACTGCGGCGGGATTTCGCAAGAGGATGGCGCGGCTTCGTGGCGGCGCCGGCGAAGGACCGCCTTCAATCGGGCCATGAGCAGTCGGGGAGGGACGGGAACGGTGAGAACCTCGTCGACGCCGAGTTCGAGCAGGACGATGCGCTCGATCGGGTCGTCCGCCAGGATGAGAACGACGACGGGCGGCCGATGCTCGTTCGAGGCCTTGCGGCAGAATTCGATGACCGCTGTGGTGATCGCGCGTGTCCCCAGCAGGATCGCCTGCGCCGAGTCGAGATCGTCGATCGCGGCGTCCAGCGAGGCGGCGATGACGATCTCGTCGAACAACGGTCCGGCCGCCTCGACGAGCGGCATGTCATTGAGGCCAAGGTCGATGGCGAGGAGGCGATTTGGCACAGCGGATCGATCACCTGGGTAGGGCCGAGGCGCCTGCGTACAAGACGGACGGGAGGCGCGGCGCGAATTGGCGGCAAGGGCTAGCGGGGACGAACGGCGCTGGGCGGACCGCCGTAGCGCTTTCGGAAGGAGCGGCTGAACGCGCTGAGTTCGGAATATCCGAGATCTCTCGCAACGCAGGTGGGAGAACTCCCGGCCTCGAGCAGCCGTTTCGCGTGGTTCAGCCTGACCTGCTCATGATAGGCGACCGGGCTAACGCCGAACACCTCCGAGAATTGCCGCGAGAAGTGAAAGGCCGAAATCCCGGCGGCGCGCGCCGCTTCCTCGAGCGTGACCGGGCGAAACCCGTTGTTCTCGAGATACAGCCGGCCGGCCATCAAGGATTCCAGTCGCTGGCGTCGGGTGCGCGATCGCACGCCGCCGACCTTGCGGGCGAAGCCGGCGACCTCGACGAGCGTGTCTTCGATCGATTGGCGGACGCCCTGCAGGCGAGCCTGCATGTCGACGGACGGGGCGTGCAGGGCCTCGGTCGCCATTTGCTCGATCGTCCTGCCCAGGGCCAACTCCGATGCGTTCAGGCGCAGGGTGGGAATCTCCCTGAACGTCGACAAGGGAAGGTTGAAGTACAGGCAAAGGCCGGCCGACGGCCGTCGCAAGGCCACGGTGAAGGCCTGGCGCGCCGGAGCAATCAGCATCTGACCCGAGCGGATCGTCTGACTGCCCGATCCGGATTCATAGACCTCCTCGCCGTCAAGGAGGTACTTCAGCGAGAAGATGCTGGGCGGCAGCACCGTACTGCCGCGCGGCAGGAGGGACACGACCGCACGGCTGCTTTCGCCCGAGTCCGCCGCCTTGTCCTCGAGTTGAGCCATGACGGAGAAGCCCTCTGGGCGCGATCCCGCATGGCTCGTCTGCGTAGCGTCCGTCACTGCCTTACGCCGATCTCAAACTGCCTATGTCTTAAACGCTTCTCGCCGGACATCCAGCCATTCCTCCACACAGGCTATGGTCTTCCGCGCCGGTCGAAGGCCGCCCTGAACCGCAGCGCGCTTCCAGCCGCGCAGACGCCAGAGAAGAACAGGGGCAGGCGGCTGGCGGTGTCCGCCGCCGCGCCGAGCACCGAGGCGCCCAGGAGCATGAAGGCCGTTCCCATGTCTGAGCCTGCCGAAGGCGCTGGGGCGGTCCGGACCCGCGTCGAGAGACCCGCGGCGATGAATACGAGGGCCGCCAAGATTACGACTTCCCGAAATCCCATCGCCGGTTGGTTTCCTTATCTGGCCGCAGAAGACGATGACCCGAAGGATCAATGACCTCTGACGCGGGACTGGCCAAGCGGGGACGGGCAATGGCGCAAGATGCGTCAAGTCGAACGCCGTCGTTCCGGCTATCTAGGACTCATGACACGCGCGCGCGCTTTCGTCGCCTTCATCGCAGCAGCCTGGCTGGCCCTGGCTCCGCCGTCGCCCGCGAGCGCCGCTGAGGTCCTGCCGCGACGAATGGCGTTCGGCGTGACCGTCGAGCCGCACCAGGGCGGGGGGCTTATCGTCCGGTCGGTCGTCGAACGGCTCACGGCGGATGCGGCGGGCGTCCAGGCCGGCGACGTGATCCTTTCCGTGGATGGCGCGGACACGGACGCGCCCGAGGACCTGCTGCGCATCGCCGCGGAGAAAAGGAGCGGCGACCGGCTGCGCCTCTCGGTGCGTCGCGGCGGCGAGCACAGGCTCCTAGACGCCGTCGCGCGGGAACGTCCCGTGGAACACTATGATCGCGCGACGGTCACGCTGGGAGCGGCGCCGTTCCAGGGCGGCCTGCTCAGAAGCCTGTTCGTCCGGCCGGACGGTTGGCGCGATGGTCCGGTGGTCTTCCTGTTGCAGGGCCACCCGTGCGTCACCGTCGAGGCGCCGGATTCCCGGGACCCCGCTCACGCCCTCATCCAGAACCTGGCCGACCGGGGCCTGGCGGTCTACCGGATCGAGAAGCGCGGCGTGGGGGACAGCCGGGGCGGTTCCTCCTGCGAGTCCGGCGACTTCGATGTCGAGGTGGCGACATTCGCCGCCGGGTGGCGCGATCTCACGCAGGAGCGCGATATCGCGCCCGGCCGCGTGTTCCTGTTCGGGCATTCCATGGGCGGCTCCGTCGCGCCGTTGATCGCCGCGGGACAGGCCGAAAATCCGCCCGGCGGGGTCATCGTCTACGGCACCCTGGCGCGCAACGTGCGGGATTACCTCTTCGATCTCCTGAGATTGCAGGACTTCCTGATGACCGGCGCCGATCCGGTGGAATCCAATCGGCTAGCCGAGGCCAATCGCGTCTCGCTTGACCAGGTCATCCTCGGCCAGGACAGCCTGGCGACGATCGCCGGTCGCGATCCAGGGGCGCGGGACCTGCTGAGCCAGCATCTTCAATGGGATGGCGCGGACGGCATCCTGGGGCACGATGTATCGTTCTGGCGAACCCTGGCGCGCCAGGACCTCATCGCCGCCTGGCGCGACACGCGCAGTCCCGTCCTGTCCCTCTATGGGGCTTCGGACTTCACGGCGCTGAACGACGAGGACGCGGTGCTGATCGCCGATATCGTGAACCATTATCGGCCCGGGACGGCGCGGATGGAGGAGATCGCCAATGCGGATCACCTGATGTCCGGGGCGCCCGGACGGGAGCAGGCGCGAGGAAGCCCCGACGCCAATGGCCCGATGCTGGGCCTGAGTCCGCCGCGGCCGCTGCACCCGCAAATCCCGAAGTTGGTCGGAGACTGGATCATGGCTTTGGAGGCTCTGGCCGTTCCGGAATCCTAGGCGGCGGTCCGTCGCCGATCAGGAAGGATCAGACTGTGTCGACCGTTCCAGCCAACGTCTCGCCTGCGCAACGATGGCGTCGACGTCGCGGCGCAACGCCGGCGTTCCGCCGGTCCAGGCGACTTGGCCAGACCTAGAGATGTGAACCACGCCCGGCGAAAGTCCGAAGCGGATGTACCATCCTCCCCCTCCGCAGGGGTCCGGATAGGCGCGCATCCTGGATGTCAGGCGGCTCATGATGGCCATGACGACGAGAGGCTGGGTCAGCACCTCGTCCATCGCCATGGTCGTCTCCACCGTATCCACGCCAGGGACGCCCTTGGCGATGGAAGGCTCCGGCTTATGGAGGGTCCAGGAGGAACGCGGCACCGTCACCACCCCGCGGCGATCGGCGTGGATCGCATGATGTGCAAGTCGATCCTCTCCCTGAGGGCCGTTCCGGCCTCGGTGAGGCGCAGGGATTTGAGTTTCCCGGCGCGTTCCGTGCGGATCAGGGCCGCATTGTCCGGAGGGACGCCGTCCCTTTCCCGCATGAGGAAATCGACCGATCTCGATGCGCCGGCCTGGGACAGGCCCGAGATATGGCGCAACTCGGATATGCACAGGCCTTCGTTCTCGCAGATGTAGAGAAATGCGACGATATGCTGAAGGTTGGATATGCCGGCCTTGTTTCGAAACGTCTCAAGGATGGAAAGAGCGCTGCTCCTGTGCCGGAAGGACATCAACTACATCTCAAACATCACAATATGCGATCCTGTAGTGATTGTTTTCGCAACTGGGGTTGATGGATTTTGCCAATTGCAGAACTGAAACCACGTCACGCTGCATGCATCAGTCAGATGGCTTATGAATTCCGGCCATGATGAAGTTCAAAGCGATAATAGAGATCGATATAGATGTGGCGGACTATCTGGAGGCCGCCAACATGCAGATTTCCTTGCAAAAATTTCTAGAAGTCATCCAGGTTGAGCATGACCGATCATCCCTGCGTCTCGTCAGGCGGAGGACTCCCAGGGGCGCGAAGGCAAATGGCGCGAACAAGGGTCCACATACGGGAAAGCTCAATAGATATCTTGATACAGATTTGTAGCAAACGAGATACTTTAAAGTAACATACTAGTTTTGGTTTAAATGGGCTCGTTTCCAGAATTGAAAATAAGTAATTTGTTGAAACAATGAGACATGCTTACGTGAAAGCGATGTGTGTGTCGTTTATAAGTCTTCGCAGCTAGTTCAAGGTTCTCTAATCGAAGCCCATCGCGCCATTCGAATTGGCGAGATTACGTCCTGAACGGGATTATTGGAGGGCTATAGTGAAACAATCTTGCAAAACTGTGTTGCTTCTGACCACGGCGCTGGCGGGGGCCGGAGCGCTGTGCGCTGCGCCCGTCGCCGCCCTGGCGCAGTCGCAGCCGCAACCGCAGCGTCAGACCAGCGCCGCCCAGGCGGACGAGGATACGACGACGACGATCGACGAGGTCGTGGTGACCGGCAGTCGCATCCGTCGCGGCAAGGAATTCACCAGCGACCAGCCCATCCAAGTCGTCACGGCGGAGACCCTGAGCCAACGCGGCGTGCCCGACGTGGCCGCCGGCCTGCAGGGCGCGTCGGTGGCCGCCGCCTCCTATCAGTTCAACGACCAGTGGACCGGCTATGTGACGCCCGGTGGCGGCGGCACCCAAACTCTGTCCCTGCGGGGCCTCGGCGAGCAGCGGACGCTAATCCTGCTCAACGGTCGCCGCGCGGGACCGGCCGGCACGCGAGGCCAGGTGCAGGCGTTCGACCTGAACGTTATCCCGCAGTCGCAGGTCGAGCGGTTCGAAATCCTGAAGGATGGCGCCTCGTCCATCTACGGCTCTGACGCCGTGGCGGGCGTGGTCAACGTCATCACGCGACGAGATGTCGACGGCGGGTCCTTCAACGTCTTCGCCTCGCAGCCGTTCGAGGGCGGCGGCGAGCAGTATCGGTTCGACGCCGGCTGGGGCCGCACCTTCGACCGTGGCTATTTCAACGCTGCGGCCGAGTACTACGACGCCAAAATCCTGCGGCAGATGGATCGTGATTACACCGCCTGCGCGGCCGACTTCGTCTTCGATCCTCAGACCGGCGATCGGCTGGACTATGTCGATCCGCGGACGGGCGACTACAAGTGCTACAACCTGCCGAATGGCTACATGATCACCAGCATCGGCAATTTCGTGCCTGAAAGCCATTATGGAACGACGTACGACTACAACGTTCCCGGGAACAATTCGCCCTTCCCCGGCTATGCTCGAATTTCACGGGCCGGCTATCCGGGAACCTATCTCTACGCTCCCTATGAATCCGCGATCTTCAACCGCGCGTCGGTCATCAGCCCGGTTCAACGGGGTACGATCAACATAACGGCCGGATACAAGATCACTCCGAACATGGAGCTCTATACGGAACTCCTCGCCAACCGCCGGAAGTCGCATCAGATTTCCGCTGCGCAGGTTTTCCAGAGCTTCGCCCAGGTAAACACCGTGTACGGCGCGCCCAATGTGTTGCCCGCCTCCAACCCCAACAACGTCCTGGGGGTCGATGCGAGAACCGTCGCAGAGTATCCGTCTGAGAACAATCAAGAAGTTAAGTACTACCGCGCTGTGGTCGGGCTGCGGGGCGCCGTCGACCTGTTCGGTCGGAATTTCGACTACGACATCTACGGCCAGTCGTCCTACTCCGACGCCGTCTACAATGCCGGCGACCGAATCTACCTCGATCGTTTCGTGGCGTTGAACAGCCCGGACGTGGCCTGCACCAACACGCCTCTCGGCGGCAATGTGTCGAATTTCAACTGCGCGGACCTGCCGGACGGAATCCCGTGGATGTCCGATCGTGTCCTGGCGGGGAATTTCACGCAGCAGGAGCGCGACTTCCTGTTCTTCCGGGAAGAGGGCACGACGACCTATGAGCACAGTTACATCGAAGGCATCCTGAACACGGATCATCTATTCAGCCTGCCGGCCGGTCCGGTCGGGGCGGCGGTCGGCTTCCAGGTGCGGCACGAGGCGATCGACGACACGCCGGGCGAGCAGGCGCGGCTGCGCAACGTCGCCCTGTTCTCGAGCGCGGGACGCACCAAGGGCGACGACGATATCCGCGAAGTCTTCGCCGAATTCCAGGTTCCGGTATTCGACGCCGTGCCCGTGATCGGATCGCTCGACATCAACCTGTCAGGGCGGATCTCGGACTACGAGAGCTATGGCACGAACGACACCTACAAGGTTTCGGCCAACTGGACCTTGACGCCCGAGTGGCGCCTGCGCGCCAGCGTCGGCACCTCGTTCCGCGCCCCGGCCCTGTACGAACTCTATCTGGGCAATCAGACCGGATATGGCGCCCAGTCCAGCGTCGATCCCTGCATCGACTACGACAACTCGGGCGTAAGCTCCGACGTTGCTGCCGCCTGCGCCGCCCTGGGCATTCCGGGCGACTATCTGGCCGTGAGCGCCTCGAGCGCGACGATCTTCACTAACGGCGGCAAGGGGCTGCTGAGGGCGGAGACGGCGGACACCCAGAACTTCGGCGTCATCTGGACGCCGCGGTTCGCGCGGTTGAACGTCGCGGTTGACTACTTCGACACCCAGATCAACGATGAGGTCGACCAGTTCGGCTCCTACAACATCATCGAACAGTGCCTGCTGGGTAAGGACGAATTCTGCGGGCTGTTCGACCGCGATCCGGTCAGCCACGCCATCCGGACGGTCAACAATTCCTACGTCAACATCGCGCAGCAGAACGCCCGAGGAATCGACCTAACCATCAACTACATGCGGAACGTCGGCGGTGGTGTCTTCAACGTCGCCACGCAGAACAGCTGGATGCTGGAAGACCACACCGTCCTGCTGGGCGGCGTGGAAGAAGACTACCTGGGCACGACCTTCGGGACCAAGGGGCCCCAGTACGCCGGCAATATCGACCTGACCTTCGTCAAGGGCGGCTGGACCTGGTATTATGGGGTCTCCGCCATCGGACGCGGTTCGGATCTCAGCCAGCCGGGCGTCTACGGGGTCGAGCCTTGGACCCGTTACGCCGACTTCGCGAATGGCATCGATTCCGACGATTGCAGCCTGGTCAACAGCTACTGCGTCGGGAACAAGTTCTACACCGAGTTCAGCACCTACCACTCGGCGTCGTTGACCTATGAGGTGAACGACTGGAACTTCCAGGTCGGGATCAACAATCTCTTCGATGAGAATCCGCCGTTCCAATCGACCGGCGCGTTCCTGACGGGGTCCGCGACCCTGACGGGCTACGACATGCGGGGCCGTCGCGGCTTCGTGCGGGTCGGCCGGACCTTCTAGGTCTCGTCAATGACAACCTTTGGGGAGGGGCGGAGATTTCCGCCCCTCCCTTCTGCTATTCCACGCCGGGAGCGCGCACGGCCATGACCGCGGCGTTTCGCGGTCGCGTGACGAGCCAGACGCCGGCGCAGGGGCTGTCAGGTTAGCTGCCGCGGGATGGGTGCTGTCAGGTTAACCGCCGCACGGCGCAATCGTGCCAACTGGCTCCGATCTAGGCGGTCGCCGCCGTCCAAGCGGCCTGCGCTTCCGCGCGGAAGCGGCGAAGGGTAGGGCGGCTGATCAAGTGTCGCTGGACGTTGAAGGTATTGTAGATCACGGCGTGGGTGGAGAGGAAACGCTGGGCTGAGGCCTGGGATTTGAAGCCCTGCTGCTGTCGTTCTCGTCGTCGGATCGGCAGGTGGGAGTTCTCGACCCGGTTGTTTTCCCGGAGGCGGCCTGGGCGGTGAACTTGGGTCAGACCGAGCTCACGAAGCGCCGCGCCGTATGACGCCAAGCCATCGGTCGTGATCCGTTCCGGCTCGACGGGTTGGTTACGCAGCAGGCGGCCCATCAGCTTCAAGGCCGCCTCTTTGTCCCGCCGGCGCTGGACGACGAGATCGAGCACCTCGCCTTCGTCATCGACCGCACGCCACAGATACATCCGCCGTCCGTCAATCCAGCAGACCATTTCGTCCAGATGCCAGCGCGGCGAGGGCGCCGGCCGGCGCTTCTTCAGCCGTCTGGCGATCAGCGGTCCGAACTTCTTCGTCCAGCAGCGGATGGTCTCGTAGCTGACGTCGATTCCGCGCTGGGCCAGCAGTTCCTCGACGTCGCGTAAGCTCAGGATGAAGCGGAAATAGGGCCACACGGCATGGCGGATCACCTCCGCCGGAAAGCGGTGGCGCTTGAACGATAGCGGCTTCATGAAAATCGTCCCAGGTCAGCGATTTACGACCATCGTCAGTGGAGACAAGTTAGCATTAGACTGACAGCACCGCCATTCCCTTAAAAAGGTAGTAAAAACAGTCACATGTGCGCCGCCTTGGGTGGCGTGTGTGACGGTTTGTGTGACGCAGGGAGCCCGCGTCCGATAACGGCGGTCAGTTCGTCAGGACAATCGCCAGAGGTTGTCGTATCGAAGCTCCATGCGCGAAGAGATCATTCGGGAGATTCGCCGACTTGCTGCGGCGAATGACGGCAAAGCACCGGGGCAAAAACTGTTCGCCCGCGAAACGGGCATACTGGAGCATCATTGGCGCGGGAACTTTTGGGCGCGATGGAGCGATGCGCTCGCCGAGGCGGGATATCAGCCCAATGAGTGGAATGGCCGACTGAATACCCAATCTGTCATGGACAGTGTCATCAAGGTTTGCCGCCACCTAGGCCGCGTGCCGACACGCGATGAGATCGACCTATATCGTAAGACTGATCCCTCGGTTCCGAGATCGGCGGCAATAGCCCGGCACCTCGGAGGGAGGGCTGAAATGATTGAAGCCCTTCGGTCCCATGCGGCCAATGACCCGGCGCTCGCTGATATCAGCGCCTTGCTTCCGGCTACTTCAAACTGCCAGGACGACTTTGAACGCCGCCCGTGCCGTCGAAGGGTTCGTTTATCTGATCAAATCCGGCGACTTCTACAAAATCGGTCGCAGCGATGACATCGAGCGGCGAGTGAAGGAAATCCGGGTCGCTTTGCCGGACAAGGCGACTCTGGTGCATACGATCCGCACAGATGACCCCGCTGGGATCGAAGCCTACTGGCATCGCCGGTTCGCTGATCGACGCGCCAATGGTGAGTGGTTCAAGCTCACGTCCTTGGACGTGTCGGTATTCCGGAAGCGGAAGTTTCAATGATCCTCCCGTCGCCTATCATCGTAGCCATAATCACTGCGGGAGCTGGCCTCATAGCTTCTGCACTCACCTTCTGTGCCGTTCGAAATCACAGAGCCCGCGCGTGACGCGATCGCCGCCTGGTTAAAGGTCCGTGGTCAGTGCGAAGAGGACTGGCTGTTCCCGAGCCGCAGCCGGCCGGGGCACCACATTGGCACCCGACAGTACGCCCGGCTCGTCGATCAGTGGGTTCGGATGATCGACTTGGAGCCACAAGGTTACGGCACTCACAGCCTGCATCGCACCAAGGTCTCCCTCATCTACAAGAAGACCGGCAACCTACGCCGCATGCCAGTTGCTGCTGGGCCACAGGAAGCTGGAGAGCACCGTCAGATACCTTGGTATCGAGGTGGACGATGCCCTGGAGATGTCAGAGCAGATCGATCTGTGAGTCACGACTGGACCCGCGCGGCCCCGGTCATCGCGGTTGCGGCGATCTTCCGGCCCGGAAGCGCATGTCAAAGCCGCGGTATCCCGTGTTCATCCACGGCGCTTAATTGCCGAGACTGAGCACGAGACGACCATTGGCGTGACGTAATAAGATCTGAATCCAGGTCGACCCGCTAGGCCTGCCTTGAGGGTGCGGGATGCAGCCGTACGCCCTTCAGCCACAGCTTCAGCGCCTCCCAGTGAATGGCGACCACGACCTTCAAGGTCATGAGCGGGATCGACAAGGCAGCGACGAGGATCGCGCGGTCAGAGAGCGCCCGTCGCTGACCGGTCATGGCGGCGGCGATCAGCAAGCCTTCGGTGTTGACGCCGTCGATCGCCAAGTCCAACGTCCGCGCCGGCGCATGACCACGAAAAACATACCGCATGTCCATGCCCATGAACGGCGACACGTAAAGCGCCTTGTGCGCGCCTTGACGGATCACGCTGCGGGCGTCCGGCGCGACCGGTAGAACATAGGCATGGCGTTCGCCGAAGGTGCTGGTCACCTCATAGATCATGGCGGCCAGGCGTCCGTCGACCGCATGGCAGTAGTAGACACTAATGGGATTGAACACGTAACCCAGAACCCGAGGCATGGTCAGAATCCGGACGGCGCCCCCGTCGATCTCCACGCCCTCACGCCGAAGCAGAGCATTGACCTGGTTTCTTAGGCCCGTCCTGGAGCCGTCGCCGTAGTCGCTGTCGTGAAAGCTCAGCAGGTTGAAGCGATTGCGGGACAGAAGCCGCAGTCGGTCATCGACCTGGTCCAGTTCCGCCAGGTCCAGCAACAGCCAGAAGACGCGATAGCGCAAACGATGTTCGCGCGGGCGAAGCCGTCGATGCGTCACCTCTCCACGGTAGAGGGCGGAGTTCACGCCGCCCGTTCCAATGTCTGGCCGGACCGCGTGACATGGATGCGGCCGCTTTCGTTCTCCACGGTCCAGGGACGGCGCACGCCGCCCAGTTGTTCCGCGACCGCCAGGCCCGATTGCAGGCCGTCCTCATGGAAGCCGGCGCCGAAATGGGCGCCGCAGTACCAGACGCCGCCTTGTCCCTGCAGGCTCCACAACGCCTTCTGCGCACGGATGGCGGCGGGGTCGAAGACGGGGTGTTCGTAGATCTCGGTCCTCAACAGCGTCTCCGGCCGCGGCGGTCGCGGCGGGTTCAGGGTCACGAAAAGGTTCGGTCCCGGGAACCCCTGAAGCCGGTTCATCCAGTAGCTGACGCACAGGCCGCCATCGACGCCGATGTAGTTCCAGGCCGCCCAGGCGCGCTTGCGGCGCGGCATCAGGCCGGCGTCCGAGTGCAGGATGGTCAGGTTGCGGCTGTAGCGGAAGGCGCCCAGAAGGGAGCGTTCCTGCTCCGTCGGCTCAGCCAGCATCGCCAGCGCCTGATCGGCGTGGGCGCCGATGACGACGTGGTCGAACCGATCGCAGCCGCCCTGGCTGTCCATCACCTCGACCTTTCCGTCCAGGCGGCGAACGCCGACGGCTTCGCGCGACAGGCGAAAGGCGCCGCCCAGATCCTGGGCCAGGCGCGCGACATAGGCCCGGCCGCCGCCTTCGACCGTGCGCCACACCGGCCGGCCGGTAAGTTTCAGCAGGCCGTGGTTGCCGCAGAAGCGAATGAAGGACTCGGCCGGATAGTCCATAAGCGTGTGCGCTGGCGACGACCAGATGGCCGCCGCCATCGGCAGAAGGTGATCGTCGCGGAAGGCCTCGCTGAAGCCTTCCCGCTTCAGATAGTCGCCCAGCGTGAGATTGGGATCGGCCAGGGTCGCCAACTGCATCGGCGCATCGCGATAGAAGCGCAGTATCTCCCTCAGCATGGTCCAGAAGCGCGGGCGGAAGGCGTTGCGTCGCTGGGCGAACAGGGCTGGCGCGGCGTATTCGAACCGCCCCTCGTCCAGCGACACGGCGAAGGACATGTCGGTCGCCCGGCTGCGCACGCCCAGATGGTCGAACAGAGCGACCAGGTTCGGATAGGTGGCGTCGTTGAAGACGATGAAACCGGTATCGACCGGCGTCGGTCCATGGGGGCCGCGCACATCGACGGTGTGGGTGTGGCCCCCCAGCCGATCGTCCTTCTCATAGACCACCACCTGATGCCGCCGCGACAACAGCCAGGCGCAGGACAGCGCCGATATGCCGGACCCGACCACCGCGATCCTGAGCGGGCGGGCCGTGTCTTCGATGCGGCCGGTGGAAGGCATGCAGACTCCGAAAGGACTTTCCGCTTCGATACGTTGCGGATTCGATGTCGGATGCCGCAATCCGCCCGGTCGCCGCCGTCGTATGAGAGCCATGCATGAAACGGTCGCCGCATCCGCATCGGAGCACCGCCACGTGAGCCGCCGCAGCGCGCCCACGGACGAGCACGGCCGCCTGATCCAGGCGGTGGCGATGAACCGCGACCGCGACGCCTTCGCCCGCCTGTTCGACTATTTCGCGCCGCGCCTTAAGGCCTATCTGATGCGCGCCGGCGCCCCGGCGGGGGCGGCCGAGGACTTCGCCCAGGACGCCATGCTGACCGTCTGGCGCAAGGCCGACCTGTTCGATCCGAACCGCGCGGGCGCCGCGACCTGGATCTTCACCATCGCCCGCAACCGGCGCCTGGATGTGCTGCGAAAGGAATCGCGCGCCCTTCCCCTGCCGGAGCTCAGCCTGGTTCGCGACGCGCCGGAGCGACCCGACGACATCCTGTCGGAGACCCAGGAGGCGGCCCGCCTCACCGCCGCCATGCGCCAGCTGTCGCCCGACCACATCGAGGTTCTTCGGCTCGCGTTTTTCCAAGGCGACGCCCATTCGGAAATCGCCCGCCGCCTCGACCTTCCCCTGGGGACCGTGAAGTCCCGCATTCGAAAAGCCATGATCAAGCTTCGTGTCGCCCTCGAGCCGCTGCGGGGGACGGAATGACCGCGGCGCGCCATAGCGTTTCCGACGAGCGCCTGCTGGCCTACGCCGCCGGGGCCCTCAGTCCGCCCGAAGCCGTGGTGGTCGCCGCCCATCTGACCCTGCGCCCCGCAAGCGCCGGCTTCGCGCGCCGCCTTCAGGCGGTCGGCGGGCGCCTTCTGGAGGATATCGAACCCGAGCCCCTGGAAGAGAACGCCCTCGCCCGGGTCCTGGCCCAGACCGAAATCGACGCCGGCGAGGTCGAGACGCCTCAGGCCCTGAACGACATGACGCAGTTGCCGGAGCCGCTGCGGCGCTACGCGCTGGGGCCGTGGCGCTGGATGGGCCCGGGCGTCCGCATCCGCGACGTCCACGCGCCCCGCGACGGCGCCTGCCGCGTCATCCTGCTGGAAATCCAGCCCGGTCGCGTCATGCCGCGCCACACCCACGGCGGGGTTGAACTGACCTGCGTCATCTCCGGCGCCTACGCCACAGAGCAAGACCGGTTCGATCCCGGCGACCTGGAAGAAGCGGATCAGGACACCCTTCACCAGCCGCGCGTCATCTCCGAAGCCCCCTGCCTGTGCGTGGCCGCCCTGGATGGCCAGATCCTGCTTGATGGCTGGCTGGGTAAGCTGTTCCAGCCGTTCATCCGTCTCTAGCGGAGGCATCCGACCGCCCCCGACGCTCGTAGAGGTCACGAGGTTCTGGGAGGTGTGATGCTGGTCGTCCTTTTCTGCGCCGTCGCCGCCTCGATCGCCCTGTCGATCGCCTGGCTGATCGTTCGCGCCGTGGGCGACGGCGGCTGGACGGACGTGGTGTGGACGTTGTCAGTCGGCCTGATCGGCGCCCTGGCGGCCTTGTGGCCCGCGCCCGGCGCCGTTCTGGGCCGGCAGGGCCTTGTTTCGGTCCTGATCGGTCTGTGGGCCGTCCGGCTGGGCGGTTATATCGCGCTGCGCACTGTTCGCTCCGACACGCCCGATCCCCGTTACGAGCGGTTCAAGCACGAATGGGGCGGATGGGGCCTGAAGGCGTGGGGCCTGCTGATGGTTCAGGCGGCGACGGTCGTCGTGCTGGTGATTTCCCTACGCGCGGCGGCGATCCGACCATCCGCGGACCTGGGCTGGCGCGACGCCCTGGCCGCTCTGATCGTTCTAGCCGCCGTGGGCGGCGAGGCGCTGGCCGATCGTCAGATGGCGGCCTTCCGACGCGATTCCGACCACATGGGAAAGGTCGCAGACACCGGCCTGTGGGCCTGGTCGCGCCACCCGAACTATTTCTTCGAATGGACGGTCTGGCTGGCCTGGCCGGTGATGGCGCTAGACCCCGGCCATCCCTCCGGCTGGCTGTCCCTGCTGGCGCCGATCCAGATGTGGTGGCTGCTCAATCACGTCAGCGGCGTGCCGATGCTGGAGGCGCAGATGCTGAAGTCCCGCCCCCAGGCGTACCGCGCCTATCAGGCCCGCGTGTCCCGCTTCTTCCCCTTTCCACCCAAGACCCGCTGAACGGAGGCCGCATGTCCCTTTCCGCCCTGCTTCGGTCCGTCCAGGATGCGCCCGCGCCGGATTTCGTCACCCGACCCGCCATCGCGGCCATGGTGGCGTGCGCCCGTCGACGGCTGGAAGGCTCGGCCGACACCCACGCCGGCTTCGCGCGAGAGATGGCGCGGCGCGTCATCGCCGAACACGCCGAGGTCGCCAACGCCCAGCACTATGAATTGCCGGCGGAATTCTTCCGCATCTGCCTGGGCCCCAGGCTCAAATACTCGTGCTGCCTCTACAAAACCGGCGCGGAAACCCTGGCCCAGGCGGAGGATGCCGCCCTGGCCGAGACCTGCCTTCACGCCGGCCTGCGTGACGGTCAGCGCATCCTCGAACTGGGCTGCGGCTGGGGTTCGCTGTCACTGTGGATGGCTGAGCGCTATCCCGGATCGACAATCGTGGCGGTGTCGAACTCCGCCGAGCAGCGCGCCTTCATCGAAGCCGAAGCGCGGCGGCGCGGCCTGTCGAACCTGACTGTCCTGACCTGTGACATGAATGTATTCGACATCGACCAACGCTTCGACCGCATCGTTTCGATCGAGATGTTCGAACACATGGCCAACTGGCGCGCCTTGCTGACCCGCGCGCGCACCTGGCTGGCGCCGAAGGGGCGGGTGTTCATCCACGTCTTCTCCCATCGCACGACGCCATATCGGTTCGAGGTCTCCAACCAGTCGGACTTCATCGCTCAGCACTTTTTCACCGGCGGCGTCATGCCGAGCCATGGCCTGATGCGGCAGTACGCCGATCTGTTCGAGGTGGAGGACGAATGGCGCTGGAGCGGCGTGCACTATCAGAAGACCGCTCTCGACTGGCTGGCCAACATGGACGCCCAGTCCGACGCGGTCAGCCCAATCATGCGCAACGTTTATGGCGACGACGCCCGGCTCTGGACGCGCCGCTGGCGGCGCTTCTACCTAGCGACTGCGGGCCTGTTCGGCGACAGCGGCGGCCGTGAATGGGACGTCAGCCATTATCGACTCCGCGCGGCCTGAGGAGAGAGAATTTCATGCGCCATCTGCTGGCCTATGTCGGAACCGGCCTTGTCATGGGCGTGCTGGACGCGATCTGGCTGACGCTGATGGCGCCCAGGTTGTATCAGCCGGCGATCGGCGAACTGCTGGCGCCTCGCCCCAATATGCGCGCCGCCGTCGCCTTCTACCTGATCTACGTCTTCGGCATCGTCTTTCTGGCTGTCCTGCCCGCGCTTCGGGAGGGCACCGCCGTCCGCGCCGCCACACTCGGCGCCGTGTTCGGCCTCGTCGCCTACGCCACCTACGACCTAACCAACCAGGCCACCCTGCGCGTTTGGCCGGTGCACCTGACGCTTGTCGATCTGGCGTGGGGAACTTTCGTCACGACAGCGGCCGCGCTAGGCGGCTATTGGCTGACGGACCGGTTCACGGCTTGATGGGCGCCCTTACCTACCGGGTCGGCGTACTTATCGCGAACATCCGCTTCCCGACACTAGGCCAGAGTCCACTTAGACTCAAAGCGGCGGTTGGCAAGGTCTGATTCCGGGCAAGGCGTCGATCAACCGGCGAAGCTCGCCCTCGCGCCTCGTGCTGCGGCGCCATCCTGTGTAGCGCGAGGAGCCGCCAGCTTTGTGTTCCGCCAGGCGAAGCTTCAACTGAGGGAAATTGTTGATAGCCGCGCGCCGCTCCACCGCTGCGGACCTGCGACACTACGCGTGTTCCGGTGGCCAAGCGCTTGATGCCGAGACGCAAGCGTGGCCATCACCGAGTCCTTCCAAAACCCTAACCCAGCTGCCACGACCGGTCTTGGAGCCAGTTGTCGGCGTGCTAGCCAAAATGAGTCAAACGCGCGGCGAGCTTGATTTGGCTGTCGACGCCGGTCTTGGCGAAGACGGCGCGCACTTGGCTGCGGACCGTTCCGAGCGCCACCTGTCGATCGCGGGCGATGTCGCCTGCTGTTCGCCCGAGGGCCAGCGAAGCCGCCACCGCCGCTTCGGCGTCTGACAGGCCGTAGCACGCCTGGGCGGCGACGCCGATGCGGGCGACGTCCTCGGGCGGGCGCTGGACGAGCAGCAGGGCCGAGGGGCCGCGCGATAGCGGGTGGGCCAGCGGTAACGGCGAGGCCTCCGCCAGTCTGACATCATCACCCGACGCCGAGCGCAGCGCCAGGGGATATCGCGGTCCGTGGCCGCCCAAGCAGGCGTCGGCCAGAAGGCGATCGAGGGCGGGCTGCCCCATATCGGAGACGGCGCAGAGCCGCAGGCCGCGCAGAGTGAGGAACCGGCCTTCGGCGATCAAAGCCTCGGCGGCTGCGGTCATTGCGCGGACGCGACCGTCGGCGGCGCAGACGAAAGCGACGGCGCGCGTCGCTTCCAGTCCGCCGACCAGGCCTTGCAATGCGACGGCCTCGAGCGCGATGCGGGTTGTCACCGCGCGGCGGGCGTGGGGCGCCACGGCGGCGAATACGCGCTTCGCCTCTTCGTCGATCGTGTCGTCACGCTCGCCGCGCATGATCGCCATGCCTACAATCAGTCCTTCGGCCTTGACGAGGGTGGTCAGGCAAACCTGCGTCATGTCGTAGGTCCGCACCCAGTGGCCGTACTCGGGATTGAGGCGCATGTCGGCGGCGGTGGTGAAGTCCGCCTCGTCGCAAAGTTCCAGTTCCCGGGATCGTGCGCCGACCCGAACTCGTGAGTTGATCGCGGGGTCGCCACCGCCGGCCGCGACGAAGGCGGCGCCGGCCTCGGGGTCGGCGCCGCTCATGAGGTTGAAGGGCACGACGCATTTCTCGCCCAGTCCGATCAATTCGCCGCTGCGTGATCCGGTCGCGGTCGCGAGACGCTCAACCGCAGTCATCCACGGCAGCTCATCGACGGCCGCAGCATGAAATCCGGCTATCGCCTCTGCGATCAGGCTCTCGTTCACGGCTCTTCCCCCGAAGATGACATCTCGGACGGTAACACTGTGACGCGAGCGGGGTATCCGAATTCCGCATAGGCTAGGGATTCGGGAGCAGACGTGTCGATCTGCAGGGTCCGCGGCCGCGTTAGCGGGATCATCAAATTTGTAGATGCGGACGTTCGACGACGGCCTGCACAAGGGTGATGCGCAGCGGTCGCGGTCGAGCTCCGACCGCGAGTCCGCTCACGACAAGGGGGTGGCGTGTGTTGGGGAGGATCGCCATGCAGCGGATGCTGGCGTGGGTTTTTATGTTCTTCATCGGTCTGGGGTCCACAGCAGAGGCTCGTCAGTCCGGTCCCCGGACGCTCGACCCGGATTCACAGGTCTCCGGGCGTCTGGGCGAAGGAGGCGAGCGCCTGCCCGACGGAACGCCGTTCGATTGCTATGCGATAGAGACGCGCCCAGGCCAGCGGGTCATTTTGACGCTGAACGCAGAGGCCTTCAACGGACGGCTGCTGGTCGCAAGGGGCGGTCAATGCGCCGGGGCTCGCCTGCAGCATGACAGTGGAACGGCCAGTCCCGCGGGACTGGGCTTCACGGGCGCTGGCGGGCGCTATTTGGTTTTGGTGCGGCCGCGCGGGACTGAAGGCGCGGGTCCCTATACCCTGAAGGTCGAGGGCGGCGCGCCGATGCAGACCGCCGCCATCGAGGCGCGCCCAGGCGACGCCGAGCGGTTGGCGCTGATGAACAGCCAGGTCCGGCAGCGCGAAGCGCAGTTGGCGGCCGAGGCGGCGCGGCGTGTCGCCGAGGCGGAGCAGCGCCGCCTCGCTGAGCTCGAACGCCAGCAGCAGGAAGCCGAAGCGCGAGCGGAGCGCCAGGCCAATGCGGCGAACCTCTTCAACACCTTCGTCGGCACGCTGAGCAGCGAGTTGAACAACTATCAGGTCCAGAGGGCGGAGCAGCAGGCGTTTCTGAACGATGTTCAGTATCAGGCGGAGGAGATCGCCCGCCAGCGCGAGGCGGCGGAACGGGCGGAGCGACGGGCGCGCGAGGCCGAGCAGGAACGCGAACGCACCCAGCAAAGACAGAACGCGCAAGGCCTGGCCACGCAACTGGCGGAGGCCAACGCTTACCGCGAACGGCAAATGGCCCAGGCGACCGATCCGGGCGAGCGGCAGCGCCTTGCAGCCCAGAGCGCCGGCGCCCTGGACGTCGCCCGCCAGCTCGGCGTCGAAGGCGACGTTCGCAATCAGACCCAGGCGATCATGGCGGGAAGCCAGTCCTCGGCCATGATGGATCACGCCGACGCCCAGCAGCAGCGCCGCGACCAACTGGAATCCGAGCGCCGCGCCGCCGAACAACGCCAGATCCAGCAGGCGGAGGCGCGTCGGCTGGCTGAGGAACAGCGGCAAGTCCAGCAGGCCGAGCAGCGCCGCCAGGAACACGCGCGCGAGCAGCTGGCGCAGCAGGCCGCCGAGCGGGCGGAGCAGCAACGCCGCCGCGCAGCCGCCGAGGTTCAGACGGCCTATACCTCCGCTCCGCCAATCGGCCGCCTGACCCAGGACTGGTCCCAGTGGTTCACCCATGCGACCCACAACGGCGTGACCATCGCCTGGCGCGCCCGAATCTATGACCGCGACAGCATTAGGGTGCAGTGGCGGTGCGACAACCAATCCGGCGAGCGGCGCTACTGCAGCATCTCCGACAAGACGTACGCCTGCTACGCCGGAAACGTTCCAGCCGGTCAAGGCGGGGGGATTGGCGAGGCGTCCGACGTCGCGGCGGGTCGCCAGTACGCCTTCGTCAGCGAAACCGGCTGCCGCGGAACCGGCCTCACCTTCCTGCTACCGCAGGCGCGCGTCAGCGCCACGCCCGCCCTCTGATTCCCTCCAGCGAGTTCCCGATATGAAGACCGTTCCCCGTCTCTCGGCCGCCGTGCTTATGGCCGTCTCAGCCCCAGCCATGGCGCAGACGCCAATCAAGGCGGGGGACACCATTTCAGGCCAGCTCAGCAACAGCAGTCCGGTCTCTAGCAGTGGCGTACGCTACGACTGCTATCTGTTGCCGACGACCTCCGGCAGTCGGTGGGCCATCGAGATGGTCTCTCCCACCATGGACACCTACCTCCAACTCGGCGTTGGAGAGGCCTGCGAGGGATCGACTGTGGTCCGCGCCGACGACGACGGCGCCGGCAATCTCAATTCCCGCCTGGTCTTCAATGCGGGGGGCGGCAGCTACATTCTGATCGCCCGCAGCCTGACCTCCGACGTGTTCGGGGACTACACCCTTTCGGTGACGCAGCAGCCAGGCGTGCACAACCGAGGACGCATGCCGCCCGGCCTCGAGATCACCATCGCCGAGCCGGTCGTCGGCACGGCCTCCACGGTCGGCGACTCTCCGCCTCGGGAACAGGCTGGTCAGATCCTCAAGGACTGCGCGAATTGCCCGGAGGTGGTGGTCGTTCCGGCCGGGAGCTTCATGATGGGGTCGCCGGCGACCGAGGAGGGCCGCCAACCCTCGGAAGGCCCTCGCCACCCGGTGACCCTCAACCGGGCGTTCGCCGTCGGCCGATATGAGGTGACATTCGACGAATATGACGCCTGCGTCGCAGACGGCGGCTGCCGCCAGGTCCAGGACCAGGGGTTCGGGCGCGGCCGTCGTCCAGTCATCAACGTCAGCTACCAGGATGCGGAACGGTACGTGGCCTGGCTGTCGGAGACGACCGGCCAGTCCTATTTCATCCCCTCAGAGGCAGAGTGGGAATATGCCGCGCGCGCCGGGACCGACACGCCCTGGAACACCGGCTCGGCTATCCTGTCGGACGACGCCAACATTCTGGATCAGTTCAAGCGGACCGTGGTCGTGGGCGGCTATCCGGCCAACGCTTGGGGTCTGCACGACACCCACGGCAATGTCTCGGAATGGGTCCAAGACTGCATGGACACCGGCTACGTCGGCGTGCCGACGGATGGGTCGGCGGCTCAGTCGGGGGATTGCGTCAATCGTCGCGTGTTGCGGGATGGCAGCTTCACAGAGCCGCCGAATAGCGTGCGCTCGGCCATGCGTAGGGTGTCGCCATCGCGATCGACCTACCACGGCGTGGGATTCCGAATAGCCCGGGCGCTCTGACGGCCACCCTTTCGGCTGTTCTCCGACGCTGGGTTTTTTCGCGTGATCCGGCGCGAGACGTAGAGGGGCGACGTATCGCAGGCAAACGCCATCTTTTCGGATGAAAGTGCCGACACGCAGTCCTGACGGTGCTGTCAGCTTAACCGGTTCGAGATGAGGCTGCCCAACCCGTTCCGATCTAGGCGACCGCTGCCGCCCAAGTGGCCTGCGCTTCGGCGCGGAAGCGGCGAAAGGTAGGGCGGCTGATCAGGTGTCGCTGGACGTTGAAGGTGTTGTAGATCGCGGCGTGGGTGGTGAGGAATCGTTGGGCTGAGGTTTGGGATTTGAAGCCCTGCTGCTGTCGTTCTCGTCGTCGCCCTAGCGGCGCGGCTGGAGATTTTTTAGCGTTAGACTGCCAGCACCGCCATCCCGTCCTCCGCTAGGTGCTGTCAGGTTAATCGCCTGCGGACGAAGTTCGCCCAACCGGATCCGATCTAAGCGAGAGCCGCCGCCCAAGCGGCTTCCGCCTCGGCGCGAAAACGGCGAAGGGTGGGGCGGCTGATCAGATGTCGTTGAACGTTGAAGGTGTTGTAGATCGCCGCGTGGATGGTGAGAAAACGCTGGGCTGAGGCTTGGGACTTGAAGCCCTGTTGTTGCCGTTCTCGTCGTCGGATCGGCAGGTGGGAGTTCTCGACCCGATTGTTTTCCCGCAGCCGGCCCGGTCGGTGGATCTGAGCCAGGCCGAGCTCTCGAAGCGCCGATCCGTATGACGCCAAGCCGTCGGTCGTGATCCTTTCCGGCTCGATGGGCTGATTGCGCAGCAAGCGGCCCAGCAATGTCAGCGCCGCTTCCGTATCCCGCCGACGCTGAACGACGAGATCCAGCACCTCGCCTTCGTCGTCGACCGCGCGCCAGAGATACATCCGCCGGCCGCCGATCCAGCAGACCATTTCATCCAGATGCCAGCGTGGCGACGGCGCCGGTCGGCGCTTCTTCAGCCGCCGCGCGATCAGCGGCCCGAACTTCTTCGTCCAGCATCGTATGGTCTCGTAGGCGCTAGTACCGTCGTTCGGCAATCTTTGGCGCTCGCATGTACAACTTGGTCGTTCTCGGGAACCGCAGGGTTACAATGGAGAGCCGATCACGCTCGATGTCGGGCGGTGCGTCCGCGAATATACTGATGACGCTCTCACAGCGAAGTTCGGCAACTTTGACGAAGCGTCAGTAGCAGAGCTGGCCAAACTTCCTACGATTTTTGCATGTGAGAACGGATGGAACGTGCATCCGAGATTCGGAACGATCACGGATGTCACCTACCGAAAGGCGCTCGGGCAGGTTCGTATCGATTACGAGTTCATGCCGGTGATCCGTTCCTGACGCATGAACAGCTCGCGGCTCTCAGCTTCGAACTGCACATTAGTAACTGGGAACTGAACCGAACGCACTGGGCTTTGAAAGAGGTCAATCTCCCGAAGGAACTACACCGTCAGGGCATAGCGTTGCCGGACTGTGACGTGATCCCCTGAAACTCCTCTAGGAATAGCTAGAGTCCGCCCCTCGAAAGGACGGACAGAATGAAGCGATCAAGGTTCACGGAAGAGCAGATGATCGGTATCCTGCGGGAGCAGGAGACCGGCGTGGCGACGGCGGAGGTGTGCCGACGCCACGGAGTCAGCTCGGCGACCATTTTACAAACGGAAGGCTAAGTTCGGCGGGCTCGACGTGTCGGAGGCTCGGCGGCTGAAGACGCTCGAGGATGAGAACGCCCGGCTGAAGCGGATGCTGGCGGACGC
>JAEWDF010000055.1 GCA_023390245.1 Pseudomonadota bacterium
GGCCCAGAAGCTTCAACGCCGCTTGCGTGTCCCGGTGGCGCTGAACGACGAGGTCGAGGACCTCGCCTTCGTCATCGACGGCGCGCCACAGATACATCCGCCGGCCGCCGATCCAGCAGACCATTTCATCCAGATGCCAGCGCGCTGATGGCGCCGGCCGGCGCTTCCACGCTGGCGCAGTAGGCCGTGAACGCCCTTTCGGATTCCTCCGATGGACCATCTGCCAAGAACTCTTCGATTCGCTCGGCCGCACGACGCTGCGCCCGGGCGACAGGTCCAGTTGAAGATAACAGCGTCTGTTTCGCGGTTTAACAGGGCCTGATGCTTGGACGATGATGCGGACACGGTTCTGGGCGTCATGGACATGCGCGGCCTGCCGCTGCCGTATTTCCTCGTCCTACGCCGGGTCGGCTGACGGGTCAGGCGGCGCGCGCGTCCTGGCGGATGTAGCGCGCCGCTCGCTCGCCGATCATGACGGTGGCGGCGTGGGTGTTGCCCGAAACGATCGACGGCATGACCGAGCCGTCGGCGATCCACAGATTGTCGGCGCCCCGCACCTTCAGCCGGGCGTCGCAGACGGCGCCCTCGTCCATGCCCATCCGGCATGATCCGACCGGATGATAGACCGTGTCAGCCCTGGCGCGCAGGGCCGCGATCAGATCGGCGTCTGTGGTCAGGCCGCGCGTGTGGCGTTCCTCGCCCCGGATCCCCTCCATGGCCGAACCCTCGACGATGTCGCGCAGGATGCGGAAGCCCCGCAGCAGGGTCTGCACGTCGTGGTCCGTGGCCAGGAAGTTGGGATCGATCAGAGGCGCGACCCGCGGATCGGCCGAGGCCAGGCGCACATTGCCCCGGCTCTCGGGGCGCAGGACGCAGACGTGGATGGTGAAGCCGCGACCCGGTTCGATCTTGCGGGCGTGATCCTCCAGCATGCCCGGCACGAAATGCAGTTGGACATCCGGCCGGCCGCCCGTCGTCGACAGGAAGGCGCCGCCCTCCGCATAGTTGCTGGACAGCGGCCCTGTGCCGTCGCGCAGGAAGCGGGGGATGGAGCCGATCGTCCGCGCCATGCCCGCCATGTCGATGCCGAACAGGTCAGGGCAGGTCGAGCGGTACAGCAGCGTATAATCGGGGTGGTCGTGCAGGTTGCGACCGACGCCCGGCAGATGCAGCGACGAGGCGACGCCGTGCGGCTTCAGGTCGTCCGCATCGCCGATCCCCGACAGCATCAGCAGTTGAGGGGTGCCGAACACGCCGGCCGCGGCCACGACCCCGTGATCGGCGGCGAGCATGTTCACGCGCCCGCCGCGCGCCACCTCGACCCCGACGGCGCGGCCGTTCTCCATGACGACGCGCAGCGCGCGCGTCTTGGTCAGGATCGTCAGGTTCGGCCGGGTCATCGCCGGATGCAGGAAGGCGCGGGCGGCGCTGTGGCGGCGGCCGTTCTTCTGGTTGACCTGATACAGGCCGGCGCCGTCCTGACGCGCGCCGTTGAAGTCCGGATTGCGGTGAAGGCCATGCTCGACGCAGGCCTCGACGAACAGGCGCGTCGCCTCGCTGGGGCAGCGCTGGTCCGCGACATTCAGGGGGCCGCCGACGCCGTGGAAGTCATCGGCGCCGCGCTCGTTGTTCTCGGACAGGCGGAAGTCGGGCAGGACATCGCTCCAGTCCCATTCGTCCAGCCCCGCTGCGGCCCAGTCGTCATAGTCCTGAGCCTGGCCGCGCACGTAGCACATGGCGTTGATGGCGCTGCATCCGCCCAACACCCGACCCCGAGGCTGGTATCCGCGACGGCCGTTCAGGCCGGGCTGAGGCGTCGTCTCATAGGCGTAGTTGGACAGTCTGGACGGCACCAGGGCCGCCGCGCCCGCCGGGACGTTGACCAGTGGGCTGGTGTCCGGCCCGCCGTCCTCGATCAGGCAGACCCGGACCGCCGGGTCTTCGGACAGGCGCGATGCGACGACACAGCCGCCGGACCCAGCGCCGACGACGATGTAGTCATACCCTTCGATCCGCCCCATCTTCAGGCCGCCAGCATCGACGACAGGCGTTCGCGAATGATCGCTTCGGCCTCGTCCACGATCCGGTCGACCAGTACGCGCACCGAGGGGACGTCGTGGATCAGGCCCTGCACCGTCCCGGCGGTCCAGACGCCGTGGTTCAGGTCGCCGCTTTCCAGCCCCTCGCGGCCGCGCGCGCCCTTGACCAGATGGGCGACCTCCTGGAACGGACGACCTTCGCGCTCCAGCCGCAGCACTTCCTGGCTGACCAGATTGCGGGCCACGCGGGCGCTGTTGCGATAGGTGCGGAAGATGATGTCGGTGGCGCGTTCGTCCGCCTCGACCATGGCCTGTTTGAAATTGGGGTGCAGCGGCGCCTCTTGCGTGGCGCAGAAGCGGGTGCCCATGTTGACGCCGTCGGCGCCCAGCGCCAACGCCGCCGCCAGACCCCGACCGTCACCGAAGCCGCCGGACGCCAGGATGGGGATCGACAGCCGATCGGCCGTAGCCGGGATCAGGACCAGGCCGGGAATGTCGTCCTCGCCCGGATGACCCGCGCATTCGAAACCGTCGATGGAGACGGCGTCCGCGCCCATCTTTTCGGCTTTCACGGCATGACGCACGGCGGTGCATTTGTGAATGATCTTCACCCCTGCGGCGCGAAAGGCGTCGAAATGGTCCTGAACGTCGACGCCGACGGTTTCGACCACGGGTATGTCGGCGTCGATGATCACCTGCCGGTACTCCGCATAGGGCGGCGGATTGATCGACGGCAGCATGGTCAGGTTCACACCGAACGGCTGATCCGTCATCTGGCGCGTGCGGGCGATCTCGGCCGCCAGCGCGTCCGGCGTCGGCTGGGTCAGAGCGGTCAGAAAGCCCATGGCCCCCGCATCGGCCACGGCGGCGACCAGCTCGGCCCGCCCGACCCACATCATGCCGCCCTGGGCGATGGGATGGCGGACGCCGAAGGTCTCGGTAAAACGGGTCTTGAGCATCTGGGGCCTCAGCTGGCGAGGGTCTGGCCGTCATCGATCGTCACGACCGAGCCGGTGATGAAGGCGCTGGCGTCGCTGCACAGATTCAGGATGGCCGCGTCCAGCGCGTCGGCGTCCATCAGACGGCGGCGCGGCCATTTGGCGATCTGCTTGGCGCCCGCTTCGGTCTGGAACCAGTCGGCGTTGATGTCTGTCTCGATGTAGCCGGGGCAGACGACGTTGACGTTGATGCCGCGATTGGCCCAGTCGCGGGCCAGGACACGGCCCAGCTGGCGCACAGCCGCCTTGGATGCGCTGTAGGGACCCAGCCCGGCGGATATGCTTTCGGCCGTGATCGACGAGATGATGACGATACGCCCGTCGCCCCGATCCTTTGATCCGGCGGCCATCATGCGTTTCGCTCCCTCGCGCACGGTCAGGAAGACGCCCGTCACATTGACCGCCATCAGCGAGGCGAAGGCTTCAGCCGCCAATTCCGTGGCCGGCCCCTCGGCGTTTGCGCCGGCGTTGGCGATGACCGTATCGACCGGGCCGAAGGCGGCCTCGGCGGCGTCGTAGGCGGCGATGATCGAGGCCTCGTCGGTCACGTCCATGGCGATGGCGGTGGCGCGACCGCCCGCATCGATGATCTGTTGCGCCAGCGCCTGCATGGGCTCGACCCGGCGCGCGGCCAGAACGACAGAGGCGCCGCTAGCGGCCAGGATTCCGGCGAAGCGCGCGCCGAGGCCGGACGAGGCGCCGGTCACCAGCACGACTCGCCCAGTCAGGTCGAAGGAGAACGGCTGCGTCATCGTCAGGTCCCCGTGAAGCGGGCAGGGCGCTTTTCCAGGAAGGCGGCGACGCCCTCGACGTGGTCGGCGGTTTGGCCGGCGCGCCGCTGGCCGTCGCGTTCGAAGGTCAGGGCGGCGTCCCAGTTCGCGTCGGCGCCGTGCCAGGCCGCCTGACGGATGATGGCAAGGGAGGCGGGGCCTTCGGCCAACCTGACCGCCAACGCCATCGCGGCGTCGTCCAATTCCGCGTCCGAAGTCAGCCGGTTGATCAAGCCCCATTCCAGCGCCTTGGCCCCGCCGATGCTTTCGCCCAGCAGCATCATCTCCATGGCGCGGGGACGGCCGATCGCGCGGCTGAGCAACCAGCTGGCCCCGCCGTCGGGGGCCAAGCCTACGCGTGAAAAGGCCTGGATGAAGGCTGCGGTCTCTGAGGCGATGACCAGATCCGCCGCCAGCGCCAGCGAACAGCCCACCCCGGCGGCGGGCCCGCGCACGGCGCTGATCCAGGGGATGGGCGAGGTCCGCAGCCGGTTGAGCAGCGGGTTGATATGCGTTTCCAGCGCCGCGCCCATGTCCGGCTTTCCGGCGGCGTCGACGGGGATAGGGCCGCCCGCCAGCTTGGCCCCGGCGCAGAAGGCGCGGCCCGCGCCGGCCAAGATCAGGGCGCGGGATTCGGTGAAGGCGCGGTCCAGCGCCGCGTCCATCGCCTCGGCCATCGGGATCGACATGGCGTTCAGCGCCTGGGGGTCGTTCAGCCTCAGGACGCCGACCGGCCCATGCGCCTCGAACAGCGCCCTTGGTGCTTCGCTCATCGCCTGCCTCCCCAAACAGTCGCATATTGTTTAATCGATTGATTAGTTACATAAGCGCAGCCTGTCCCGCACGCAACAAGGAAGCTCCCATGGCCGAAGCGTTGAACGCCGTCGCCACCTATGACGTCCAGAATGGAGTCGCCGTGCTGACACTGGACGCGCCGCCGGTAAACGCCCTGTCGGCCGTCGTCCGCCAGGGAATCGCAGCGGGGCTGGCGCGCGCGCTGAACGACGCGAACGCACGGGCGCTGGTGCTGATCTGCGCCGGTCGGACCTTCTTCGCCGGGGCGGACATCACCGAGTTCGGCAAGCCGCTGATCCAGCCGGATCTGCATGAGTTGCAGCGCAGGTTCGAGGCGTCGGGCAAACTGATCGTCGCGGCCATCCACGGCACGGCGCTGGGCGGCGGGCTGGAGCTGGCGCTGACCTGTCACTATCGGATCGCCGTCGCCTCGGCGAAGCTGGGTCTGCCGGAGGTTCATCTGGGGCTGCTGCCGGGCGCGGGCGGGACCCAGCGCCTGCCGCGCATCGCTGGGCCGAAGGCGGCGCTGGAGATGATGGTGTCGGGCCGTCCGGTGAAGGCGACGGCGGCCCTGCAGATGGGACTGATCGACCGGATCGCCGAGGGTGAAGACCTGGGCGCGGCGGCGGTCGCCTATGCCCAGGAGCTATTGGCGAATGACGCGCCCCTGAAGCGCATCCGCGACAGCGAGGGGCGATTGTCCGAGGCCCGCGACGCGCTTGACCTGTTCGATCAGTTCCGCCGCGACAACGCCCGCGCGCTGAAGGGCTTCAAGGCGCCCGAAAACATCATCCGCGCGGTGGAAGCCGCCGTGACCGCGCCCTCGTTCGACGAGGGGCTGAAGGCGGAGTGGCGGTTGTTCGAGGACCTGGTCGACTCCACCGAATCCGCTGCCCAACGCTATTTCTTCTTCGCCGAGCGCGAGACGGCGCGGGCGCCGAGGCTGAAGGCGGGATCGGCGGCGGGCGTCGCCTCGGTCGGTGTCATCGGCGCGGGCACCATGGGCGGCGGCATCGCCATGAATTTCCTGAACATCGGCTTGCCGGTCACGCTGGTCGAGCAGAAGCAGGAGGCGCTGGATCGCGGCGTAGCCGTCATCCGCAAGAACTATGAGGCGACCGCCGCCAAGGGCCGGATGAGCGCGGCCGATGTCGAGACGCGGATGGCTCTGCTGAAACCCACGCTGGACTTCGGCGACCTGTCACAGCCGGACCTGGTGATCGAGGCGGTCTATGAGAGCATGGACCTGAAGAAGTCCATCTTCGAGCGGCTGGACCAGATCGCCAAGCCGGATGCGATCCTGGCCAGCAATACCTCGTTCCTGGATCTGGATCAGATCGCGGCGGCGACGAAGCGGCCTGAGCAGGTGGTCGGGCTGCACTTCTTCTCGCCCGCCAATGTGATGAAGCTGGTCGAGGTGGTGCGCGGCGCCAGAACCTCGCCCGAGGTGGTGGCGACGGCCATGGCGATCGGCAAGGCGATTGGGAAAACGCCCGTACTGTCCGGCGTCTGCGACGGCTTCATCGCCAATCGCATGATGGCGCCACGCTCGGAAATCGCCCAGTCGCTGATCCTGGAAGGGCCGATGCCGTGGGACGTGGATCGGGTGTCGCTGGCCTATGGCTTCCCCATGGGGCCGTTCGCCATGACCGATCTGGTCGGTGTGGATGTGATCGGCTGGGACCGCGAAAACTCGGCCGGGCGCACCGTTCAGGAGGTGCTGTGCGAGGAGGGCCGCTGGGGCCAGAAGACCGGCTCGGGCTACTATGACTATGACGAGCGTCGCCGTCCCAGCCCGTCCGCCCATGTCGAGGCGGTGATCCGGTCCTTCTCGGACAAGGCGGGCATCCAGCGGCGCGACATCGCCGACCAGGACCTGCTGGAGCGCCTGCTGTTCCCGGTGGTCAATGAGGGCGCGCGGATTCTGGAGGAGGGGATCGCCCTGCGGGCCTCGGACATCGATGTGGCGCTGATCCTGGGCTACGGCTGGCCCCTGTGGACGGGCGGGCCGCTGTTCTGGGCCGACACTGTGGGCCTGCCGCGCGTGGTCGAGGGGCTGCGGCGGCTGGAGGCGCAGTACGGACCGGTCTATGCGCCGTCGGCCCTGCTGGTTAGGCTGGCGGAATCAGGCGGCGCGCTGCATCAGCACGCCTCAGGCTGAATCGGAGCGAGCAGGCGGTGGCGCGACGAACCAATCCGAAAGGCGAGAGTGCACGCGACCAGCTGTTGGAGGCCGCCGGCGAACTGATGACCGAGCGCGGCTCGGTGGACATCACCCTCAGCGACCTGGCGCAGAAAAGCGGGCTGAACTCGGCCCTGGTGAAATACTATTTTGGCGGCAAGAACGGCCTGCTGCTGGAACTGCTGCGCAAGGTGCTGGCGCCGCCGATGGCCGAACTGGGGCCGCTGACGGCGATGGCGGTCCCGGCGCAGGAGAAGCTGCGGATCCACATCGCCGGTGTGGTGAACACCTATTTTCGCTATCCCTATGTCACGCGGCTGATGCACTTCCTGCTGGCCGAGGATCCGACGGAATTCGGGCGGGTGATCGCCGAGGAATTCTCGCGCCCCCTGGCCGACGCGCAGGCCGCGATCCTGAAGGCGGGCGAGGAGGAGGGGACGTTCAGACCCACCGACCCGATGCTGTTCTATTTCAGTCTGATCGGCGCCTGCGATCACCTGTTCTACGGCCGTTATTCGCTCCAGCATGTGTTCGGCGTCGAGGGCATCGATGTCGAACTGAAGCGGCGCTACGTCGATCACCTGTACGGCATCATCACGCGCGGCCTGGTGAAGCCCTAGTCGGCGATTTTCTGGGTCTCTTCCCAGCCCAGGGCGGCCAGGGTCTCGAAATGCGCCGCCATTTCGGCGGCGTTTGCCGACGCCGCCGTGCCGCGCGCCACACGAGCGCGGATGCCGTGCACAATCCCGGCGAAGCGGAACAGGTTGAAGGCGTTGTAGAAGTCCAGGTTCTGGATCCCGTCCCGGCCGGTTCGGCGGGCATAGGCGGCGACATAGTCTGCCTCGTTCGGGATGTTCAGCGCCGTCAGGTCCGCGCCGCGCAGCCCGGCGACGATCTGGGCCGGCATCCGGTACATCATCAGGTGATAGGCGAAGTCGCCCAGCGCCGAGCCCAGGGTCGACAGCTCCCAGTCCAGCACCGCGATCACCCGCGGCTCGGTCGGGTGGAAGATCATGTTGTCGCAGCGAAAGTCGCCGTGGGTGATCGCTGCGGGCTCTTCCGGCGGAATGGTCTGCGACAACCGCTCGATCATCCGCTCCATCTCGGCGCTGGTCCCGGCCAGTGGTGCGTCCGCCCGGTACTGATCCGACCAGCGGGCGATCTGGCGCCGGAAGAAGCCCTCGGCGCGGCCATAGTCGCCCAGACCGGTCGCTGTGGGGTCAATGGAATGCAGCTGAGCCAGGGTGGCGTTCATGGCGTCGAAATAGGCCGGGCGGTCCGCCGCGCCGACCTGGGGAAAGGTCGCGTCCCAGAAGATGCGGCCCTCGACCAGCTCCATCACATAGAAGGCGCTGCCGATGACCTCGACATCCTCGCACAGGCCGATGATGCGCGGCACGGGAAAGCCTTGACGACCCAGCGCCGACATGACCCGCGCCTCACGTTCCACCGCGTGCGCGCCCTTCAGAAGCGGCCCCGGCGGCTTGCGCCGCAGGACGTAGGAAGCGCCCGGCGTGATCAGCCGATAGGTCGGGTTGGACTGGCCGCCGCTGAACCGCTCGGCCGTCAGCGGCCCCCGGTAGCCCGGGGCGTTGGCCGTCATCCAGCGGTCCACCGCCGCCACGTCGAGGGACAGGCTGGTCGCGCTCACGACGTGGCCTTGGCGGGCGACAGGCTGCGCTTGATGGTCTTTGCCAGGCTCCACTTATGAACCTCTGTCGGGCCGTCATAGATGCGGAAGGCGCGGACTTCGCGGAACACCTGCTCGACGATGGTGTCGCGGCTGACGCCGGTTCCGCCCATCACCTGAACGCAGCGGTCGGCGATGCGGTATAGCGCCTCTGACGCCGCCACCTTGGTCATGGAGCTTTCGACGGTGGCCAGGGCGCCCGTGTCCAGCACATCCGCGCACCAGTCGATCATCAGCTCGGTCTGTTTCAGGTCGATCAGGTTCTCGGCCAGCATGAAGCCGACGCCTTCATGATCGATCAGCGGCTTGCCGAAGGCCTGTCGGCGCACGGCGTAGTCGGCGGCGATCTCATGCGCCCGCGTGCAGGCGCCCAGCCAGCGCATGCAATGGGTCAGCCGGGCCGGGGCCAGACGGACCTGGGCGTAGCGGAAGCCTTCATCGACCGCGCCCAGGACCTGATCGGGGCCGACCCTCAGCCCGTCGATGGCGATGATCGAATGACCGCCGGGCATGGAGCTGTCGATAGTGCCCAGCACCCGTTCGATCCGGACGGCGGGATCGGGAAGCGGGACCAGGAACATCGTGGCCTTGTCGCCCGTGCGCGCCATGATGATGCCGGTCGATGCGCCCATGGCGCCGGTGATGAAGGCCTTGCGTCCACGAATGACCCAGCCGTCGCCGTCGGGGGCGGCCGTGGTCTTCAGCATCGACGGATCAGAGCCCGCGCCGCCGTCGGAGGCAGGCTCGGTCATGAAGAAGGCGGACCGTGCCTCGCCCCGGATCAGGGGCTCCAGGAAGCGGGCCTTCTGCGCGGGAGTCGCGGCCTTGCCCAGCAGGTACATATTGCCTTCGTCGGGCGCGAAGACGTTGACCGCCAGCGGCCCCAGGGGCGACAGGCCCGCCGCCCGCAGCACCAGCGCGGTCGCACGGTGACTCAGATGCGCGCCATCCGGCAGGATGTGCGGCGTCATCAGATCGGCCGCGCGCGCCAGATTCCTCAGCTCGCGCACCAGATCGTCCGAGGGGCCGTGGTCGCCGCAACGCGGGTCGCCCTCATAGGGAACGATCTGTTCGCGCACGAAGGCCTCGACGCGGGCCGCGATGGCGGCGCCGCGCGCCAGGTCGGCGGGCGGGGAGGCGGGAAGTAGCGTCGCAGTCATGATGGGGTCAGGCGACCTTCTTGACGGTGATGGTCCGGGCGTTGGTATAGGCCATCAACCCCTCGGCGCCGCCTTCGACCCCGATGCCCGAGGCCTTGTGACCGCCGAAGGGTTGCCACGGCGCGACATACAGGGCCTCGTTGATCCAGACCGTGCCGGTTTCCAGACGGCGTGCAACCGCCTGCGCCTTGTCCAGATCGCGGCTCCAGACCGATCCCGCCAGGCCCAGCGGCAGGGCGTTGGCGCGGGCGACCACGTCGTCGATGTCGGTGAATTTCAGCAGCGGCAACAGGGGACCGAACGCCTCCTCGGCCACCACGCGGCTGTCCTCCGGCGGGTTGTCGACGATGGAGGGCTTGATGAAGTAGCCTGGGCCTTCGGGGATTTCGCCGCCGGCCAGGAACTTGTGCCCCGCCGCCTTGGAATCGACGATCAGGTCGCGGACCCGCTCGAACTGGCGGCGGTTCTGCACCGGCCCCAGATCGACGCCCTCGTGCAGGCCGTTGCCGACCTTCATCCTGCGCGCATAGTCGGCCAGGCCCTGGGCCATGCGGTCATAGATGTCGGCGTGAACGTACAGCCGCTTGGTCGCGATGCAGACCTGGCCCGAGTTGCCGAAAGCGGACCAGAACAAGGGCTCGATGATCGCATCGACATCGGCGTCGGCCAGCACGATGGCGGCGTCGTTGCCGCCCAGCTCCAGCGTCAGGCGTTTCAACCCGTCGGCGGCGCTGGCCATGACGGCGCGCCCGGTCTGGGAGGAGCCCGTGAAGCTGATCTTGTCGATGCCCGGATGGGCGGTCATCCAGGGCCCCAGGTCGTCCGCGCCGGACACGACGTTGAACACGCCTGGGGGCAGGCGGTCGCGCATCAGTTCGCCCAGCTTCAGCATCGTCAGCGGCGTATAGGGCGACGGCTTGATGACGACCGTATTGCCGGTCAGCAAGGCCGAGGCGATCTTCCACACGCCCAGCAGCATGGGGAAGTTCCACGGCACGATGGCCCCGACGACGCCCAGCGGCGTGCGATGGGTTTCCGAGCGGCGCTCGGGCGTGTCCTCGTTCACCACCACCGGAATGTCGTGGGTCGAGATCGATTGCGCCCAGAAGGCCGAGGCCATCAGTTCCTCGACCGCCTTGTTCAGCGGGCGGCCCTGTTCCAGCGTGAACAGGCGGGTGAAGTCCTCGATATTGGCGCCGATCACCTCGGCGATGGCGGCGACGCCCGCGCGGCGCTGTTCCAGCGGCGCATCGCGCCAGGCCGGGAACGCTCTGCGCGCCGCGGCGACGGCGTCGTCCAGCTGCTGGCGGGACGCGGCGGGCGCCTGGGTCACCGGCTGTTCCGTGGCCGGGTTCAGCACCTGAATCGTCGCTGCGCCAGCCACGCCCCGGCCGTCGATCGTCAGGGTGAAATCGGTGTCGAAGGCGGTCATTCAACATCTCCGGGCGCCTGCGGCTTCATACGGCCAGGCTGTACAGGACTATGCGTCCACCGTAGCCGGCTTACAAGTTAGTTGTTCGATTGATTAAATCGATATCGCTTGTTACTGACCCCTCCGTCCTGTCTGAAAACGGAGTTCGCCGATGTCTTCTCCTCAAGCCTATATCGTTGCGGCGACCCGCACCGCCGGCGGCCGCCGTAATGGCGCGTTGAAGGACTGGCATCCGGTCGATCTGGCCGCCGGCGTGCTGGACGATCTGATCGCCCGCACCGGCATTGATCCGGCGGCGGTCGATGACGTCATCATGGGCTGCGTCGGACAGGCGGGCGAACAGTCGATGCACGTCGGCCGCAACGCCGTGCTGGCCTCGAAGCTGCCGCAGAGCGTGCCCGCCGTGACCATCGACCGTCAGTGCGGATCGTCCCAGCAGGCCATCCAGTTCGCGGCCCAGGCGGTGATGTCGGGCGTGCAGGACATTGTCATCGCCGCGGGCGTCGAGAGCATGACCCGCGTGCCGATGGGCCTGCCAGTGGTTCCGGACAGCAGTCCAGTGGGACCGTGGCCGACCTCTATCCAGCAACGCTTTGGCGTGAAGGGCTTCAGCCAGTTCATCGGCGCGGAAATGATCGCGAAGAAGTACGGCTTCGACCGTGAAACCCTGGACAGCTTCGCGCTGGAAAGCCATCGCCGGGGCGTCGCCGCGACGCGGTCGGGCGCCTTCGACGCCGAAATCCTGGGCCTGGAGATCGACACGCCCGAGGGGCGCGTGACGCATCGCCGCGACGAAGGCCTGCGTGAGGATGCGACGCTGGAGAGCATCGGCTCGGTCAAGCTGTTGCAGGAAGGCGGGGTCATCTCGGCCGCCAACGCCAGCCAGATCTGCGACGGCTCGGCGGGCGTGCTGATCGTCAGCGAGGCGGCGCTGAAGGCGCACAACCTGGCTCCACTGGCCCGCATCCACAATCTGACGGTCACGGCCGGCGATCCGGTCATCATGCTGGAAGAGCCTCTCCCGGCCACCGAGCGCGCCCTGAAGCGCGCCGGAATGAAGATCGAGGACATCGACCTGTATGAGGTCAACGAGGCCTTTGCTCCGGTGCCCCTGGCCTGGCTGAAGGCGACGGGCGCCGATCCGGCGCGGCTGAACGTCAACGGCGGCGCCATCGCCCTGGGCCATCCGCTGGGCGCCTCTGGGGCCAAGCTGATGACGACGCTGGTCCATGCGCTGCGGGCGCGGGGCAAGCGGCACGGCCTGCAGACCATGTGCGAAGGCGGCGGCGTCGCCAACGTCACTATCGTCGAGGCGCTCTGAGGTTTTCTCGGCATCCAGCGGAAAGAATGGAACTATGAATCTGAATGGTGTTTCCGCCGTCGTGACCGGCGGCGCGTCGGGCCTGGGTGAGGCGACGGCGCGGGCCCTGGCGGGCCAGGGCGTGAAGGTGGCCCTGTTCGACCTGAATGAAGAGCGCGGTGCGGCCGTGGCGGCCGAGATCGGCGGCGTCTATTGCCGCGTGGACGTGACCGACGACGCCTCCGTCGACGCAGGGTTTGAAAGGGCCCGTGCGGCCCATGGTCAGGAGCGGATTCTGATCAACTGCGCCGGCACCGGCAATGCGATCAAGACCGCCAGCCGCGATCGCAACACGGGCGAGATCCGGCACTTCCCGATCGACGCCTTCAACAAGATCATCCAGATCAATCTGGTCGGCACCTTCCGCTGCATCGCCAAGTCGGCGGCGGGGATGCTGACGCTGGAGCCGCTGGCCGATGGCGAACGCGGCGCCATCGTCAATACGGCCTCGGTCGCGGCCAAGGACGGTCAGGTGGGGCAGGCGGCCTATTCGGCGTCCAAGGGCGGCGTGGTCGGCATGACCCTGCCGATCGCGCGGGATTTGTCGGCCGAGGGCATTCGCGTGAACACCATCCTGCCGGGCATCTTCAACACGCCGCTGATGAACGCGGCGCCGGATGCTGTGAAGGATGCGCTGGCCGCCTCTGTGCCGTTCCCCAAGCGTCTGGGCCTGCCCCAGGAGTACGCCAGCCTGGCCGTCGAAATGTGCCGCAACACCTATTTCAACGGCGAGGACGTTCGCCTGGACGGCGCCATCCGCATGGGCCTGAAATAGCGGCTTTTCAGAGCGGATGAAGACAAGGGCGGCTCTATCGCGGAGCCGCCCTTTTCGTATCGGCCTAGAGCGACCGGCCGACCACTTCCTTCATGATCTCATTGGCGCCGCCGAAGATGCGGGTGACGCGGCTGTCGCGCCACAGGCGGGCGATGGGAAACTCGTTCATATAGCCCGCGCCGCCGTGCAGCTGCAGCGCCTGGTCGCAGGCCTCCCATTGCAAATCGGTGTGGAACAGCTTGGCGGCCGACGCCTCGGTCGCCGTCAGCTCGTGCGCCATGTGACGCTTGATCGCCCAATCCAGGTGCGCCCAGCCCACCTGCAGCCTTGTCGCCAGGTCGGCCAGCACGAAGCGGGTGTTCTGAAGGTCGAACAGCGTGCCGCCGAAGGCCTTGCGCTCCTTGGTGTAGGCGAGCGCCAGATCAAAGGCGCGCTGGGCCGCAGCCTGGGCCGAGATGGCGATGGAGAGCCGCTCCTGCGACAACTGACCCATCAGGTAGAAGAAGCCCTTGCCCTCCTCGCCCAGCATGGCGTCGGGCGTGACCCGCACGTCCGAGAAGAACAGCTCTGACGTATCGGCCCCGTGCAGGCCGATCTTGTCCAGGTTGCGTCCGCGCGAAAAACCGGAGGCGTCCGCCTCGACCAGGAACAGACTGATGCCGCGCGCGCCCTGGGTCGGGTCGGTCTTGGCCACGATGATCACCAGCCCGGCGGTCTGGCCGTTGGTGATGTAGGTCTTGTTGCCGTTGATGACGAAGTGATTGCCGTCGCGCCGGGCCGTTGTCTGGACCGCCTGCAGGTCCGAACCGGCGCCGGGCTCGGTCATGGCGATGGCGGTGATCAGTTCGCCCGAGACCATCCTGGGCAGGTATTTCTGCTTTTGCTCCTCCGAGCCATAGGCCATCAGATAGTCGGCGATGATGTCCGACTGCAGCGTCATGCCCGACGGACAGCCGATATAGGCGTGCTCCTCAGCGACCACGGCGTTGAAGCCGAAATCTAGGCCCAGCCCGCCGTAAGCCTCGGGCACGGTAGGGCACAGCAGCCCGGCTTCCCCCGCCTTGCGCCAGAACTCGGGCTCGACCGCGCCCTCATGCTCCCAGCGATCCAGATGCGGCCCGGCCTCTTGGGCGAAGAAGCGACGGACGCTGTCGCGGAACTGTTCGTGGGACTCGTCGAAGGCGGTGCGACTGCGCGTATCCAACATGACGGCGCTTTCCTCTTGGCGTGAGATTGGACTTCGTTCATTAGTCGATTAAATAAAGTTGCAGAGATCGCAAGGGAAAGCGGCATCATGGGCGGTTTGTCGGCGGAAGATCGTGAACTGTTGACGCAGAGTGTCGCCGCCTTCGTGCAGAACACCTGCGACTATGAAACCCTGCGTCGGACCCTGGCCGGCCCGTCAGGGCGCCGTGCGGACTGGTGGCGGCGCCTGGCCCAGGAGCTGGGCGTGCTGGGCATAGCCCAGGGCGAGGCGGTCGGCGGCGTGGGGGGCGAGGTCGCCGATCTGGCCATCGTGGCCGAGGCCTGCGGGCGGCATCTGGTGAACGAGCCGCTGCTGCAATCGGTGGCCATCGCCGGCGAACTGCTGCGCGACGGCGGCCCGACGGCTGACGCGTTGCTGTCGGAGGTGATCGAGGGCGAGGCGATCGTGGCGCCCGCCCTGCTCGAGCGCGGCTCGCGCTATCGGCCGGACGCGATAGAGACAGACGCGCGGGCCGACGGCGAAGGATGGCGGCTGAGCGGTCGCAAGACCATGGTGCGGGCCGCGCCCTGGGCGGATGCGCTGATCGTCTCGGCGCTGACGCCGCAGGGGATATCGCTGTTTCTGGTGGACGTAACAGCGCCTGGGCTGGAATTGGTCGCCTATCCGACCTTCGACGGCCAGCAGGCGGCGGACGTGATCCTGAGCGGCGTCGTCGTCGAAACGGATCGGCTGATCGGCGAGCCGGGCAGGGGGCTGGAAATCATCGAGCGCGCGCTGGACGTGGGGGTGCTGATCCAGTCGGCCGAGGCCCTGGGCGTCATGCGGCACATGATGGACGCGACGCTGGAATATGTTCGCACCCGGCGCCAGTTCGGACAGCCGATCGGCGCCTTCCAGGCCTTGCAGCACCGACTGGCGGACATGGCGATGGCCCTGGCCCGCGCCGAGGCCGTGACCCGCTCGGGGCTGAAGCTGTTCGAGGCCGCGCCTGACCGCGCGCGCCTGGTCTCAGGGATCAAACTGGCCGTGGACGCCGCCTGCGAGGCGGTGGGCGAGGGCGCGGTGCAACTGCACGGCGCCATCGGCCTGACCGAGGAGCTGTCGGTCAGCCACGCCTTCAAGCGACTGACCCTGATTCAAACCGAATTGGGCGACGCGGCCTTTCATCAGGAGCGCATCCTGGACCGCGCCGCTGCCTGAGGTCAGGTGGGTTGCCTAGACGCCCAGCGTTCGGGCGATGATGCCCCGCTGAATCTCGTTCGACCCGCCATAGATTGAGGCGGCCCGGCCGTTCAGATAGCGGGGCAGGGCCAGAAGGCTGAAGTCCGGCGCGACGCCGCTTGGACCACCCGGACGGCGCGCCGCCTCGTCGTCGATCGCGGCGAAGGGGCCGGCGATCCGCACAGCCAGCTTCTGCAGCGACTGCTGGGCTTCGGCGCCCTGAACCTTCAGCATCGACGCCGCCGGGCCGGGGTTGCCGCCTGCGGCGATCAGGGCCGTCACCCCGTCCTCGCTGGCCTCGATGGCGTCCACCAGAGCCTCGGCGTCGGCCAAGTGGGCGCGCCAGGTCGCATGGTCGATCAAGCGGCCGCCGCGCCCGTCCGGCTCGTCCTGCAACATCGTCCGTACCTGCGCCAGCTGGACCCGCAGCGAGGCCGCATAGGCGCTGGAGCGTTCGAACTCGAGCAGATATTTGGCGACGCCCCAGCCCTGGTTTTCTTCACCCAGGCGGTTGGCGACGGGCACGCGCACTTCGTCGAAGAAGACCTGGTTCAGCTCATGATCCCCGGCCAGGGTGATGATCGGATCGACCCGGATTCCGGGCGTGTCCATATCCAGCAACAGGAACGTGATCCCCGCCTGCGGCCGCCCCTCCTTGCCGGTGCGCACCAGGCAGAACATGCGGTTGGCGAAATGGGCGTGGGTCGTCCAGATCTTGGAGCCGTTCAGCACATAGTCGCCGCCGTCCCGCCGCGCCTGCAACGACAGGCTGGCCAGGTCCGACCCGGCGCCAGGCTCGGAATAGCCCTGGCACCAATAGTCCTCGCCCGACAGGATGCGGGGCAGGTAGTGCGCCTTCTGCTCGGGCGTGCCGAAGCGCATGATGCAGGGACCGACCATCTTCAGCCCCATGGGAGCCAGGTTCGGCGCGTTCGCGCGGGCGCATTCGGCGGCGAAGACATGCTGGCGCGTCTCGTCCCAGCCGGGGCCGCCGTACTCGGCCGGCCAACTGGGCGCGGCCCATCCGCGCGCATGCAGGATGCGCTGCCATTCCAGGCTGGGTTCCTTGTCGGTGAAGACGCTGGTCGCCTTGCGACCCACCTCGCGCAGGTGGGCGGGCAGATTGGCGGCCAGCCAGTCTCGAATCTCGGCGCGGAAGGCGTCGAGAGCGGCGGATTGCGAGGCGGCCATCCTAGTTGATCTGCCTTTCGCGGCCTTCCCAGTATGGATCGCGTAGCGCCCGGCGCAGGATCTTGCCTGACGGGTTGCGGGGCAGGGCGTCGATGAAGTCGACCGACTTGGGCACCTTGAACCCGCCGATCCGGGTGCGGGCGAAGGCGATGATGTCCGCCTCTGCCGCCGCCGCGCCGGGCTTCAGCACCACAATGGCCTTGACCGCCTCGCCCCAGCGTTCGTCGGGAACGCCGATGACCGAGACCTCCTGCACCGCCGGATGGCCGAAGATCGCGTTCTCGACCTCGTTCGGATAGACGTTCTCGGCCCCGGTGCAGATCATGTCCTTGAAGCGGTCGGCGATATACAGATAGCCGTCCGCGTCCAGATAGCCGGCGTCGCCGGTGCGGAACCAGCCGTCGGCGTCCAGCACGTCGGATGTCTGAGCCGCCTGTTTCCAGTAGCCGGCCATATTGGCGGCCGAACGGGTGACGATCTCGCCCACCTCGTCCGGCGGCAGGGAGGCGCCGTCGCGATCCACGATCTTCAACTCGACGCCCGGCATCGGCAGGCCCGCGCCGCGCATCCGCTTGTTGCCCGCTGGATCGTGGTCCTCGGGCGGCAGATAGACGATGGTGCCGCAGGTCTCTGTCGCGCCGTATTGCTGGCAAAAGCCGCAGCCGAACACCTCGGTCGCCTCGCGCAGCAGATCCAGTGCGATAGGCGAGGCGCCGTACAGGATGTGGCGCAGCTTGCTGTAGTCGATCTGGCGCACACGGGGGTGCAGCAGCAACATATGCAGGGCCGTCGGCACGACGAACAGCTTGGTCACGCCCTCATGCTCGATGGCGTTCAGCACCGCATCGGGGATGAAC
The DNA here is from genome assembly GCA_023390245.1 of Pseudomonadota bacterium. GTDB lineage: Bacteria > Pseudomonadota > Alphaproteobacteria > Caulobacterales > Caulobacteraceae > Brevundimonas. Next base: position 17,678 of record JAEWDF010000055.1, read on the forward strand.
TCAGGCTGCACCACGGTGCGAGCGCCGTTGAAATAGCCGACGATGGCCCAGCCCACTCCACCGATATGCCCCATCGGCAGGGGCACCAGGTTGACGTCGTTCGACTCCCACTCGTTCCAGGGCATCTTGGTCGCCGCGGCTTCGGCGCGGCCCCGCAGCAGGTTGCCGTGGGTCAGCATCACCCCCTTGGGCAGGCCGGTGGTGCCCGAGGTGTAGAGTTGCAGCGCCACATCCCCGGGAACAACGGTCGTGGGAGTGTCTTTCGACGGCGCGAGATCGCGCCAGACAGAGAATTGCGTCAGGTCGCCGCCGTGCTCCAGACCGATCAGTTTTGTGTCGGGAAGCTCTGCGCGGAAGGTCTCCACACGATCGAACTGGTCAGGAGCGACAAAGAGTACCCGTGCGCCGCAATCGCGGGTGATGTTGATGATCTCGGGCGCCGCCAGACGCCAGATTATAGGGCACAGAACGGCGCCAGCGCGAGCGGCGCCAAACAGGATCTCGAAGAACTCATCGCTGCCCTTGCCCACGAAGGCGACCCGGTCGCCGGGTCTGACGCCTTGTTGGGCCAATGCACTCGCTATCTGATTGGCTCTTTGATGGAGTGTCGCCCAGTCCGTGTTTCGTGCCGCGAAAGTTGTGGCGATGGCGCTCGGCTGGCGTTTAGCGAAATAGGCCGGGATGTCGGACAGCGTAGGCATTGCAGCGTGATCGATAGGCGGCAGCGCCTGCGGCTTCCGGTTGCGCTTGAACACGTTCGTCCTCCCCATACCGACGTCATCGCGCGTCGCTAATGTACTAATCACTCAGTTAATTAAAATCTTCAAGCCTGTTCTGGATTTAGCAGGACGCTTCCCAAAAGCAGGTCGGTAAGATGCCGGGCGTAGCGTTGTCGCAAGTCGTCATCGATCTGATCGATGCCAAAGGCGTGTTTCAGGGCGCTGCGCGCGTGGAAAAGGTGATCACAGGCCCCGATGACCGAAAAGTAGAACAGCGTAGGGTCAATCTTCCGGAAGCGGCCTTCCGCCACTCCCTGATCAAGGATGGCGCGCTGGGCGTCGGCCAGCGGTCTGGTGAACCGTTCGGACATGAAGCGCGCTGTCTCTGAGTCGATCTCGGTGCTCAGGATGCCGATCAGTCGATTCATATAGGGGTGTCGGTGATAGATCTTGATCACCCCCTCGATGTGTCGGCGTAGCTTGCTTGCGGCGTCCAGGTCGGCGCTAACCAGCCTGTCGAGAGCTTGAAAGGTGCCACCGGCGTCCCGTTCAAGAAGGGCCATGAGCAGCCCTTCCTTGCTTCCGAAGTGGTAGCGCACCAGGGCCGAATTCAGCCCTGAACGCGCCGAGATATCGGTGAAGGTGAAATTCACGGAACCGCGCTCGCTCATCAGCGATGCAGCTGCGTCCAGAAGCAGATCGCGGGAGGATGAGTCCCGACGGCGCCCCGAGGGGGGCGCGCCGGATTTGGCTGAATTGTTCTGGGTCATTGCACTCATCGGATACTGACGAAGCCAAGGGATGCGGCGCGTTGCGCGATGCGCAGGCGACCGCTTCGTCCGAGCTTTCCGCCCGCATTGCGCAGGTGAAATCGAACGGTGGGGGAGGTGAGGCCCATAATCTGGGCGATGTCGCCGTCGCTCTTTCCCGCTGCGACAAGCTTCAGGCACTGGATTTCTCGGCGGGTCAGCGAAATCGGTGACACGTCCGCCGGTCCATTCATCGTTTCATCGCATGCAGCGATGAAACGAGTAGCCTCAGCGTACATCTGGTCAGAGTGCTTTTCGAAGATAGACCGCACGTCTGTGTCATCCCGGTCTGTGGCCCAGACAACTGCGCCAATGACGGATCGAGCGAGGTGCACAGGCGCGACGATGGATCGCCGGACGTTATAGTTGCTCTCGCGCATACGGCTGGTCAGCCGGGGGTCGATCGTGATGGGGCGCCAACTGCCGATCTCACCGTCACTGTAATAGAACGGCTCTGACAGGTGCCGGACGATTGTCACCACAGCATTGCGTAGGGCCAGGTCGGTTTGGCGCCAGTAGTCCCGTGCGGTCTGGGTAAACTCGAAAAGCAGTGGAATCGGTTGGCCTACAGCGTCCAGCGCGGGCTTGGCGGACGACAAATCCGCCCAGGCGGCGACATGCGGCAAACCGACTTGCGCGCCTCGCTCCGCGACCTGCGCTGCGGCTCGTTCCAGCGATGTTTGTTCGACGATCATCGACCTATCAAGCCTGATAGCTGCCCATGCCGCAAGACTAATGTAATTGATTGACTAAATAAAAGCCGTCTTGGCCGTGGCGATCAGCGTGGAATGCATCAATGAGCATGGACACCGCCATCAACGCGCAGCCTGCAAAGGTCGCGTCTCGTCGCGTCGGCACAGTTGTGGGGCCGACGATCGACTATCTGCGTCCTCCTGGTGCTGCCGCCCTCTACCCGGCCGATTCCGTTGCATGGCGCGTCTACAAAAACCCTCTGACGGTGCTGATCGGTGGGATTGCTGCGGTGCTGCTTGAGCTCGGCGAACCTCGCGTGCGGACCGGCGTGTGGGAGCACTCCATCTTTCGCACCGATCCGCTGAGCCGTATCCGTAGGACAGGCATTGCGACCCTGGCGACAATCTACGCCCCAGCCGATGTCGCCAGTCGTCTGATCTCCAACGTCGGGCGCATGCACGCGCGTGTCGCGGGAACAACACCGGATGGGCAAGATTACCGGGCCGACGACGTCGAGTTGCTGAACTGGGTTCAGGCCACCGTCGATTACGGCTTTATGGAAGCGTACGCCGCCTATGGGTCGCCCCTCACGGATGAGGAGCGGTCGCTATTCTACGCAGAATCTCAGGTGTCGGCGCGGCTGTTCGGCGCCGTGTCCAAGCCTGCATCACTCGCGGACCAAAAGGCGCTTTTCGAGCGGATGGAGCCTCGACTGGAGGCGCACCCGATCATTCTCGAATTTCTGGATATCGTCATGGCAGTGGAGACGCTGCCACGCGGCCTCCGCTGGCTCCAGCAGATGGTCATTCGGGCCGGGATCGACCTGCTGCCTTCAGGCGTGATCGCGCGACTGGGACTCGGATCGGAATGGCGCATCCGTCGATGGGAGAGAACCTTTCTGAAGGTGCTCGGCGCAACGTTGGATCGAGTGCCCATCCCGGGATCAGCTCCTGTTCAGGCGTGCCGACGACTGGGGCTGCCGCCCACATACCTGTTCACGCGCCGACGACGGCAGCCTCTGAGTGCGGCCTGAGCGGATTAATTTCACGAACATAAAGCGGACGTTAGCAGCCGCTTCCATAAACGGGAGGATGAGAATGACTGGATTTAGAGGATACCGGACGCGGCTGATGGCAGGGACCACCCTGATTGCCGCAAGCCTGCTTTTGGCGACCCCGTCTTGGGCGCAGGACCAGGATCAGGTGGCCCAGAGCCATTCAACGGTCGATGATATCGTCGTAACGGCCCAGCGCCGGGAGCAAAGCGTCAACTCGGTCGGCATGGCGATTCAAGCCTTCACCGATGAAACCCTGGACCAACTGCACGTCACCGATATACGCGACATCTCGACGGTCGCCCCCAGCTTTACTGTGACCCAAGGCTACCACGGGGTGCCTATCTACACCCTGCGAGGTATCGGTTTTAACACCATCAATCTGTCATCCACCTCGACTGTGGGCTCCTATGTCGATGAAGCGGCGTACGCTTATCCGTTCATGCTCAGCGGTCCGATCTTTGATCTGGCCCGGGTCGAGATCCTGAAGGGACCACAAGGCACTCTTTATGGTCGGAACACCACCGCAGGGCTGGTGGGATTCATCACCAATGCGCCGACGGATACGCTGGAAGCTGGCGCTACCTATGAAATCGGAAACTACGAAACCCTGAATTTTGAAGGCTATGTCTCCGGGCCGATCAGCGAGACCCTCAAGGGACGTCTGGCCATTAGGCGCGAAAGCAGCGGCGAGGGCTGGCAGGAAGATGTTCGGTCAGGTGAGAAGTTAGGCGAGATCGACCGCATGGGAGTGCGCCTGCGCCTGGATTGGACCCCTCGCAGTGATCTGATCTTCAACTTCAGCGCATCAGGATGGACAAATAATTCCGACACGATGGCGGGCCAGGCGATTGGTTTCACGCCCAACACCGACCCGGGACTGGGCGGACGCTTCGCTCCGTTCAATGCGGCCGGACTGGTGGACTATATCGCCAACAATCAGCCGACCTCAGCCAAGGAGGCGGGTTTTGCCCCTCGTGGAGTACGCAGCGCGACCGTTGGCGGCGTCACCGGGCTGGAAGGGGACCTGAAGGAGGACGACACCTTCTATGCGCTGGCACTGCGCAGCACGTGGGATATCAATGACACCCTGAGCCTCGTCAGCCTGACCAGCTATAATCATCTCGAGCGTGAGGCCCTGTCTGACTGGAGCGGGTCTCCCTATGAGATCATGCTTCAAAAGCTGTCCGGCGAAGTGAAGTCCTTTTCACAGGAACTACGCCTGGAGGGGCAGACCGAAAGGGTGCGCTGGCTGATTGGCGCGTACTACGCCAAGGATGATCTGATTGATGGCAACCAGACGCGGATGGGCGACAACGCCAACGTCGCCGCTATTCGGTATAATGGTAACCTGTTGCTCCCAAGTCCGATCTTCAACTCGGAGGGTTACACTGCGGCTGAGATGGCGGCATCGTTCCGCGGCTTCCGTGACATCGGTGCCATTGAAGCGGAGACGAAGAGCCTTTTCGCCCATGCTGAATGGAGCATTCGCGACGACCTGTCGCTGACGACGGGTATCCGGTTCACAAACGACGTCCACAACTACGAAGGCTGCTCTGGCGACGACAACGGCAGCATGCTTGCGAATGTCAACGTCGTGAATCGTTATCTGATCTTCCTTAACTACGGCGTGATCCCGGATACGATCGGGAGGAACGCCTGTAATACCTACAACCCAGACACCGAGCGCTTCGAACTGGGTCAGCACACGGTTGATGAAGATAACGTCTCCTGGCGTCTGGCGTTGGACTGGCAGGCGGCGCCCAACGTTTTGGTTTACGCCTCAGTGTCAGAGGGCGCGAAGGCGGGGAACACGCCTATCAACGCCGCTAACGTTTCGACGCAGAACGCGCCAGCGTTGCAGGAAACACTTCTGGCCTATGAAACTGGGGTAAAGGCCGGTCTGGCGGACGGGGCGGTCCAGCTGAACGCTTCGGCCTTTTACTATGACTATAGCGACAAGCAGCTGTCGGTCTATTTTGCCGATCCCATCTACACGGCGCTTCGTCGTTTGCAGAACGTTCCGGAATCCCGCGCCTACGGGGTTGAAGTCGACGCCACCTGGCGGGCGCACGAGTATCTGACCCTGACCGGATCGGCCTTGAACCTGACGACGGAAGTCATTGATTACAATGGAACCAATGCTTCGGGTTTGCCGCAACACTACGACGGCGTCGCATTCCCCAACAGCCCGGAATGGCAGATCAGCGGAACGGCGATGTTCGACGCTCCGGTGTCCAGCGATCTCGGTGTCAATGCGGCTCTGAACTACCGCTGGCAATCTGAATCGGCGTCCGACCTCAGCGAAGGGCCCCTGTTCGAGATGGACGCCTACGGCACCCTGAACGGCAGCGTTGGTCTCTATGCGCTGGACGGTCGCTGGAAGCTCAGCCTGTGGGGGCGCAACCTGACTGATGAGTACTACTGGACCTCTGTTTCCTCGAACGCGAACCTTGTGGTGCGCTTTGCCGGCAAGCCCCGTACCATCGGGCTTAACCTTAGCATCGCTTACTAAGCACCTGGTCTTGCGACTTATCGTGCCGTCGCCTTGGAAAGGGCGACGGCCTTTCTTTTGGAGGATCTCGTGCACCTCAGCCTTCATGCCGCGCCCCATTGACGTGCTGCCCCCGGAGGCGGTTCGCCTGAACCCCGCGGCCGTTCGGCTGCGCAACGTGATCAACTCCGCCGCACGGCCGCTCCCGCAGGCGAAGCTGATCAGCTATCAACCCCCTGGGCTCTCATAATGATCGAGGGACCAGAGGGGGGCACGTCAGCAGGTGGGCGTTCTCGACCCGGTTGTTTTCTCGAGGTCGGCCCGGTCTGTGCACCTGAGACAGACCGAGTTCCAGAAGCGCGGCGCCGTATGACGCCAAGCCGTCGGTCGTGATCCTTGCTGGCTCGATGGGTTGGTTACGCAGCAGGCGGCCCAGCAGCTTCAATGCCGCTTCCGTATCCAGCCGTCACTGAACACAAGGTTGAGGACCTCACCTTCGTCATCGACTGCGCGCCAGAGATACATTCGCCTCCCGCCGATCCAACAGCGCATTTCGTCGAGATGCCAGCGCGGCGATGGCGCCGGCCGGCGCTTCTTCAGCCGTCTGGCGATCAGCGGGCCGAACTTCTTCGTCCAGCAGCGGATGGTTTCGTAAGTGACGTAGATCTCGCGCAGGGCCAGAAGCTCATCGACATCGCGAAGGCTGAGGTTGAACCGGAAATACAGTCAGACCGGATGGCGGATCACCTCCGCCGGGAAGCGGTGGCGCTTGAACGACAGCGGTTTCATGAAAATCGTCCCCGGTCAGTCATTTACGACGACCCTCAGCGGAGACAAGTTAGCGTTAGACTGACAGCACGGGCTGGCGCAACGCGGCCATCTGGATGGCGCGATCTTGCAACGACTCATACGGGTCCCGCGTCGCGATAATCTTCCTCATCCCGCTGGGCCAGACGGGCCTGAGTCGGGTCGGCGGCGAGGTTCCAGACGCAGAGAGTCGTCAAGACCAGGCAGCATAGACTGGCGAGATACAGGCTCCATTTGGGATCGCCCATCGCGTCACTGAGCGCGGCCATGGCCAGCGGGGCGAGCACCGCGCTGACGCAGGTGAAGAACAGCAGCAACCCCGCGACCTCGCCGTGGCGGGCGCGCGGGAAGCAACTGATACCCTTGGAGTTGATGGTCGGATAGAGCACCGACATGAACAGGCCGGAGAAGGGCAGGGCGAGGGTGGCGACGCCGCGCCCGCCGATGGCGGCGGCGAGGAAGCAGGCCAGGACGCCGGCCGAACAGAGCGCCAGGACCGACTGCCACCGCAGACGCGACAGCAGCCAGGCGCCCAGAAACCGGCCGATCGCGCGCAGGACGAAGAAGATCGACACCGCATAGAGGGCGAACCAGATCAGCGCGCCATCGTACCCGGCCAGATAGGTGGGCGCCCAGACATAGACGGCCGCCTCGGCCGCGACGTACAGCATCAGGGCCGCGCCAAAGCCCAGTGCGTGCCGATCCCGCATCAACTCCAAGGTGTCGGACGGACGACGCGGTTCAGGCGTCTTCGCCGCCTTGGGCGCGGCGGGGTAGCGGGCGCCGAAGGCGGCGACGATCAACCCGAAGCACAGGGCGGCCGCGATCACGTAAAGCCATTTCCAGTCCGCTCCGACCTGCAGCAGGTAGGCCACCACGGCGGGGCCGACGATGGCGCCGATCGCGAAGAAGCCCTCCACGGTGTTCATGGTTGCGGCGTGCTCGCGCGTCGAGGTCGAGATGTCGCCGATCAGGGCCAGGGCGCCCGCCTTGAACACGCCGATGCCGACGCCGGACACGAACAGGAGGGCGACGAAGAACAGGAAGTCGTGGCCGGCCGCGAACAGGGCCGAGGAGACGCCGAACAGCATCAATCCAGCGATGATCGTCCACTTGCGCCCCCATCGGTCGGCCAGGAAGCCCAGGCCGATCGCCGCGATCGAAATTCCGGACATGGTGGCGTACTGGAAGGCGCCGCCGGCGGTCATGCCCAGCCGGAACCGCTCGATCACGTGCGGAATGATCACCCCGACCGCATCGGTCGTCATGGCGAACATGGCGAACATCAGGAATGTCAGGATCTTGAGCAGGCGGACATTGCCGCGCGCGGGCGCGTGATCGGTCGTCATGGGGTCCTCCGCGCCGATCTCACGTCGGCCACGCCTGCCGTTGTAACGTGATTGACGGGCAATGCAATCGATAGCATAGACGATGAACGCCGCTTAGAATCCGCCCGGTCAACGAGGTCGATCAAGCGGCGCGCCTGTTAGGGCAATCGTTTGCGTAGCTTCGTCCAAAGGACGGGGCAGGGAAGGAATCAGGATGACGCACCTCTCCGTAGCGGCCGGGAATTCGTCGAGCGACGACGCGACCGAGGCGCAATGGCGCGTGGCTTGCGAGGCGTTGGAGGCCGTTTACGGGAACTCGCCAGGCTTCCAGAGTTGGCTGGGGCGGGTGCGGGACCGCGTGGATTCGGCGATCGCGGCGCGCGCGCCGGCGCTGGTCGAGTGGGATCGCGCCGCTCCGGCCGACGGGTGGTGGCGGGCCGCCTCGGTGGTCGGCTATTCGGCCTATGTCGACCGGTTCGCGGGGACGCTGGCGGCCCTGCCGGATCGATTGCCCTATCTGTCCGATCTGGGCGTCAGCTACCTTCATCTGCTGCCGCTTCTGAAGCCGCGCGCGGGCGAAAGCGACGGCGGGTACGCGGTGGCCGACTTCGAGGACGTCAATCCGGCGCTGGGAACCTTGGACGACTTCCAGCGGATGCTGGACATGGCGCGGATACAGGGCGTCAATGTCGTCATCGACCTGATCTGCAATCACGTCGCCGATGACCACCGCTGGGCGGTCGCCGCGCGCCAGGGCGACCCTCGCTATCGCGACTATTTCCATTTCATGCGCACGGACGCCGAGGTCGCCGCCTGGGAAGAGGTGCTGATCGACATCTTCCCCGACAGCGCGCCGGGCAGTTTCACCCGCGTGGACGAAGCCGACGCCTGGGTGTGGACCACCTTCTATCCGTACCAATGGGATCTGAACTACGCCAATCCCGATGTCTTTCTGGAAATGACCTCCGTCATCCTGAACCTGGCGAACCGTGGGGTGGCGGGCTTCCGTCTGGATTCCACCGCCTTCCTCTGGAAGGAGGCCGGCACCAACAGCCGCAACCGACCCGAGGTCCACAGGATACTGACCGCCTGGCGCGCGCTGCTGTCGATGCTGTCGCCGGCGGTGGTCCTGAAGGCGGAGGCGATCGAACGCCTGCCGGAGGTGCTGCCCTACTTCGGCGAGACCCGCCCGGAATGCGACCTGGCCTACAACAACGGCGTCATGGCCGCCCTGTGGGCGTCCATCGCGCTGGGGTCGGGCGAGCCTGCGCGCCGGTTGATCGCCGAAGCGGCGGCCAAGCCCGACGACGGCGTCTGGATCAACTATGTCCGCTGCCATGACGACATCATCTTCTCGGCCCTGAGCCCCGCGGTGTCTCCGGCCGACCAGCGCGAGGCAGCGCTGAGGCTCACGGATCGACGCCCGGATTGTTTCGGCAGGGGCGAGGTGTTCCAGGAATTCAACGGCGTCCCCAGCGTGAACGGCATGACCGCCTCGCTGGTCGGGATGGACGATCCCTCCGATCCCTGGGGGGCGAGTCGACTGGTCGCTCTGTACGCGCTCTGCTTCGCCCTGGACGGCGCGCCGGTGATCTACATGGGCGACGAACTGGCGCTGGCGAACGACGAGGCGTGGCGAACCGACCCGGAGCGCGCGGGCGAAGGCCGCTGGCTGCAGCGGCCCGCGATGGACTGGGGCGCTGCAGGATCGGGCGATGCAACGGGCGTGGGCTCGGCCTTTCGCAGGATGATCGCCATCCGTCGCGGGCGCGAGGCGTTCGATGCGCGCAGTCCGCTTGTCTTGTCCACGGACGGGCCGGACCCGGTCGTGTCGTTCACGCGCGGCGCCGGCGACGGCAGGGTCCAGATCCTGGTCAATCTTTCGGATCGACCGACGCAGGCGCCGACGGTCGTCGGCGCTCCGGCCTGGCGTGATCTGCTGTCCGACCGGGTCGGTACGGGGGAGATCGTCGAGATGGCGCCCTATCAGGCGCTATGGCTGGAGGTGGTGCGTTGACGCAGGTCGGGGCGCTGGAGCTGGGAGGGACGCGGGCGGTGGTCTGCGTCGGCGCCGGGCCCGGGCGGCATGGACCTGTCGTGGAGATCGCCACCACGACGCCCGACCAGACCCTGGACGCCGTCTGCGACGCCTTCGAGCAGTTTCGGCGGGACGGGTTGGGCTTTGGGCGGATCGGCGTCGCGTCTTTCGGTCCGGTCGGGGTCGATCTCGCCCGTTCGGACTTCGGGCGGATTGGTCCGACGCCGAAGCCAGGCTGGGAGGGGGCGGACGTGGCCGGCCGGCTCGCGGATCGGCTCGGCGTCGAGGTGGTCCTGGACACCGACGTCAACGGGGCGGCGATCGGCGAAGGTCGCTGGGGCGCTGCTGCCGGTCTTGGGTCCCACGCCTACATCACGGTCGGCACAGGCGTCGGCGTCGGCCTGGTGGTCGATGGCCGTCCGGTGCATGGCCATTCCCATCCCGAGGGCGGCCATCTTCGAATCCGCCGTGCGACGGGCGACGCCTACGCCGGCCGCTGCCCTTGGCATGGCGACTGCCTGGAAGGCCTGATCTGTGGTCCGGCGGTTGAGGAGCGGCTGGGCTTCCGGGCCGAGAGGGCCGGCGAAGACGATCCGATCTGGGCTCTGGTCGGGGATTATCTGGGCGAGGCCTGCGCCATGCTGGCGCTGACGGCGGCGCCTGAGCGAGTCGTCATTGGCGGAGGCGTCGGGCGGCGCCCCGAGGTTCTGATCCATGCCCGCCGGGCCCTTGGACGAGCCTTGGCGGGCTATGTCGCCGCTTTGCCTGACCCGGCCGGAGACGACTATCTGGTCGCCCCCGGCCTCGAAGGCCGGTCCGGTCTGTTCGGCGCCATGGCGCTGGCTGACCAAGCGCAATAGAAGGCTTGCAAACGATTGCATCATGTGATTGAGTGCTAGGTAACAAAAAGCCCGCAGTTAAAGATGCAACCGATTGCGGTTGTGGCGGGAATAACGGGAGGAGGAAGTGATGTATTCCAACGACAGTCGAATTGCGTCCCGTCGGACGCGCCGCATTGCAACGGCCTCGACGGCCCTGGCGCTGGTGCTGGGCGTCGCGGGCCAGGCCAATGCACAGGACGCGGACGGCGTCGAGGCGCCGCCCGTCCAGACAACGCAGGACGAAGTCGCCACGGTCAGCGACATCGTCGTGACCGGCACCAGCATCCGCGGCATCAAGCCGGTTGGTTCGGCCACGGTCCCGCTGACGCGCGAAGAGATCAAGAACACCGGCCTGACCAGCACCGCGGACGTGGTGCGCACCCTGCCGCAGCTGCAGAACATCGGCATCGACGAGTCGCGGACGTCCGGATCGCAGGACGCCAGCACCAATCGCGGGCGCGGGACTGCGCTGAACCTTCGCGGCCTGGGTTCCAACGCCACCCTGCTGCTCGTCGACGGACGTCGGATCGCGCCGAGCGGCACGGTCTCGGCCTTCGGCGATCCCAACCAGATTCCGATCGCGGCCCTGGAGCGCATCGAGGTGGTCACGGACGGCGCCTCGGCGGTCTACGGGACCGACGCCGTGGGCGGGGTGGTCAACTTCATCCTGCGCAAGAACTTCGACGGCGCCGAGGTGACCGGGCGGTATTCGACCACCGATGGCTACGACCAGTACGGCGTCTCGGCGGTGCTTGGCCGATCGTGGGCGCGCGGCAACTTCGTACTGGCCTACGACCATGAAGATCGCAGCGCCATGCTGAGGAGCTCCAGCCCCTTCCTGAGCCAGGACCTGCGGCGCTTCCGCGGCAACGACTATCGCGTCGACGGGACCAACGTCTCGGCCGCCGTTCCCGTGATCGTCGCCCAGGGCGGCGGCGTGATCCAATACTACAGCGTGGCGCGCGACCGTCCGAATGGCGACCTGACGGCGTCCGACCTGATCCCGGGCGCCGACGTGGTCGATACGGCTGAGTTCACCGACTACCTGCCGGAACGGAAGCGGGATTCGGTGACCGCCTTCGTCAACTACGACCTGACGCCCAATGCGAAGCTTTATTACCAAGGCTTCTACAACGCGCGCGACAGCATCAATCAGAGCTACAGCATCGGCAGCCTGACGGTCCCGGCGAGCAATCCCTACTATATCGACGGCATTCCGGGCGTCGCGCCGGGGGCGGCTCTGTCCGTCCGCTATCCCTGGGCGAAGGATTTCGGTCGGAAATGGCTGATCGCCACCGAGCGGAGCTTCTCCAACACCGTGGGCGTGACGGCCAACCTGGCGGCCGACTGGCGCATGGACCTGTACGGCACCTACGCCTCGGCCGAGAATTGCCAGTGCGAGGAGGGGCCATCCTCCGGCATCGTCAACACCACGGCGCTGAACGCGCTGCTGGCCGCTGGTGACCCTTCCTTCAATCCGTTCAGTCCGGAGCCGATCAGCGACGATGTGCGGTCGCGCATCTTCGGCGCGAACCGCGAGCGGAACACCACGACGCTCACCGATATCGTGGCCAAGTTCGACGGGCCGTTGTTCGCGGTTCCTGCAGGCCAGGTTCGCGCGGCGGTGGGCGGCGAATACCTTGAGGTGAAGGGCGAGTACCGCAACGCGGGCACCACCACGCGGATCGATAACGCCTATATCCCGACCTACACGGCCGACAAGACCCGCGAGGTCACCTCCGTGTTCGGCGAAATCTTCGCGCCCCTGGTCGGGCCGGACATGGGCGTGCCCTTGGTCAACCGCCTCGATCTGAGCCTCGCCGCCCGCTACGAGCGCTATTCCGACTTCGGCGACACCACCAATCCGAAGATCGGGCTGACGTGGGAGCCGATCTCGGACCTGACGGTGCGCGGCACCTGGGGCAAGTCGTTCCGCGCCCCCAGCCTGCAGGAAAACAACGAGGATGTGGTGACGATGTTCATCCCCATCTCGGTTCCGAACGGCGCGGGAGACCCGGCGATTCCGGTCACCAACACGGCGACCGGCACGAGCGCGGTCCTGGCGCGTATCCAGGGCGGCAACAACAATCTCGTGCCCGAGAAGGCCACGACCTACTCTCTGGGCTTCGACTATGCGCCGCACTGGCTGGACGGCCTGACGGTCGGCGCGACCTATTACAACATCGAATACAAGGACAAGATCGTCACCCTGGGCGACCAGCTGCGCAACTTCCTGGCCACGGCCCAGAACCGCGCGGACTACGCCGACTACATCGTCGCGGCGCCCCAGCCGGCGACCTGCGTCGAAGGCGATCCCTCGACCTATAACCCCGTTTATCTGCCGTTCGTCACCGCGCCCTATCCCATCCCGTTCACGGGAACGCCCTTCTGCTCCCTGACCGCCTATCTCAACGGCCAGGCGCAGAACTTCGGCCTGGTGGAGCAGGACGGCCTGGACATTCAGGCGCGCTACACGCGGGAAATCCCCATCGGCCAGTTCTCCACCAGCATCGCCTGGACGGAGATCCTCAACCTCAAGCAGACCCTGTCGCCGTCGTCGGGCCTGGTCGATGTGCTGGACACCCTCAACAACCCGGTCAGCCGCCGCGTTCGCGGCCAGGTCGGCCTGCGCCACGGCCCGGTCAACGCCAACCTCTTCGTCAACTATGTCGGCTCCTACATGAACACGGCGCCGGTGACGGTGGGCGGCGTGTTGCAGCCGGTGTCGCGCGTGCCGTCCTGGACGACCCTGGACGCCACCGTGGCGTATGAGCTCAGAGATTTCGGCCCGCCCTGGACGGACGGCATTCGCTTCTCTGTGTCGATCCAGAACCTCACGGACGAAGATCCGAACGTCGTGCTGACCGGAACCAGCGCCTTCGACAACCAACAGGCCAATCCCTACGGCCGCATCTGGTCCTTCGAGATCAGCAAGCGCTGGTGAATCGCGTCATGACAAGGACGAGTTCAAGGGAGAAGACAGCGATGAACAAGCCATGGCTTCTGGGCGGCGTGATGGCCGTGGGCCTGGTGCTGGCCTCGACCGGCGGCGCGGCCCAGGCCGCGACGACCGCCGCGGTCGCCTCTGCCGGTCTGAAGGCGGGAGCTGCACGGGTGGACATCACCCCGGACCCCGCCGCGCTTCCGCAGGGTTTCCTCGGCGTGCACGATCCCCTCTATGCGCGGGCGATCGTCGTGGACAACGGCCGGACTCGGGCAGCCATGGTCACGGTCGACGCCGGCGCGGTCGGCAACGACACCTGGAACGCCGTGGCGGATCGGGCCGAGCGTGAGCTGGGCATCCCCCGCGACCAGCTTATCCTGACCGCGACCCACGCTCACAGCGTGCCTCGTGGCGCGGCGCCCGGTTACGCCGACCGCGTCTTCGAGGCGGTCGTCCAGGCCGCCGCGCGCCTGCAACCGGCGCAGATGGCCTACGGCGAAGGCGTCTCCTACATCAACGTCAACCGCAACATCATCGATCGCGAGACGCATCGCTGGTGGGAAGGACCCAACTACGACGGACCGTCCGACAAGACAGTGGCGGTGGTGCGTTTCGCCACTCCGGACGGCAAGCCGATCGGGGTCTTCTACAACTACGCCGTCCACGCCGTCATCAACGGCCAGCTCGACATGGTCAGCGCCGACATTCCCGGCGCCGCCTCGCGCTACATCGAGGAGTCGCTGGGCGACGACGCCGTCGCGGTCTGGTCCACGGGCGCGGCGGGCGACCAGAACCCGGTCTATTTCCAGCAGACCTACGACCTGCGCGAAATCCGCATCGCCGACTACGCCCGGCGCGGCGAGGACATCTCCAACGCCATGCCGCCGGGCGGGCAGGGGTTGGACCGTCAGGATCCGGACGTGGCGCGGCTGATGGGACAGCAGACGCGGATGGCCGACAGCATGGGCCAGATGCTGGGCGAGGAGGTGCTGCATGTCGCACGCGCCGGCCTTGAACGTCCCAGCGTGTCCACCGACATCGCCGGCGCCCAGTCCGAATTCACCTGTCCGGGCCGGCGTCGCACCGACCAGGGGCGCGCGGGCTATCCGGGAACCTATGAGGACGCCGATCCCATTCCCGTCCGCCTCAGCTTCCTGATGGTGGGCGACGTCATGATCGGCGGCGTCAACGCGGAGGTCTTCAATCCCATCGGTCAGCGCTTCAAGCGCGAAGCGCCGTTCAAGCACACGATGATGGCGACCCTGACCAACGGCATGGCCATGTCCGGCTATATCCCGAACGACGCCGCCTACGGCTACAACACCTTCGAGGTGATCTCGTCGCGCCTGAAACCGGGTTGCGCCGAGACCGCCATCGTCGATGGGCTCCTCGACCTGATGGGCGGCGCGCGCGTCGTCTGGTCTCCCTCTGACTGAGCCCCCTGGCGGCGATGGTTCTAACGGGCCGTCGCCGCCCTTTTTTTCGATGTCAGGGGTGCGATGGAGTCGCGCTCTACCAACTGCACCGGAAGGGTGGCCGAGGGCGTTTCCTCGCCGGCCAGACGCCGGAACAGAAACTCCACTAGCGTCGCGGCGCCGCGTTTCAGGTCCTGACGCACCGTCGTCAGGCGCGGATGGGAATGTTCCGCCAGTTCCAGGTCGTCGAAGCCCGCCACCGAGACCTCGTCCGGCACCGATATGCCGCTGGCCTGCAGCGCCCGCAGCGCGGACAGGGCGATGACGTCGGAGGCCGCGAATATGGCGTCGAAAGTCACGCCCTTGGCCACCAGCCCCTGCACCGCCGCCAGGGCCGTGTCGCCGGTGAAATGGGCGGGAAGGATCAGGTCCGGATCGACGGCTATTCCCGCCCGCTCCAGCGCCGTCTCATAGCCCCGCAGGCGCATCTGCACTTCCGGAAGGGGCGTGGCGCCCAGGAAGACGATGCGGCGCCGACCGGCCGAGAGAAGGGCGTCGACCGCCTGCCGGGCCCCGCCGATGTTGTCGGATCCGATCGAGCAATAGACCTGCTCCGGCAGGTGCGCGCCCCAGACGACCAGCGGCAGGAAGGCGCGCGCCGCCTCATTGATCGCGTCATGCTGATCGCTCTGGCCGACGATGATATAGCCGTCGGCCTTCTGGGACTGGACGTGGCGCAGCAACCAGCCGGGCTTGGGAGCGGGGAGGCGAGAAAGCAGCAGGTCGTAGTCCCGGGCCGAAACCTCGTCGGCGATATGGCCGAGCAGGTGCAGGAAGAAGGGGTCGGAGATCAGCTGGTCCGCCTCGTGTCCCAGCGGAATGGCGACCCCTACGGTCCGCGTCCGGCTTGACCTCAGGCGCTGGGCGGCCTGGTTGATGACATAGCCATGCTCGGCCGCGATCTGCTGGATCTGGCGACGGGTCGGCAGCGGAATGAGGGGGCTGTCGGCGAGGGCGCGCGACACCGTCGATGTCGCCACCCCCGCGATGCGCGCGATGTCGGTCATCCGCAACGGAGCCGTTCCCGCGATCGCGGACTTGTTTCGCCCTCTGGTCATCCGTGATCAATAGCTCAAGGCCGGCAATCCGAAAATGCGGCGCCCCATTAGTTTAGGTCAGTTGGTGCTGTCAGCTTAACCGCGTTCGGACGAAGTTCGCCCAACCCCGTCCGGTTAGGCGACCGCCGCCGCCCAAGCGGAGTCCGCCTCGGCGCGAAAGCGACGAAGGGTGGGGCGGCTGATCAGATGACGCTGGACGTAGAAGGTGTTGTAGATCGCGGCGTGAGTGGTGAGAAAGCGCCGGGCTGAGGGTTGGGACTTGAAGCCCTGCTGTTGCCGTTCTCGTCGTCGGATCGGCAGGTCGGAGTTCTCGACCCGGTTGTTTTCCCTGCGGTGGCCCGGTCTTGACGTGACCCCCTGAAACTCCTCCAGGAATAGTTAGGGTCCGCCCCTCGAAAGGACGGACAGAATGAAGCGGTCAAGGTTCACGGAAGAGCAGATCATCGGTATCCTGCGGGAGCAGGAGACCGGCGTGGCGACGGCGGAGGTGTGCCGACGCCCCGGAGTCAGCTCGGCGACCATTTTACAAACGGAAGGCTAAGTTCGGCGGGCTCGACGTGTCGGAGGCTCGGCGGCTGAAGACGCTCGAGGATGAGAACGCCCGGCTGAAGCGGATGCTGGCGGACGC
>JAEWDF010000073.1 GCA_023390245.1 Pseudomonadota bacterium
CCTCCGACGACAGCACCGCCAGGCGGCGCACGCGCATGATCTCGGCCTGCCTCTCGCCCAGGGTCCGGGCGCGACGCTCCAGCTCGGGCGTCATGGCCTTCATCAGGATCGCCGCCCGCACCGTGCCGACCGCCTTGTCGGCCGGGATCAGCAGCGGCGGCGGCGGACGGCGGCTCATCATCTGCAGGGCGCTGAGCAGCCGGCCCTGGGCCCCACGCTCGCGCGCCAGGTCGGCGACCAGAGCCGCCTCGCGCTCGCCCAGCTGCTTCAACCGCGCGCGCTGCGTCTCGATCCGGCGATCGCCGTCATCGGCGGCGGCGCGCAGCCCGGCCAGGCGATGCTCCAGATCGGCCAGCTCGCGCCGGGCCTGGTCGGCGTCGGCGCGCAGCCGTCGGGCGCGCGCGGCCTCGTCGCGGTATTCGGCCTGCAGGCGCGGCAGTTCGCCCTTCTCGGCCTGGAGGCCGGAAGCCGGGGCGGCGGCGAGGCCGGCCAGCAGCAGGGGAAGGACGGCGCGACGCATCAGTCGCGATGATAGGGCGATCCGGCCAGGATGGTCACGGCCCGATAGAGCTGTTCGGCCAGCATGGCGCGCGCCAGGGCGTGAGGCCAGGTCTGCGGCCCGAAGGCCAGGGTCGAGGCCGCTGCGTCCCGCACGCTGGTGTCCAGGCCGTCGGCCCCGCCGATGGCGAAGACCAGCCGCCGCTCGCCCCGGTCGCGCAGGGCGGCGATGTGCTCGGCGAAGGCGCGCGAGGAATAGGTCCGCCCCCGTTCGTCGCAGGCGATCAGGCAGGCGCCCTCGGCGGCGGCCAGGATCAGCTCGGCCTCCGGCGCCTTGCCCGGCTTCCTGGGCTCAAGATCGATCAGCTCCAGCGGGCCCAGGCCCAGGGCCCGCCCCGCCAGGGTGGCGCGCCGGGCGTAGTCGTCGGCCAGCTGGGCCTCCGGCCCGCGGCCGGGCCGGCCGATGGCGACGACGCCCAGCCTCACCTCAGCCGGCGCGCGCGCCGCGGTGGCCGGAGTCGACCGCCCAGATCTTCTCGATGTTGTAGAAGGCGCGCACTTCCGGGCGGAACAGGTGGACGATCACGTCCCCCGCGTCGATCAGCACCCAGTCGCAATGCGGCAGACCCTCGACCTTGGCCTTGCCCAGGCCGAGCTCCTTCAGCCGGCGCAGCAGGTGGTCGGCGATGGCGCCGACGTGGCGATGCGAACGGCCGGAGGCGACGATCATGGCGTCGGCCATGGCGCTCTTGCCCTTCAGGTCGATGAGCACGAGATCCTGGGCCTTGTCCTCGTCGAGGCGGCTCAGCAGGGCTTCTTCGAGAGGGGTCGCGCCGATCGGGCGCGGCGCGGAGGGGCTACTGGGACCGTCGGGGTCCAGGCCGTCCTCGGAATGGAGGGGCTCGATCGGGTCCATTTCATGCGCCGTGTTGGAAACGGCGGAATCTTGCCTGTCGTAGGCGGGAGAGGGGTTCAGCGGAGGGCTCCGGGGAACATGGGACAAGGCCCCCATATAGCATCGAAGGGCCGAAACGTCACCCGCCCCCGGCGGTTTCGGTCGAATCCGCCGCAGGGCCGCCCGTCCGCGCCGTGCGGATGGCGGTGGAGGAGCGCGGGTTCAGCGGCGCGGTCAGATAGGTCCAGGCCGGCGCCGCCAGTCCCGGCAGCAGCCTCGCCTGCTCGGCGGGGATGCGGAAAGCGGCGAAGCGGGCCGCCGCCGGCGCCGTGCGGCTGTCCAGCAGCGACCCCGGCCGGGCGATCACCGCCACCGGCATCAGCCGCATGATGTCGGTCCAGCCCCGCCAGCGATGGAAGCCGGCCAGGTTGTCCGATCCCATCAGCCAGACGAAGCGCACGTCCGGATGGCGCGCGACCAGCGCCCGCAGGGTGTCGACGGTCCAGGCGGTTCCGGCGCGCGTCTCGAAGTCCGAGACGATCATCCCCGGCCCCCGGGCCGCCGCGCGCGCCGAGGCCATGCGCTCTTCCAGCGGGGCGCTGTCGCGGGCGTCCTTCAGCGGGTTCTGCGGCGACACCAGCCAGACCACCCGGTCCAGCCCCAGCCGCCGCATCGCCGTCTCGGCCACGTGGGCGTGGCCGTCGTGCGCCGGATTGAACGAGCCGCCGAACAGCCCGACCCTCATCCCCGGCGCCAGGATCAGGCCGTCGCGCAGCGCGCCCGCTCGCGGACCGGGGCGCTGGGGCGCGGGACCAGCTTGGAAGAAGGACAAGGGCGGCTCGACGGCGATGGTTTTGCTCAGCGGCGCCATATCACCGCGCCGCCGCCCTTTCGCAAGGATTATCCGTCGACGCACGGTCAAGGTCGACGATGCTTGGCGGCCGTCAGACCGCCGCCTCGAACAGGGCGTCGCGGGCGACGTCCGCATGGGTCATGGGGAACAGGTGGCCGCCGCCGGGTACGATCTCGACCCGGACGTGGTCCAGGCCGCGCGGATGCGGCGGCACGCTGGCCAAGGCGCCGTGCTCGGCCTTCAGGATGCGGATCGGCCCGCGATAGCGGCGCAGCGCCCGCCAGGGGTCGTGCGCCTGGGCGGCGTAGTTGGCGGCCTCCCAGGCCGGTTCGGCCGTCAGGCGCCAGCCCTCGCGCGTCTCGACCAGGCCGTCGGCCAGATAGTCGGCCAGCACCCTGTCGGGCCAGCCCTTGAAGGCGCCCCGGCCGCGATAGGCGGCCATGGCCTGCTCGTGGCTGTCGAACACGGCGCGCCGACGCCGGGTCGCGCGGGCGATGGGGATGCGGGCCAGGAACCGGTCGGCGAAAGGCAGGTTGAAGGCCGCGACCGCCGGCCGCGTCCAGATGACGGGATCGAACAGCACCAGGCTGGAGACGCGCTCCGGCCGTTCGGCCGCCGCCAGCAGGGAGGCGACGCCGCCCATCGAATGGCCCGCCAGCACCACCGGCGGCCCGTCCAGCGTCTCCATCAGGGCCAGCAGATCGTCGCGATGGTCCAGCCAGCTGGTCTTGGGCCGCGCGAAGGTCGGCAGGCGGCTGGCGCCGTGCCCGCGCAGATCCGGCGCCCAGAGGCGCATCGAGCCGCCCAGCGGCGCCAGCAGGGCGCGATAGGTCCCGGCGTTGAAGCCGTTGGCGTGGGAGAAGATCAGATCGACCGGCCGCTTCGGGTCGCCGAACTCCAGCACCGCCATCTCGCCCGCACCCCAGCGATTGGCGACCGGCGCGGTCAGGCGGCGCGGCGGCGCCAGCAGGGCCGCGTCCACGGTCAGGCCGCCTCGCGGCATGCGGCGCACCGGCCATGCGCCTCCACGGTGGTGCGTGAGATGGCGTAGCCGGCCTGGGCGGCGGCGGCGTCGATGGCGGCGCGTCCCGGGCCGGCGATCTCGCGCGTGGCGCCGCAGCAGTCGCAGATCAGGAAGGCGGCGGCGTGGGCGGCGCCGTCGTCATGGCTGGTGCAGGCGACATAGGCGCTGATCGAGGCGATGCGGTGGGCCAGCCCCTGCCGCTCCAGGAACTCAAGCGCGCGATAGACCGTCGGCGGCTTGGCCGCCTGGCCGTCCTCGCCGAAGCGGGCGATCAGGTCGTAGGCCTTCACCGGCTCGCCCGCCTCCAGCAGCAGCGCCAGGACCCGGCGCCGCGCGGCGGTCAGCCGCTCGCCCGCCTCCGTCACCCGGGCCTCGACCGCCGCCAGGGCGTGTTGCAGCGCCGGGCCGCGCAGGCCGGTGTGCGGATGGTCGTGGTCGCAGCCGGAACTCATGGATCACAGCTAGTCGCTGGCGCCCCCCGCCGCAACCGCGAACGGCGGCGGCGCTCCCGAGGCGAATTTGCGCCCGCCAGGCGACGCCGTTTGCCGAAGGGGCGGGCCTGAGCTAGAAGGCCCGCCTCTTTTCATTTCCAGAGCGCCCTTCGCTTCATGACCGACGCCACTCAATCGCCGCTCGAAGGCAATGTCCTCTTCTACAGCCAGCCCGAGCCGCTGGACCCGAACAAGCACGCCGGCCTGGGCGTCAATCCGACCAGCCAGCCCTACGGCTTCGTCGGCAAGACCAACGTCGTGCCGCTGACGGTCACGGAATTCGCCGCCGCCGCCCTGTCCTATCCGGTGATCTTCACCGGCGAGCAGAAGCAGCCGGTCGCGGTGATGGGCCTGCGCCAGGAAGAGAACCTGTACGTCGGCGCCGACGGCGCCTTCCGTCCCGACGCCTACATCCCGGCCTTCGTGCGCCGCTATCCGTTCGTCTTCGCCGACGACAAGGCCAACCAGCGCCTGGTCCTGTGCATCGATCGCGGCGCCGACATCGTCGCCGAGGGCGGCCAGAACCCGCTGTTCGTCGACGGCCAGCCCAGCGACTACACCAAGATGGCGATGGAGTTCTGCAACAACTTCGAGCAGGAGCGCCAGCGGACCGAATCCTTCGTCAAGCTGCTGACGGACCTGGACCTGTTCGACACCCGCGAAGCCACCTTCACCCCGCGCAACCCGGACGGTTCGGCCGGCCAGCCGCAGAAGCTGGCCGAATATTTCGCCGTCTCGGAAGACAAGCTGAAGGCCCTGCCGGCCGAGAAGCTGGCTGAGTTGCGCGACAACGGCGCCCTGGGCCAGATCTACGCCCACCTGGTGTCGCTGCTGGGCTGGGACCGCCTGATCGCCCTGGCCTTCCTGCGCTCGGCCGAGACCGCGCCCACCGTCAACTAGACCTTGATCGGCTGAGGAGGAATCGCTTCGCGATTCCGCTGAAGCCGTGAATCAAGGTCCAGCTTGGACCTGGAGCCTGATTCACCGCATCGTCGAAGCGCGAAGCGCTTCAACTCAAGCGGA
>JAEWDF010000104.1 GCA_023390245.1 Pseudomonadota bacterium
ACGCGGCGGCCATCGCCCTGCGCCCCGTCCTGGCCCAGGCGGGCGCGGCCGGGCCGGTGCTCAAGGCGGTGATGGGGCGGATCGACGCCGCGACGGGACGGCCTCTGGTCGCCTGCGGCGGCGTGGCCCAGGCCCTGGCCGCCGACCGCTACGGCCTGGCCGCCCAGTCGCTGATCCCCCAGTCGCTGGCGCCCGACGCGGCGCTGAAGGCGGCCGAGGACGGCGCGCGCGCCCTGATCGACCTGGCTCACGACCGGCCCTGGTGGGGCCGCCTGCTGGCGCGGCGCGCGCTGAGCGTCGTCGCCGCCCTGCCCGACGATCCGCACGGCCGGCCCCGCGCCCTGATGGTGTCGGCCGACGCGCCGGGGCCGACGGGCGACGATCGCAGCTTCTGGGTCACCGACAGTCCGTGGACGGACGACCGCATCGTCCAGGCCCTGTCCGGCGCCGGACTGGCCGCCGAGCCGCTGACCGCCGCCGGCGGCTTGAAGCTGTTCCTGCTGGCGGGTTATGTGCAGGCCGAGGACGGGCGGCTGGAGGGCGCGCCCGGCTCCCTGAACGGCGTCATCGGCGCCGCGCCCGTATTCTGAGATTTTCGAGGACACCATGACCGATCGGCCGACGCCCAAGCCCGGCATCCTGGACATCGCGCCCTATGTCGGCGGCAAGTCGGCCATCGCCGGCGTCGCCGAGCCGATGAAGCTGTCCTCCAACGAGAACATGCTGGGCGCCGGCGAGAAGGCCCGCGCGGCCTATGAGGCGGCGATCCGCAACATCCACATCTATCCCGACGGCCGGGCGACCAAGCTGCGCACCGCGGTCGCGGAGACCCACGGCCTGGAGCCCGAGCGCCTGATCTTCGGCAACGGCTCCGACGAGGTCTTCGCCCTGCTGAACCAGACCTATCTGACGGCGGGCGACAACATCGTCACCGGCCAGTACGGCTTCCTGGCCTATCGCATCAGCGCCATGGCCTGCGAGGCCGAGGTCAGGCTGGCGCCCGAGCCGGGCTACAAGGCCGAGGTCGACGCCCTCCTGGCCCAGGTCGATGAGCGGACGAAGATCGTCTACGTCTCCAACCCGTCGAACCCGACCGGCAGCTGGAACTCGGGCGAGGAGATCCGCCGCCTGCACGCCGCCCTGCCGCCGCACGTCCTGCTGGTCGTCGACGAGGCCTATGCGGAATACGTCACCGAGCCGGACTGGGAGACCAGCTTCGGCCTGGCCCGAGAGGCGTCGAACATCGTCGTCACCCGCACCTTCTCCAAGATCCACGGCCTGGGCGGTCTGCGCATCGGCTTCGGCTATGCGCCGCTGGCGGTCGCCGAGGCGGTCGACCGCATCCGCCTGCCGTTCAACGTCTCGGTCCCCGGCCTGGAGGCCGCGACGGCGGCGCTGTCGGACACGGCGCACCAGCAGGCGTCGCGCGAGCTGATCGCGACGTGGAAGCCGCGCCTGACCCAGGCCCTGCGCGGCTTCGGTTTCGAGGTCCCGCCCAGCGCTGGCAACTTCGTCCTGGTGATCTTCGACAGCGCCGAGCGCGCGTCGGCCGCCAACGACTATCTGAACGGCAAGGGGATCATCGTCCGGCCGGTCGGCGGCTACGGCCTGCCCCAGGCGCTGCGCATCACCATCGGCACGGAAGACCAGAACCGCGCCGTCATCGACGCGCTGAGCGAGTTCGCGGCGACCTGACCCCTCGTCTCCTCCCCACGCAGTGGGAAGGGGGACCGCGAAGCGGTGGAGGGGTTCTTGCCGCCTTGAAGGCCCCCTCCGTCACGGCGCGATGCGCCGCGCCACCTCCCCACAAGTGGGGAGGAGACAGGTCGTGTGTCAGTCCGTGCTGGAAAAGCGCACCACGCCCACCACCCCGGCGCGCCACACGCCCGTGTCGTCGATCAGCGGGCTGTCCTTCACGTCGCCCAGCCTTTGCTCGTAGTTGACGAAGCCGCCGACGCCGAACCTCTTGCCGACGGGGATGGCCAGAAAGGCCACGGCCCCGACGCCCGACAGGCCGCCCGACAATTCATAGGGCTGATAGCCGCTGCCCGGCGCCTGCTCCGCCGTGACGCCATAATAGCGCTGCAGTCGCTCGCTGTTCCCGCCGGTGACATAGCCGGTCAGCCGCAGCAGCCCGACCGGCGTGATCCGCTGGTGGCCGACCGAGGCGAAGTACTGCATCCCCGCGTCGTCGCCCGACACGTCCTGGGCCACGCGGCCGCCGACCACGATCCCGCCGAACCGCTTGTAGGCGTAGAGGGCGGCGTCGGCGCCCAGGTCCGGCCGCTCCAGGCTGGAGCCCTCGATGTCGCCGGCCCCGAAGCGCGGGCGCAGCTGCACCCCGGCGCGCAGATCGTCGGTCTTGACCGCGTTCCAGCCCAGCCCATCCAGGCCGTTGGCGTAGACCACGTCCCTGTAGCTGGCCGAGCCCCAGGCGGTGAAGCTGACGTCGTCGCCGCTGTTTCCCGTGGCGCTGAAGCCGTGGACCGCGCCGCCGCCGATGTCGACGCGCCAGGTCTTGGGCGCCTCCACCTGCTCATAGGGCTGCGACTGGGCGAAAACCGGCCCCGCGATGGCGGCGAGGGCGACGGCGGCGAGAAGCGGGCGAAGCATCGGGCGTTCCATTCTGCGCCCGAGCGGGAGGATCTCAGGCCGAGGCGGAATGCGCGACTTGGGCGTTCGGCTCCAGCATGGCGGACGAAGCCGCCTCGATGCGGCTTTCCAGCAACGCCATCATCGGCCCGCGCTTCAGCCCGGCCGGGATCGGCTCCAGGAATTCGAAGGTCACGACGCCCGGATACTTTCGGAAGCCGTGCGCGGGCCAGCAGACGCCGGAGTTGGTGGCCACCGGCCAGCACGGCCCCTCGAGGTCGCGATAGATGGCGGCGACGCCGGGCTTGTATTCCCCCGGCGCGCCCGGGGCGGTGCGGGTGCCTTCGGGGAAGATGACGATCTGGCGGCCCTCGGCCAGCCGTTCGCGGGCCTGGCGGGCCATGTCCTTCAGCGCCTTGGCGTGGCCCTGGCGGTCCACCGCGATCATCTTCGTCTTCCAGGCGAACCAGCCGAAGAAGGGCAGCGGCATCAGTTCCTTCTTCAGCACGAAACAGGCGTCGGGCAACAGGGCGATCAGCGCCACCACGTCCAGCATCCCCTGGTGCTTGGCCGCCACCAGGGCGGCGCCCGAAGGCCGGTGCTCCAGCCCCTTCGCCTCGACCTTCACCCCGGCGATCCAGCGCAGGCCGAACAGCACCGCCCTGGCCCACAGCCGGATCACCCCCATGGCCGGCCGGTGCGGCATCAGCAGGGCCGGCGATAGGCCGACGGCGTAGACCGGCATCGACAGATAGAGCCAGGCGGAGAACAGCAGGGAGCGCAGGACGATCACTTAGGCGGGCGCCTTTTCGGTTGTCTGGACGGCGGCGGGCCTGTCCCCCGCCAAGCGGCGCATGCCCTCACGGCCTAGGGCGTAGAGGTACTTCATGTATTCCAGCGTCATCCGCCGCGCGGTCACGGCGGCGCGCCACCAGTGGTCGTTGTCGAGCGATGGCGTGGAAATGGCGTAGGGCGTCAGCCGCACGCCGGGCAGCTGCCCCCGGATCTCCACCAGCGAGCGGGGCATGTGATAGTCCGAGGTGACCACGATCAGGCTATCGTAACCCTTGGACCGCGCCCAGGCGGCGATCTCCTGGGCGTTGCCGACCGTGTCCTCGGCCTCGAAGCCCAGGTCGACGCAGCAGTTGAACAGACGGCTGGAGCCGGGGACCAACTCGCGCAGCTCGCGCCGGCGCACCTCCCGGTTCACGCCCGAGATCAGCACCCGGCGGCCCTTGCCCTGCTCCAGCAGGCGCACGGCGGCGTTGACGCGCTCGGACGACGGGCCGGTCAGGGCGACGATGGCGTCGGCGCGCGCGGGGTCCTCGGCCGGGGTCAGGTCGCGCACCCGCTGGGCGAAGACGAACAGGCCGACCAGCCAG
Source organism: Pseudomonadota bacterium (assembly GCA_023390245.1). Taxonomy (GTDB): domain Bacteria; phylum Pseudomonadota; class Alphaproteobacteria; order Caulobacterales; family Caulobacteraceae; genus Brevundimonas. The sequence continues at coordinate 3,975 of JAEWDF010000104.1, forward strand.
ATCAGGACGGCGATGGCGATGATGACGAGCAGCCTCATCCGTCGTCCCTTTTGGTCAGCACCCGGAAAGCGGCGAATCTGGCCGCAAGCAGCGCCACAGTAGCGGCCAGCAGCGGACATGGCGAGAGCAGCAGCAGGTCGCCCCAGGCCAGCGGCAGGGCCTGGCTCAACCCCTGGGTGCCGCCCAGAAAGCGAAGGAAGGCGACCAGCACCGCCGCGAGTCCGGCGCCGATCAACCCCGCCCCGGCGGCCAGCAGGGCGAAGCGGCGCATGAACAGCCAGGCGATCCGCCCGTCTGTGGCGCCGTTCAGGCTCAGGGTCTCGATCACGGACCGGCCGGCCGCCAACCCCGCCCGGGTGGCGTAGGCGATTGCGGCGGCGGCGGCGAAGGCCACCGCCAGGAAGGCGGCGGCCGCCAGGGCGGTGATCAGGCCGGCGGACCGCTCCACCTCCCCGCGCCACAGGCTGTGATCGTCGACCGTGGCGTCCAGCCCCGCCTCGGCCAGGGCGCGGCTCAGGGTCACGGCGCTGGCGGGCGCCTCGGAGTCCAGCCGCACGGCGACCAGGTGCGGCAGCGGCAGGTCGGGCAGCACGGCGTCGCCCAGCCAGGGCCGCAGCAGGTCCTCGGCCGCCTTGCGGTCCAGGGCGGCGGCTTCCTCCACGCCATCGACGCCGGCCAGGGTCTCGGC
>JAEWDF010000113.1 GCA_023390245.1 Pseudomonadota bacterium
GCGTGGCGTTGCAGACGCCGCCGTTGCCGCCGTTCGGCGAGCGCACGGTGCCGATGTCGTTGGAGCGGTAGCCGCCTTCCAGTTCGACACGCCAGTTCGGATTGAAGCGATAACCGAGGCGCGCGAAATAGGCCGCGCCGTCGTTCATCTTGTAGACGTGGTTGAAGCCGGTGCTCGCGGCCTCGACGTTCACATCGTCCAGCCAGTGCCAGCCGGCGTCGATCGCGCCGTACCAGCCGTTCGGGTCCGCCGAAGCCGCACCGGCCGAAAGGGCCAGAGCAGCCGCAGCGCTGGAAGCCAGCACCAAGGTCTTGTTACGCATAGGGGGTAGCCCTCCGCCTGTTGTTATTGACGGCGGTGGAGACCGCCTTTGCGAGCCTTAGCAGCGTTGCCGCTGGAGGTGAAGGCGAAAACACGACCGGTGATCGCCCTGCGACACGGAATGTGACGTTGATGCTACAGGTAAAATTCTGATCAAGCCCCTTTTTTGCCGCAACGTGGGCGCGTAGAGCTGAACACCGAGACGTTCCAACCAATAGAATTACAACTCCGCCGTCACGCCCGGCGATCGCGCCCGGCGCTTCAGCCACATCACGCCGAGGAGGTCCGAGACCGAGGCCCGCAGCCGGCCCCAGTTGGTGTATTTTGACCGGCCCGTCTCGCGGTGGCGATGACCGACGTCGAGGTACTGGTTGCGATAGCCCTCGCGGATGAACAGCGCCGGCAGATAGCGGTGCACATGGTCGAAGTAGGGTAGGCGCAGGAAGGCGTCGCGCCGGAAGGCCTTGAGGCCGCAGCCGGTGTCGTCGGCGTCGTCGCCCAGCAGCCGCCGCCGGATGCGGTTGGCCCAGAGCGAGGCCTGGCGCTTGGCCTGGGAGTCCTGGCGCTTGGCGCGGCGACCGCCCACCAGGGCCACGTCGGCCGGCGCGGCCAGCAGGGCGTCGACCAGGCGTGGCGCGTCGGCCGGCGGGTTCTGGCCGTCGCCGTCGAGGGTCACGATCACGGGCGCGCGGGCGGCCAGGACGCCGGTGCGCACCGCCCGGCTCTGGCCGGCGTTGGCGGCGTGCGCCAGCACCCGCAGGGTCGGCAGGTCGGCCATGGAGGCCCGGAGCTCCGCCAGGGTCGAATCCCGGCTGGCGTCGTCGACGAAGATCATCTCATAGGCCCGGCCGGCGAAGGCCTGGGCGATCTCGCGCGCCAGGGCCGGGGCGGCGCCGGCCTCGTCATGCACCGGGACGACGACGGAGATTTCGGGGATTTCGGCCTTCATCGTCGCTCCATAGCCGAGATGCGCCCCCGATGGGAGACGGCTGACGCGCGGCCGGCCCGCGTGTAAGAGAGCGGTCATGACCGCTCTGGATTTCGATCGCCGCATCGCCGGCTGGCGGGGACCGCTCCTGGCGGCCCTGCTGACCCTGGTCGCCGGCTTGCCGGGCCTGCTGCTGCTGCCGCCGCTGGACCGGGACGAGAGCCGTTTCGCCCAGGCCTCGGCCCAGATGCTGGAAAGCCGCGACTTCGTCGACATCCGTTTCCAGGACGAGCCGCGCTGGAAGAAGCCCGTCGGCATCTACTGGCTGCAGGCGGCGGCGGTGGCGGCGACCTCGGATGTCGAGGATCGCCGGATCGCGCCCTATCGCATCCCGTCGTTGCTGGGCGCGGCGCTGGCGGCCTGGGCGACGGCCTGGGCGGGCGCGGCGCTGTTCGGCGGCCGGATCGGCTTCCTGGGCGGCGCCATCCTGGGAACCACCTTCCTGCTGTCGACCGAGGCCGGGATCGCCAAGACCGACGCCGTCCTGTGCGGCGCGACGACCCTGGCCATGGCCGCCCTGGCGCGCATCTACATGGCCGCGCGCGCGGAAGAACGGCCGATCCGCCCGCACAAGCTGCTGTTCTGGCTGGGCTTCGGCCTGTCGATCCTGATCAAGGGGCCGATCGGGCCCCTGGTGATCGCCCTGGCCGTCATCGCCCTGTCGGTCTGGGACCGGGACGTGAAATGGCTGCGGCGGCTGGGATGGGGCTGGGGCCTGCCGCTGGTCCTGCTGATGGTCGGTCCCTGGGCGCTGGCCATCACCATCGCCACCGACGGCGGCTTCTGGCGCGAGGCGATCGGCGGCGACCTGGCGCCCAAGATCGCCGGGGCGCACGAAAGCCATTCCGGCTTCCCGGGCATGTATGTCCTTCTGGCGCCGCTGCTGTTCTTTCCGTCCACCCTCCTGCTGCCCGCCGCGGCGGCGACGGGCTGGACGCGCCGGGCCGAGCCGGCGGTGCGCTTCCTGGTCTGCTGGCTGGTCCCGGGCTGGCTGATGTTCGAACTGGCTCCGACCAAGCTGTGGCACTACACCCTGCCGACCTTCGGGGCCCTGGCCCTGCTGGCCGCCGCCGCCCTGGCGCGGCCGATCGGGCGTACGCCGCGCTATTTCGGCGCCGCCCTGGCGGTGCTGGCCGCGGTGCTGATCATCGCCATCGCGGTCTATGGCCTGACCGTTTATGGCACCTCCACCGCCCAGACCTGGGCCGCCCTGACGGTGGTCTGCGCCTTCGCGGCGGCGGCGGTGGGCGCCTTCCTGCTGCTGAACCGCGCCGCGGTCGCCGCCCTGGTCGCCTCCATCGCCTTCGGCGTGGTGGCCCATGCGGCCCTGGCGGGGACCATCCGCCAGCTTCGCCCCCTGGCCGTCGCGCCGCAGCTGGAGCGGACGCTGGAGGCCGCCGACCTGCATCCGCGCCAGGGGCGCACCCCCGGCCCTGTCGCCATCACCGGCTTCCACGAGCCTAGCTTTGTCTTCCTGACCGGCCGGGACACCGAACTGACCGACGCCGGCGGCGCGGCCGAGGCGCTGGCCGAGGGCCGTCCCGCCATCGTCGAGGCCCGCGACGCCGACGCGTTTCGCGCCGCCGCCGGCCGGCTGGGGGTGTCGGGTCGCGCGGTGGGCGTGGTCAACGGCCACAACTATTCCTCGGGCGACGATGTCAGCCTGACGGTTTATGCGCCGCCGCCGCGCAACGGCGCGACGCGCGAAGAGGCCGCCCAGTGAGCCGCTTCATCGAGATCGTCGAGGTCGGGCCGCGCGACGGGCTGCAGAACGAGTCGGCGGTGCTGGCGCCCGCCGTCCGCGCCGATTTCGTCCGGCAGCTGGAGGCGGCCGGGGCGCGCCGCATCGAGGCCGTCTCCTTCGTCCACCCGAAGTATGTGCCTCAGATGGCCGGCGCCGAGGCGGTGATGGCCGACCTGCCCCAGGCTGAAGGCCGGAGCCGCATCGGCCTGGCGCTGAACGCCCGCGGCTACGACCGGGCGCTGGCGACGACGGTGGACGAGGTCAATGTCGCCCTGGCGGTCACCGACGGCTTCGGCCTGAAGAACCAGGGCCTGGCGGTGAAGGACCAATTGGCCATGCTGGGCGAGATCGTCGCCCGCCGCCACAACGCCGCGGAGTCCGACGGCGCGCCGGCGCTGACCGCCACCCTGTCCTGCGTCTGGGGCTGCCCGTTCGACGGCGAGGTCTCGGTCGAGCAGGTCGCCGACATGGTCGGGGCGATCGGCGGGATGGGCGTCGCCGAAATCGGCCTGGCCGACACCATCGGCGCGGGCGATCCCTGGGCGGTGACTCGCAAGGTTGAGGCGGTGAGGAAGGCCGCGCCCGACGCGCGGCTGCGACTGCACTTCCACGACACGCGCAACACCGGCCTGGCCAACGCTCACGCCGGGATCGAGGCCGGGGTGACGGTGCTGGACGCCTCGGTCGGCGGCATCGGCGGATGCCCTTTCGCGCCCGGCGCCACCGGCAACATCGCCACCGAGGACCTGGTCTACATGCTGCACCGGGGCGGGTTCGAGACCGGCTACGACCTCGACGCCCTGATCGAGACCGCTCGCTGGATCGGCGGGCAGATCGGCCGGCCGACGCCATCCGCCCTCAGCCGCGCCGGCGGATTTCCCCGGGCCTGACCGCGCCGTCCGAATTCGCCCGGCGCGCGCCAGGCGTGGCGGTATGGAGCGAACGGGGGTATTCATCGTTAACAAGCGTCGCCATTGAACGCCGTCCGGAGAGGACCATGCTGATCGCCATTCCGCTGCTGCTGATCCCCGTCGTGCTGTACAATATCGTGGTGCTGTTCGGCGCCGCCGGCGACGGCGGCATGGCCGAGGCGGATCACCTGCTGCGCGATCCGATGTTCACCATCCCGATGGCGTCCGGCGCCCAGTGGAACGTGGGATCTGGCGACCTGATCCTGTTCCTGGCGCTGATCCTGCTGTTCTTCGAACTGATCAAGTCGACCTCCAGCCGCAAGGTCGCCATCATCAACCACGCCCTGTCGATGATCCTGTTCATCGTGGTGCTGGTCGAGTTCCTGCTGATCCGGGGCTTCGCGACCTCGACCTTCTTCCTGATCGTGATCATGATCCTGCTGGACGTGCTGGCGGGTTTCATCGTCACCATCATATCGGCCCGCAAGGATCTCGATTTCGGCGGCGCCTGACGCCGCGAAGCAGCCGCCGGCCAATCACGCCGCGCCAACGCGCGACGCCAGGGGACGGCCTCAAGCAGCGCGAAGCGCGGTAGGCCTCCTAGAAAGCCTCAAGCAGCGCGAAGCGCGGTAGGCCCCTAGGAAAAGGCCGTGAAGATCAGGGCCACCACGGCGACGTCGAAGATGCGGGCGGCGAGGCTGAGCACGGGCATGGGCGAATCCGGAGAAGGGACGGTCGATCCGTCTCCAGCAAGCCCCGTGCCGCGTCAGATATCGGTGTCGGTCGCCTTGCCGACGGGCGGGCGGCGCTCGGCCGGCCCGGAATATTCGGTCCCCATATAGGCGGCGCGGGCCGCGTCCAGCACCGGCGGGCCGCCCTTCAGGCCGCGCCGCTGACCGGTCTGGCCCAACTGCTGGGCGAAGAAGGCTGTCGATCCCGCCTCGGGCGCCGGGTGGACGGCAGCTCTTGCCGGGACGATGTCCGGCGTTTCGACCTCGGGCTCGACCGGGACCAGGTCGCGCGAGGCCTCGCGGCGCTGCCGCTGGCGGCGGTCGCCCTCGCGACGATCGCGCGCCGGGTCGATCCCGCCCAGGCCGCCGACCGGACGGAGGTCGTCGCTCATCTGGGCGGGGCCTTGTCGCCGGCCAGCCGCTCGATCTGGGCGCGCATCTCTTCCATCTGGCGGCGCATCTCGGCCAGGGGGTCGGGCGTCTCGCGCGGGGCGGTCTCGGCGGCGGGTTCCGCGCCCTCGGTCCGGCCGTAGCCGAAACCGGGGAACATCTGCATGGCGCGCTGGAACATGGCCATGTTGGCCCGTGCCGTCTCCTCGATCAGGCCGGCGCCCGAGGCCCCGCCGAAGGCGCGGCTCATCTGGCTGGCGAACTGCTCCTGCTGGCGCGCGAAATTGGCCAGGGACATCTCCAGATAGGACGGCAGGACGCCCTGCATCTGGCCGCCGTAGAAGCCGATCAGCTGGCGGAGGAATTGGACGGGCAGCAGGGCCTCGCCCCGGTTCTCCTCCTCGAAGATGATCTGGGTCAGGATCTGGCGCGTCAGATCGTCGTTGGTCTTGGCGTCATAGACCACGAACTCCACGCCCTCGCGCACCATGGTCGCCAGGTCCTCCAGCGTGACATAGGCGCTGGTGCGCGTGTTGTAGAGCCTGCGGTTCGCATACTTCTTGATGACGACCGTGTCGGCGCCATCCGCTTTTCCACCCTTGGTCTTTTCGTCGGCCACGCTTGTTCTCGCGATGTTGCAACGCGGCACTATCACCCGTTGCGACGCGAAGCGCCAGAGGCCCCGCGCACCCTGCGCCTCAATGCGTCAGGACGGGCGCCAGGACGACGCCCACCAGCACCGCGGCCCAGTGGACCGTCGCCCCGGTGACGACGAAGCCGTGCCAGATGGCCCGGCGGAACTTCACCCGTGGACTGATGAAGACGAAGACTCCGGCGGTGTAGATCAGGCCGCCGATCACCAGCAGCGCCAGGGCGGCGGGATGCACCGTCTCCACCATCGGCTTCAGCGCCGCGACGGCCAGCCAGCCGAACAGGACGTAGACGCCGCTCCAGACCTTGTCGGACAGGCGTGGCGCGAACACCTTCACCGCGGCGCCCAGGCCGGCGATGCTCCAGATCAGGGCGGTGAAGCCGACGGCCCAGCCGCCTTCGAACCTCTGGGTCGTGAAGGGGGTGTAGCTGCCGGCGATCATCACGAAGATGGCCGCCTCGTCCAGCCGGCGCAGCACCGGCCGCGCGGCGCAGGGATTGGTCTGGTTGTAGATCGTCGAGGCGGTCAGCATGGCGACCAGGCACAGGGCGTAGAGGGCCGTGGCCATGACGCCGCCGATCCCGGCGTAGACGCCCGCCAGGCCGGACAGGATCACCCCGCCCACCGCCGCCAGCATCAGGCCGACGACATGCACCCACAGGTCCGCCAGCTTCTCGGCCCGCGACTGATAGTGCTCGATCATGTCGAGTTCGTCCGGGGTGCAGACGTGGGCGGCGATCCTCTTGAGCGTGCGCAGCATGATCCTTCCCAAAAGCGGCGGGCCGCCTGTTGTTCCGTCACATTGCGCCGCCAGGATGACCATCCGCTGAATCCCGGCCCGACACGGCGTCGCGGGGTGACGAGAGCTCCCGGATGCGGCAGAACCGCACCGCAGCAATTTCAGCAGAGAGTGAAATCCATGACTGAGGTCGTCATCGTCTCCGCCGCCCGCACGCCCGTCGGCGCCTTCCTGGGCGGGCTGTCGTCGCTTCCGGCCTCCAAGCTGGGCGAGATCGCCATCCGGGCGGCGCTGGAGCGCGCCGGCGTCGCGGGCGACGAGGTCGACGAGGTGATCCTGGGCCATGTGCTTCAGGCCGCCGCCGGCCAGGGCCCCGCGCGCCAGGCCGCCGTCGGCGCCGGCGTCCGCCGGGAGGCTCCGGCCTGGAGCCTGAACCAGATCTGCGGCTCGGGCCTGCGCGCCGTGGCGATCGCGGCCCAGCAGATCGCCCTGGGCGACGCCCGGATCGTGGTCGCCGGCGGTCAGGAGAGCATGAGTCAGGCGCCGCACGCGCAGGTCCTGCGCAACGGCTGCAAGATGGGCGACGTCGCCCTGATCGACACCATGATCAAGGACGGCCTGTGGGACGCCTTCAACGGCTATCACATGGGCCAGACGGCCGAGAACATCGCGGCGAAATGGTCGATCGCCCGCGAGGCCCAGGACGATTTCGCCCTGGCCAGCCAGCACAAGGCCGAGGCCGCCCAGAAGGCCGGCAAGTTCGACGCGGAGATCATTCCGGTCGTCATCCCCGGCCGGAAGGGCGACACGGTCGTCGACAAGGACGAATACATCCGCCACGGCGCGACGCTGGAGGCGATGCAAAAGCTGCGTCCGGCCTTCGCCAAGGACGGCACGGTGACCGCCGCCAACGCCTCGGGCCTGAACGACGGGGCCGCCGCCCTGGTGCTGATGGGCGCGGACGAGGCGAGGGCGCGCGGGCTGGAGCCGCTGGCCCGCATCGTGTCCTCGGCCACGGCCGGCGTCGATCCGGCGGTCATGGGCACGGGGCCGATCCCGGCCTCGAGAAAGGCGCTGGAGAAGGCCGGCTGGAGCGTGGCGGACCTCGACCTTGTGGAATCCAACGAGGCTTTCGCCGCCCAGAGCCTGTGCGTGGTCAAGGAGCTAGGCCTCGACCCGGCCAGGGTCAACGTCAACGGCGGCGCCATCGCCATCGGCCATCCCATCGGCGCCTCGGGCGCGCGCATCCTGACGACGCTGCTGTTCGAGATGAAGCGCTCGGGCGCCGGGAAGGGCCTGGCCACGCTGTGCATCGGCGGCGGCATGGGCGTGGCCATGTGCGTGGAGCGGTCTTAGCAGTCCGAACGTACCATTATTGCGCTGACCGCTGCGAAAGGCTTAAGCTGCCGAAAAAGCAACCTGGAGTTTTCCCATGATGCGGATTGGCTATTTGTTGATCGTCGGGGCCTGCTTCACCGCTGCTTGCGCTCCCGTGCAAGGATACGCCGAACCCAAGGCTGGCAATCAGGCCTGCCTTGTGGCCTCTCAAATATTCTGGAGAAGCAACTTCACCGACGAAAAAACCCGCTACTTTCAGGTAGAACGAGGGAGAGTGTTCCGACTGGATGCGCCCAGCGGATGCTTCTCTCCCTCGCAAACAGCGGTTGCCGCCATTGAGCCCTATTTGGGCGCAAGCAACTGGATGTGTTCTGGCGAACAGGTCCGCGTAAGACTGAAGGTCGGCGAAATGCCGCAGACATGCATCGCGACACTGTCAGGACCAATCTCAGATCCTGACGAGCTTCATCGATCCGGAATGGGCCTCAATCCGACGAATTGACGCTAGGGCGCAGACCGCGCCCTCAATCCGCCGGATATTCGAACGGATCGCTCGGCGTCGGCTGGGTCGGCGTCGGCATGCGCGGCAGGGGCTCGTCGCGGTTGGCGGCGTTCAGCAGGAAGCTGGCCAGGATGATCGCCGCCTGGCGCAGGTCCTCCGGCTTCAGGTGGTCGTAGCTGTCGACGCTGGTGTGGTGGATGCGGCTGCTATAGTCGAGCGGGTCCTGGATGAACTGGAAGCCCGGCACGCCGACCGCCTGCATGTAGACGTGGTCGGTGCCGCCCGAGGGCCGCAGCGACGCGGTCGTCGCGCCCATGCTGGCGAATGGGGCCAGCCATTCCTGGAAGATCGGCGCGGCGGCGACATTGCCTTCGGCGTTGATCCCCCGGATTCGGCCCGAGCCGTTGTCCAGGTTGAAATAGGCGACCAGGTCACGATAGCCGGCGCGCGGCTCGATCGGCCAGCGGTTGCGCCAGGTGCGGCTGTCCGGCAGGCCCTGCATCGCCGGGTCGGTCGCGGGCGCGCGGGTCGCCACGTGCCGGTCGATATAGGCCAGGGAGCCCAGCAATCCCTGCTCCTCCCCGCTCCACAGGGCGAAGCGGATGGTGCGCTTGGGCCGCACGCCCAGGGCCTTCAGGATGCGCGCGGCCTCCATGACCACGGCGCTGCCGGCGGCGTTGTCCTGCGCGCCGTCCGAGGCGGCCCAGCTGTCCAGGTGGGCGCCGGCCATGACGTATTCCGTCCCCCGCGCCGCGCCGGGGATGTCGGCCAGGATGTTGTAGGCGTTGACGTCCTCGTCGTGGAACTGGACCTCGCTCATCAGCTCCAGCGTCGGCGGGGCGTCGGTCAGGGCCAGGCGCGCCAGCCGGCGATAGTCCTCGGCCGCCAGCTCCATGCCGGCCAGCTTCGGCGTCGCGCCGACCTGATAGGTGTAGCCCGTGCCGTGCAGCAGGCCGCCGTCGCGCTGGGAGATGCGGACCCAGGCCAGGGCGCCCTCCTCGGCCAGGAAGGCGTCCATCCGGGCGGCGAAGTCGGCGCGGTCTAGGGCGCGGGCGATGGAGGCGGGCGAGTGCTGCGGCTGGACATAGGTGTTGCGGTCGCGCAGCTCGGCGTCGGTCCAGCGGCGGAAGGCCGGCTCGGTCGGCTCGGACCCCGTTCCCGGCGCCGAGATCATCACGATCTTGCCCGCCAGCTTGCCGCGCCACTTGTCGAAATCCTCGACCGTCGTAATCGGCGCGACGACCACGCCGCCGCTGATCACGCCGTTCGTGCCCGGGGTCCAGGCGACCGGAATGGCCTTCAGGTCCAGCGGGCGCGGCGCCGTCATGCGGGCGCTGGAGCGCACCACCGACCAGCCGCGGCCGAACTCGAACCCTTCGGCCCGCACGTTCGACAGGCCCCAGTCGCGGAACTTCTGCTGGGTCCAGGCCTCGGCCTGCCGCATCTGCGGCGAATTGGTCATCCGCCCGCCGATCCGGTCGGTCAGATAGGCGGCGGTCTGCATCACCTCGCTGTGGTTCAGCCCCTGGTCGATGACGCCGTTGACGGCGACCCGGTCCACCGACTGGGCCGCGACGGGCGTGGCCAGCAGGGCGGCGGCGGAGACGAAGGCGAGCAGACGCGACATGAAGAACCCCCTTTTGGAATCAGTCGGTGAACATCTGAGCCGATCCGCCGAAGCGGTGCAAACCGGCGGTCAGCCCCAAGGCCCGGGGCGATGGCCGGGCGTGGCGGGAACGCCCGTCGCCGCCGGCCCAACCGCTGGCGAGGCCGTCACCGGCTCCGGCGCCTCGGCGCGCGGGCGCACGCCCATGCTGGTTCCCAGCTCCATCAGGGCGCGGACGCGGTTGCCGGTCGCCGGGTGGGTCGAGAACAGATTGTCCGCCCCGCGCCCCGCCAGGGGATTGATGATGAACAACTGGCCCGAGGCCGGATTGCGCTCGGCCGTCGGATTGTGGATGCGCCGGGCGTAGGCTTCGATCTTCTGAAGCGCGGCGGCCAGGGCGTGGGGATCGCCGGCGATCTCGGCGCCGACGCGGTCGGCCTCGTATTCCCGCGCGCGGCTGACGGCCATCTGCACCAGGCCGGCGGCCATCGGCGCCAGGATCATCAGCGCCAGCGTCCCGATCAGGCCGCCGGGCCGTTCCCGGTCGTTTCCGCCGAAGAACAGGGCGAAGTTGGCCAGGGCCGCGATGGCGCCGGCGATGGTCGCCGTCACCGTCATGGTCAGGGTGTCGCGGTTCTTCACATGCGCCAGCTCGTGCGCCATCACCCCGCGCACCTCCTCGCGGGTCAGCATGTCCAGAAGGCCCGTGGTAGCGCAGACGGCGGCGTTGGCCGGATTGCGGCCGGTGGCGAAGGCGTTGGGCTGGTCGTTGGGGATGATGGCGATCCGGGGCTGGGGCAGGCCGGCGTCGGCCGCCATCCGGCGCACGTCCGCGACATAGTTGCGCACCACCGCGTTGGGGTGGCTCTCGTCCACCGGCTGGGCGCGGTACATGCGCAGGACGATCTTGTCGGCGTTCCAGTAGCTGAACAGGTTCATCCCGCCCGCGAACAGCAGGGCGATCATCATGCCGGCGGTCCCGCCGATCAGGTAGCCGACCCCCATGAACAGGGCGGTCAACGCGGCCAGCAGGATGAAGGTCTTCAGATGGTTCATCGCATCGCCTATTTGAGGCCGGAAGGCCCAGCCCTCAAGGGAGCCGCCCTGTGACCGAACATCCCACCCCGGACGACGCCCTCGAGGCGGACCCGACGGAAAACGCGCGTGTTTTCAACGCCGACGTGCCCCACGCCACGCCGGAGCGACCCTTGAGCGAGGCGGCGCGACGCGCCCTGCTGGAAGCGGCGGATCGTCGCGCGGCGGAGACGGCGGCCGCCCGGACGGTAGAGCATGGCGGCCGCCCCGGCCCCGAACCCACCCGCTACGGCGACTGGGAGAGGAAGGGTCTCGCGGTCGACTTCTGAGTCGCGATGGCGGCGCGGTGCGGCCAGGCGCGGCTCCTCGCGCGGGGTCAGGTCGGCCGCGTCCTTGCCGAACAGTGGCGCGCCGCCGCCTGGTCGAGGCGGACTCGTGTGTGCATTTGCCTCCGACCGTTCCCGGTTCGCAAGCCGCCTAGAGAATGGCGACGCCCGCGCGGCCGTCCTCGTCGGCCCAGGCGACCTTGTCCGCGTCAGGGCTCATCGCCAAGGCGACGATCGGCGGGCCCCGCTCGGCCTTGACGAAGTTCAGGCCCTGGCCCGCCGGATGGGCGACCCAGACGCGCCCGTCCGTCAGGCCGGCCGCGACCAAGCCATGTCGCGTCGCCGCGGCGACCTGGTTGACCAGGCTGCCCTCGTCATAACCGATCTCGGTCGCCTCGCGCCCCATCGGCCCGTTCGAGCCGACGAAGGGCCACAGCACCACGCCCTGCGCACCCGAGGTCGCCATCAGCTGGCCGCCGGCCAGGAAGGCGATCGACCGGATCTTGCCCGGATAGCCGCCCATGCGCAGGTCCTTGGCGTCCTTCAGCCGCCAGCCGTGCAGCTGATTGTCCTGCATGGTGGTCAGGACGAAGGCGCCGTCGGGCGAGACGGCGACGCCGGTGTGCGACCCGGCCCATTTCAGCAGGGTCGGCTGCTGCTTCTCGATGCGCGCATACCACAGCGCCGCGCCGCCGTAGGTGGAGGCGGCGATGCGCCGTCCCTTGGGCTCGAAGGCCACGCCCGAGACGGTGCGCTCGTGCTGGAAGTCGCGACGGAAGCCGACATCGTTCGGATCGATCACCGACAGGGTGCGGCCGTGCGAGAAGGCGACCAGCCCCGACGCCGCCGAGGCGTCGATGGCGTCGACCCACTGGCCGCGCGTGGAGGCCAGGACCATCGGGTCCTCGCCGCGTCGGCTCCAGACCACCTTGCCGTCGTCGCCGCCGGTGACGACGCCGTCGCCGCTCGGATGGACGGCTGCGCACAGCACCGCCCCGTCGTGCGCTTCGACCCGCGTGCGGTCGTCAAAACGGACCGAGCCGTCGCCCAGGGCGAAGGCGGCGCCCGAGGCGTCGAACAGGGCGGCGGTGATCTGGGCGTCGAATTCGAACGTCATGGCGGCCTTATCGGCGCCCCGCCGCCGGGACGCAAGCGGATGCGAAAAGGGCCGGGGATATGACCCGGCCCTCTCGTCTCATCGTTTATCCGCCGCCTATTCGGCGTCGGCCTCGCGCACTTCCACCGGTAGGCCCAGCTGGTCCAGCTGCGGCTTGACCACGGCGGCGTCGCCGACCACCACCCAGACGAACCGCGACGGGTCGATCGCGGCCTTGGCCGCCGCGTCCAGTTCGGCGGCCGTCAGGGCGCGGGTGCGGCTGGCGATCGTTTCCTGATAGTCGTCGGGACGGTTCAGCAGGGCGTTGGACCGCAACGCGCCCAGGACCGCGGCCGAGGTCTCGTAGCTGCCCGCCAGCTGCCGGGTGTTGCCATTGACGGTCCGCTCCAGCTCCACGGGCGTGACGCCCTTGCCGCCGGACAGGAAGTCGTTGAACTGGGCGTTCAGGGCCGCGATCGCCGGCCCGGTCTGGTTGGCCTGGACGGGCGCGGTCACCAGGTAGGGCATGCGGTGTTCGAACGGGTTGAGCCGCGCGTTCACCCCATAGGACCAGCCCTTGGTCTCGCGCAGGTCCGAGTTGATGCGCGACAGGAAGTCGTTGCCCAGCACATTGTTGGCCGCGTTCAGCGTCAGGGCGTCGTCTGATCCCGACAGGCCCAGCACTTCGCCGCCCAGGATGTAGGACTGGGGCGACTGCGGCCGGTTGATCAGCACGATCTTCGGCGTCGCGGCCGGGATCGGGGCGCTGAAGTCCTTGGTTCCCTTGGCCGACGCCCGCGGAACCCAGCGGCCGAACTCGGCTTCCAGCACCGGCGTCAGCTCGGCCAGGGGCTTGTCCGAGACCACGAACAGGGTGGCGTTGTCCGGACGAAGCCAGGCGGCCTGGGCCGTCAGCAGGTCGTCGCGGCTGATGGACCGCACGCTGGCCTCGTCGCCCGACCCGGTGAAGGACCGGCCGTAGGGATAGGCCTGGCCATAGAGGATTTCCGGCAGGGCGCGCATGGCCAGGCCGGCCGGATTGGTCTTCTCGGCGGCGATGCCCGCCAGGCGCTGGGCGCGCAGGCGTTCGATCTCCTCCGGCGCGAAGGCCGGGTTCTTGACCACGTCGGCCAGCAGGGCGGTCGCCGGCGCCAGGTTGGCGCTGACCGTGGTCAGGCTGGCGATCGACCGGTCCATGGTCGCGCCGGTCATGATGCTGGCGCCCAGGCTTTCCTCGGCTTCGGCCAGCTGGGTGGAGTTGCGGGTTCTCGTGCCCTCGTCCAGCAGGTCCATCATCAGGCTCTGCAGGCCCACCTTGCCGGCCGTGTCGGCGGCCAGGCCTGCGTCGAACTCGAGCGTCATGCGGGTGACCGGCACGGCGTCGCGCTGGGCGTAGACCACCTCGATCCCGTTCGACAGGCGGGTGCGCTCGACGGCGGGGAAGTCCAGGTCGGAGACCTGGCCGATCTCCGGCCGGGCCATGCGCTCGACCCGTTCGATCGGCGGGGCCGGCGTGTGGTTGGCGCCCGACGGATCGCTCGCGGCCTCCTCATAGGCCTCACGTTCGCCCGGCAGGGTCACGACGGTGAAGGATGGACGGGTCAGCCACTTCTGCATCGCCGCCTGGACCTGGGCCGGGGTGACCGCGGCGTAGGCCGCCAGCTCCGTCTTGTAGTGCTCGGGATCGCCCGCATAGAGCTGGCCCTCGGCCAGGGCCACGGCCTTGCCGCCGAAGCCGCCGACCTGCTCCAGGCCCTGGATGCGCTCGGACACCGTCTGGGTCGCCACGCGGTCGACCTCGGCCTGGGTCGGGCCTTCGGCGATCAGACGGTTCAGGATCTCCAGGGTGCGCGCCTCGACCGCGGCGGCGTCCTCGCCCGGCTTCACGTCGACCTGGACATCGAAGATGCCGACCCGGTGGAAGGCGCCGTCGCTGGCGCTGACGGACACCGCCATCTGGTCGCCGCGCACGAGTTCGTTGTCCAGGCGCGAACTGGCCAGGCCGCCCAGCACCTGGGCGCCGACGGTCAGCGGCACGGTGTCGGCGTCGAGCAGGCCCGGCACGGCCCAGCTGATGTTGATGCGCGTGTTGGACACGCGGTCATGCATGGTCTCGCGCACCGGCGCGGCCAGGGTCGGCACGGGCGCCTCGGCGGGGGTGTTCACCGGGCCGCGCGGGATCGGGCCGAAATACTTCTGCGTCAGCTCGCGCGCCTTTTCGGGCGTGATGTCGCCGGCCAGCACCAGCACCGAGTTGTTCGGGCCGTAGTTGGAGCGGAACCAGTCGCGCACCGTCTCCATCGACGCCGCGTCCAGGTCGGCCATCGAACCGATGGTCGAGTGGCGATAGGGGTGGCCTTCGGGGAAGAGGGCCTCCAGCTGGGCGTATTCGAACAGGCCGTAGGGCTGGTTGTCGCCCTGGCGCTTCTCGTTCTGGACGACGCCGCGCTGCAGATCGAGCGTCTCCTGGCTGATGGCGCCCAGCATGTAGCCCATGCGGTCGCTTTCCAGGTACAGCGCCTGCTCCATCGCCGGGGTCGGAACGGTCTCGAAATAGTTGGTGCGGTCGAACCAGGTGGTCCCGTTCATGTCCGTCGCGCCCATGTTTCGCATCGGCGTGAAATAGCTGCCCGGCGCGTTCTCCGAGCCGCCGAACATCAGGTGCTCGAACAGGTGGGCGAAGCCGGTCTTGCCGGCCGGCTCGTCCTTGGAGCCGACGTTGTACCAGACCGACAGAGCCACCACCGGGGCCTTGTGGTCCTCATGGACCAGCACGGTCAGGCCGTTGTCCAGGGTGAAGCGGGTGTAGGGAATGTCGACTTCGCGCACCAGTTCGGCGACGGGCGCGGCCTGGGCGGCGACGTCCTGCGAAACGGCGGCGGGTGCGGCGGCCATGGCCCAGACGGGCGTGGTGGGAGCCAGCAGGGCCGCGGCGGCGACCAGGGTGACGATGCGCATGAAGAGCCTCATGTTCGTGGATGCGCGACCTTAGCCGTCGCCAGCACGCGCGCAACGCCGGGACTTGGAACATGAACAAAGGTTCATGTTGGCGAAGGTCAGTCTCCGCCGACCAGGGCCAGGCGCGCCGCCCGCCGGTCGGCGGCGCAGGGGTGCGCCGGCCCCCGGCCCCAGACCGGGTCGGGCCACAGGCCGTCGTCGCGCCGGCGGCCGACGACATGGACATGAAGCTGGGCCGTGACATTGCCGATGGCGGCGATGTTAAGCTTGTCGACCGGCTGTCCATCCGCGTCTCCCATGGCCTGAACCAGGGCCCCGGCGCGCACCGTCTCCTCCATCAGCGACGCCCGTTCGGCCGGCGTCAGGTCTTCCAGCTCGACCGCGCCGACGATGCGCGGGATCAGGATCAGCCAGGGAAAGCGCGCATCGTCCTGAAGGCGGACATGGCACAGGCCCCATTCGGCCGCCGGCAGCGATCCGGCCGCGAAGGCGGGGTCGGGGCGAAAGTCGGTCATGGGGCGCTCCTCGTTGCGGCGCGCCAGCCTTGCAGCGCGGGCGACGCGGGTCTAGACCGCCGCCACCCTTTCGCAGACGCAATAACCCGGAGAACTCCATGGCTCGCGCGAAGATCGCCCTCATCGGCGCCGGCATGATCGGCGGAACCCTGGCCCACGTGGCCGCGCGCGAAGCCCTGGGCGACGTGATCCTGTTCGACATCGCCGAAGGCACCCCGCAGGGCAAGGCCCTGGATATCGCCGAGGCCTCGGCCGTGTTCGGCCAGGACGTGGCCCTGAAGGGCGCCAACGACTACGCCGACATCGCCGGCGCCGACGTCTGCATCGTCACCGCCGGCGTGCCGCGCAAGCCGGGCATGAGCCGCGACGACCTGATCGGCATCAATCTGAAGGTCATGAAGGCCGTCGGCGAAGGCATCAAGGCGCACGCCCCCAACGCCTTCGTCATCTGCATCACCAACCCGCTCGACGCCATGGTGTGGGCCCTGCAGAAGTTCTCGGGCCTGCCCAAGGAGAAGGTCGTCGGCATGGCCGGCGTGCTGGACTCGGCCCGCTTCGCCTACTTCCTGGCCGAGAAGACCGGCGTGTCGGTGCAGGACATCCACGCCTGGACCCTGGGCGGCCACGGCGACGACATGGTGCCGATGGTGCGTCACTCGACCGTCGGCGGCCTGCCGCTACCGGACGCCGTCGCCGCCGGCTTCCTGTCGCAAACCGATCTGGACGCCATCGTCGACCGCACCCGCAAGGGCGGCGGCGAGATCGTGGCCCTGCTGAAGACCGGCTCGGCCTTCTACGCCCCGGCGGAATCCGCCATCGCCATGGCTAAGTCCTACCTGCTGGACCAGAAGCGCGTCCTGCCGTGCGCCGTCTGGCTGTCGGGCGAATACGGTCTGTCGGACCTCTACGTCGGCGTGCCGGCCCTGATCGGCGCGAACGGCGTCGAGAAGGTGGTCGAGTTCACCACCAACGACGAGGAAAAGGCGATGTTCGAGAAGTCGGTCGCCTCGGTCCAAGGCCTGTTGCAGGCCTGCAAGGACATCGACGCATCGCTGGCCTGAACCGGCGATCCTACGGAATGAGCGAGGGGCTGCGGCGCGATCCGCGGCCCCTTTTTCCTGTCAGCGCGCGACGCCCAGCCGTTGGGCCGCCTGCGGCAGAAGCTCCAGCCACACGGCCAGCGGGTCGCGCAGCTGTTCCGGCCCCTGGCCGGTCAGCAGCAGGTCGTACTGCACCGTCACCGTCGCCTCGCGCCCCTCGGCGGCGGGCGTCTGGAACGCCTTGACGAAGCGCTGCTCGCGGTTCCAGGCGTTGACCGTCTCCGATGTCGCGCTGCCGGCCAGGACGGCGCTGAACTGCACGTCGCCGCAGACGTCGTTGTCGCAGCCGTAGAACAGCAGCGCCCAGGTCAGCCCCCGGTCGGTCACGGTGAAATAGGTTTCCCCGTCCGGCCGCTGGATCTCGGAGGCGACGCCGCCCAGCCCCGTGATCCAGTCGCGAACCGCGCCAATGTCGGCGCCGGGCTTGGCTTGCGCCAGGACGGGCGCGGCCGAGAGGGCCAGGGCGGCCGAAAGGGCGAGGGCGGTCAGGCGCATGGAACGATCTCCTTCGATCGCCCAGCCTAGCCCTCAATCGCGCACGTGCGCCAGCCAGTCCTGGCTCTGCATCTCGTTCAGGCGCGACACCGTGCGTTCGAACTCGAAGGCGCCGACCCCTTCGGCGTAGAGCGCCTCCGGCCGGGCGGCGGCCTGGACGATCAGCTTGGTCTTCGCCTCGTACAGGGCGTCGATCAGGGTCACGAGCCGGCGCGCCTCGTGGTGATTGGCCGGCCCCAGGACCGGCACGTCCTCCAGGAACAGGGTGTGAAAGCGCGCGGCGATGGCCAGATAATCCTGCGGCCCGAGCGGCCGGCCGCACAGTTCCGCGAAGGTCGCCCGCGCCATGGCGCCCACGGTGCGTTCGATCACGACATCGCGGCCCAGCACCTTCAGGTGCGCCGGCTCCTCCGGCTCCCCGCCCTTCAGCTCGCGCCAGAGGGCCTCGAACCCGGCCTTGTCGTCCGGGCCGTGCCAGACCTGGGCCGAGGTCATCCGGTCCAGCCGCCAGTCGCGCGCCCCGGCCGTCTGCACCACGGCGCAGCGGGCGCGGATGATGTCGATGAACGGCAGGAAGAGCTGGCGGTTGATCCCGTTCTTGTAGAGGTCTTCCGGCGCCCGGTTGGAGGTGACGGCCAGCACCACGCGCTCCTCGAACAGCGCCTGGAACAGCCGCCCCAGGATCATGGCGTCGGCGATGTCGGTCACCTGCAGCTCGTCGAAGCACAGAAGCCGCGCCTCGGACGCGATCAGCTTGGCGATCGGCGGAATGGGATCGTCGCCCTTGTGGGTTCCGAACACGGCCTTTCTGGCCTTGGCGTCGCCCTCGCGCCATTGGCGCACCAGGTCGTGGATGCGGGCCATGAAGGCGTGGAAGTGGGCGCGCAGCTTCCGCGGCTCGGGCGTCGCCGAATAGAACAGGTCCATCAGCATCGACTTGCCGCGCCCGGGCGGGCCGTAGAGGTAGATTCCCCGCACCTCCGGCGGGCGGCCGAACAGGCCTTTCTTCGCCAGGTCGGTCTCCAGCCTTTCCAGCGCCGTCAGCACCGCCGCCTGGGCCGGATCGGGCGCCAGCACGCCCTCCTCGATGCGGATGTCGTAGGCGCTGCGGATGCGGGAGGTCATGGCAGTGCTGCTTAACGCCCAAAGCAGCGAAAAGCGATTGCTTCGCGGCTGCGAAAGCCTAAGTGGATGTGCCGCGCCACATCGGGCGCGCTCTCCGTCAACAGGACAGGAACATGGGTTATCGCGTCGCGATCGTCGGGGCCACGGGCAATGTGGGCCGCGAAATGCTGAACATCCTCGAGGAAGTGAACTTCCCCGTGGACGAACTGCACGCCATCGCCTCGCGAAAATCCAAGGGCGTGGAGGTGTCGTTCGGCGACCGGACCGTCAAGTGCCAGGACATCGAGCAGTTCGACTTCTCCAAGGTCGACATCGTGCTGATGTCGGCGGGCGGCGCGGTGTCCAAGGCATGGTCCGAGAAGATCGGCAAGGCCGGCCCCATCGTGATCGACAACTCCTCGGCCTTCCGCAAGGACCCGGACGTGCCGCTGATCGTGCCCGAGGTGAACCCCGACGCGGTCAAGGACGCCAAGAAGAAGAACATCATCGCCAACCCCAACTGCTCGACCGCCCAGCTGGTGGTGGCGCTGAAGCCGCTGCACGACGCGGCCAAGATCAAGCGGGCGGTGGTTTCGACCTATCAGTCGGTGTCCGGCGCCGGCAAGGAAGGCATGGACGAGCTGTGGAACCAGACCAAGGCCATCTACGGCCTGGGCGACGCCACGCCCAAGAAGTTCCCCAAGCAGATCGCCTTCAACGTCATCCCCTTCATCGGCGCCTTCCAGGACGACGGCTATACCGACGAGGAGGCCAAGATGTGGGACGAGACGCACAAGATGCTCGACCCGAACATCAAGCTGACGGTCACCTGCGTCCGCGTGCCGGTGTTCGTGGGCCACTCCGAGGCCGTGACGGTCGAGTTCGACCGCCCGATCGAGCCGGACGAGGCGCGCGCCATCCTGCGCGAGGCGCCGGGCGTGCTGGTCGTCGATAAGCAGGAGCACGACGGCTACATCACCCCGGTCGACGCGGCGGGCGAGTTCGCGGTTTACGTGTCGCGCATCCGCAAGGACCCGACCGTCGAGCACGGCCTGAGCTTCTGGGTGGTGTCGGACAACCTGCGCAAGGGCGCGGCCCTGAATGCGGTTCAGATCGCCCAGCTGCTGGACGAGACCGGCACGATCCAGTCGGCCGACGGCTATCGCAGCCTGACGGTCTGACGCGTCGCGGGGCGGGGCGGGACAACCGCCGCGCCCCGCCTTCGCCCGCCTGCCCAGGGCTGAAAGGACACGCCCATGACCTCCACCCCCGCCGACGGCCGGGCGGTCGCGACCGCCGTCGCCTGCTATGGCCTGTGGGGCCTGCTGCCGCTGCTGTTCATGACGCTGTCGGCGCAGGGCTTCGCGGCGGCCGAGATCGTGGCCCACCGGGCCATCTGGTCGGTGTTGGTCGCCGCCCTGTTCGTGCTGCTGGCCGGGCAGCGGGCGGAGGCGCGGCGGGTGCTGGCCTCGCCCCGCACCTTCGGCTGGCTGGCCCTGTCGGCCCTGCTGATCGCCGCCAACTGGGGCATCTATGTTTACGCCGTCACCCACCACGCCACGGTGGAGGCCAGCCTGGGCTATTACATCAACCCGCTGCTGAACATGGCCGCGGGCGCGGTGCTGTTCCGCGAGCGCATCGACCGGGTCAGCGGCGCGGCCATCGCCCTGGCCGGCGTCGGGGTGGCGGTGCAGGCCTTCGCGCTGGGCCATGTGCCGGTCATCGGCCTGACGGTGGCGCTGACCTTCTGCGCCTATGGCGTGATCAGGAAGCGGGTGGCGGCGTCGGCCCAGACGGGGCTGTTCGTCGAGTGCCTGGTGCTTCTGCCTATCGGGGCGGCGATCCTGATCTGGCTGATGAGCCGGGACCAGGCGGTCGGCTTCTCCTCTCCGGGCCACCTGGCGTGGAGCCTGATCAACGGGCCGGCGACGGTGATCCCGCTGGTGCTGTTCTCCTGGTCGGCGCGGCGGCTGCCGCTGTCGACCATCGGCTTCATCCAGTTCCTGGCCCCGACGCTGCAGTTCGCCTGCGGGGTGTGGGCCGGAGAGCCGCTGTCGGCGCTGCTGGTGCTGTCGTTCGGCTTCATCTGGGCCGGCGCGGCGGTGTTCGTTCTGGCCGCCTTCCGCCGCAGCCGCGCCGCCCGCCAGGCAATCCGCGAGACCGCCGAACTGGTCTAGAGCGCGCCGTAGAGGGCCGTCAGCAGTCGCATCGGGCGCGGGTCGCCGATCAGGTGCGGCGACTGGCGCGTCATCACATAGGCGGCCGACAGCCGGCGGCCGGGATCGGCCATGGCCATGGATCCGCCCCAGCCATAGTGGCCCAGCGACGTATCGGGGCCGAACACGCCCAGGCCGTCGTTGCGCATCAGGCCCGCCGCCCAGCTGATGGTGAAGGGCAGGACCTTGTCCGGGCCGTGGATGCGCTCGCGCGTCAGCTCCTCCAGCACGCCGGGCGACAGGACGGCGCGGCCGTCCAGCGTTCCGCCGTTGGCGACCACGCCCAGCATCCGCGCCAGCCCCAGGGCCGTGGCGTGCATGTTGGCCGAGGGTATCTCCATCTTGCGCCATTCCGTCGAGCCGCGCCCGCCCGGCGCCGAGCCGCGATCCAGGAAGGCGGCCTGCTTGATCGGATCGATGGGGCCGAGGTTCGGCGGGGCGGACGGCTTCTTCATCTGCGCCACGCGATGATGCTCGGCCTCGGGCAGGCCGATCCACAGGTCCAGATCGGCGAAGTCCTCGCGCAGCGCCTGGCCCATGGTCCGACCGGTCACGCGATGGAACAGTTCGTTGGCCAGATAGCCGACGGTGATCGGGTGATAGCCCGAGGCCGTCCCCGGCGCCCACATCGGATCCTGGGCCGCCAGCTTCGCCACCACGGCGGGCGCGTCGAACCACAGGGCCGGATCGACGGCTTCGGAGAAGCCCGGCAGGCCGGACTGGTGGCTCAGCAGCTGGGCGACGGTGAGGTCCTGTTTTCCGGCCTGGCCGAACGCGGGCCAGATGTCGGCGACCTTCTCGTCATAGGCCAGCTTGCCCGCCTGGACCGCCGTCGCCATCAGGATGGCCATCACCGCCTTGCCGGTGGAGAAGACCGGCGTCAGCGTGGCGTCGGAAAACGGCGCCGTTCCCGCCGCGTCGGCGCGCCCGGCCCACAGGTCCACGACGGGGGCGCCCTCGATGCAGACGCTGAAGCGTGCGCCTTGCTCGTTCAGCCCTTCCGGCGCGTCGGTGAAGTTGGCGGCGAAGGCGTCGCGCACGGCGCCGAAGCGCGGCTCGCAGGTTCCGTGGATCTCGATGGCGTCGGTCATGAAGTGATGTCTAGCCCTTCGCCGGACGGATTTCAGACCGTCAGGCCAAAAAAAACAGAGTCTCGACCGTCTCAATCGTCTGAATTCGGTCTGGCGCACGTCGCCGAAGGACAGCATGCCACGCCGCCGGACCCAGGCGCGCCGATTGGCTTTGGCGGCGGCTTGGGCGCTGATTTCATTGGGCGCGGCTTGGACGGAGGCGCAACGGGCGGTGCGCCCGCCATCGCTTTGCAGGGCCGGGCGACACGAAAAAGGCCTCCCGCCGGAGCAGGAGGCCTTGGATCGATCAGCGGCCGCGGCCGGATCAGGCGGCGGTCACTTCCACAGCCTCTTCGGCCAGGATGGTCAGGCCTTCGGCGTTGACGTCGGCGAAGCCGCCCTTGACGTCGTACTGGGTGCGGGCGGCGCCGTCATAGACGGTCACCAGACCCTCGCGCAGGGCGGTCATGAAGGGCGCGTGCTGCGGCAGGACGCCGAAGTCCCCCTCGACGCCCGGCGCATCCACCTGGTCCACGAGGCCCGAGAAGACCTCGCGTTCCGGCGAGACGAGGGAGAAGTTCAGCTTACCAGCCATGATCAGGCTTCCGCCGCCATCTTCTCGGCCTTGGCGACGGCCTCCTCGATGGCGCCGACCATGTAGAAGGCGGCTTCGGGCAGGTGGTCGTATTCGCCGGCGACGATGCCCTTGAACGAGCGGATGGTGTCGGCCAGCTCGACGAACTTGCCCGGCGAGTTGGTGAACTGTTCGGCGACGAAGAAGGGCTGCGACAGGAAGCGCTGGATCTTGCGGGCGCGCGAGACGACCAGCTTGTCCTCTTCCGACAGCTCGTCCATGCCCAGGATGGCGATGATGTCCTTCAGGGCCTTGTACTGCTGCAGCACGCCCTGGACCGAGCGGGCGACGTTGTAGTGCTCTTCGCCGATGACCAGCGGGTCCATGATCCGCGAGGTCGAGTCCAGCGGATCGACGGCCGGGAAGATGGCCTGGGCGGCGATGTCGCGGCTGAGGGTCGTGGTCGCGTCCAGGTGGGCGAACGAGGTGGCGGGCGCCGGGTCGGTCAGGTCGTCGGCCGGGACGTAGATGGCCTGGACCGAGGTGATCGAGCCCTTCTTGGTCGAGGTGATGCGCTCCTGCAGGTTGCCCATCTCGGTCGCCAGGGTCGGCTGATAGCCCACCGCCGACGGGATGCGGCCCAGAAGCGCCGACACTTCCGAACCGGCCTGGGTGAAGCGGAAGATGTTGTCGACGAACAGCAGCACGTCCTTGCCTTCCTCGTCGCGGAAGTATTCCGCGATCGACAGGCCGGTCAGGGCGACGCGGGCGCGGGCGCCCGGCGGTTCGTTCATCTGGCCATAGACCAGGGCGCACTTGGAGCCTTCGGTCGAGCCGTTGTTCTCCTTCGGGTCCACATTCACGTTGGACTCGATCATCTCGTGATAAAGGTCGTTGCCTTCGCGGGTGCGTTCGCCCACGCCGGCCAGGACCGAATAACCGCCGTAAGCCTTGGCGATGTTGTTGATCAGCTCCTGCATGGTCACGGTCTTGCCCACGCCGGCGCCGCCGAACAGGCCGATCTTGCCGCCCTTGGTGTAGGGGCAGATCAGGTCGATGACCTTGATGCCGGTGACCAGGATTTCCGACGAGGTCGACTGCTCTTCGAACGAAGGCGCCTCGCGGTGGATCGAGCGGTATTCGGTGGTCTCGATCGGGCCAGCCTCGTCGATCGGCGCGCCGACGACGTTCATGATGCGGCCCAGGACCGCCGGGCCGACCGGCGCCTTGATCGACGAACCGGTGTCGGACACCGCCTGGCCGCGGGTCAGGCCCTCGGTCGTATCCATGGCGATGGCGCGCACCATGTTCTCACCCAGGTGCTGGGCGACTTCCAGGACCAGGGTGAAGGGCTCGCCCGTCTTCTGGTCGACGTTCTGGGTGTGCAGGGCGTTGAGGATCGCCGGCAGATGGCCTTCGAACTCCACGTCGACGACGGCGCCGATGACCTGGGCGATCTTGCCCTGGCCGTCGACGGCGACGGGAGCGGCGGCCTTCGGCGCCTTGGCGGCGGCAGGCTTCTTCGGGGCGGCCGGCTTCTTGGCGGCGGGTTTCTTGGCGGGGGCGACGGTGTCGGTCATGGCTGGGTTCCGTGTCGGAATATCGTGTCGTGCGGGCTCAGACGGCTTCCTTGCCGGCGATGATCTCGATCAGCTCGGTCGTGATCTTGGCCTGGCGGGAGCGGTTGTATTGCAGGGTCAGGGCGTTGATCAGGTCGCCCGCATTGCGCGTGGCGTTGTCCATCGCCGTCATCTGGGCCCCGAAGAAGCCGGCCTGGTTTTCGTACAGGGCGGCCAGGATCTGGGTCGTGATGTTGCGCGGGAGCAGGGTCTCGAGGATTTCCTCCTCCGACGGCTCGTATTCATAGACGGCGCCGTTCAGATCGATGGGCGCGGCGTCGCCGTCCACCACCGCCGGGATCAGCTGCTTGGCGGTCGGCACCTGAGCGATGACCGACTGGAAGCGGCTGTAGAACAGGGTCACGACGTCGGCGCGGCCCTCCTCGAACTCCTCGGCGATCATCTCCGCGACGGGCTGAGCCGCCGGCAGGCCGATGGTCTTGTGTTCGGACAGTTCGAACGTCTTGACGATCCGGTCGCCGTACAGGCGCGTCAGCTGGTCGCGGGACTTCTTGCCGACCGCGACGATGCGGACGTCCTTGCCCTGGGCGATCAGGCTGGCGATGCGCTCGCGCGCGGCGCGCACGACGTTGGTCGAGAAGCCGCCGGCCAGGCCCTTGTCGGCCGTGGCGACCACGACCAGGTGGCGCTGGTCCGAGCCGGTCCCGGCCAGCAGGCGCGGGGCGCCGTCGCCGGACACGCCCGCCGCCAGATTGGCGATCACGGCGGCCATCTTGCGGGCGTAGGGGCGCGCGCTCTCGGCCTGGTCCTGCGACCGCTTGAGCTTGGCCGCGGCGACCATGTTCAGGGCTTTCGTGATCTTCTGCGTCGACTTAACGCTTCCGATCCGATCGCGCATTTCCTTGAGGCTGGCCATCCGGCTCTACTTTCTCAGCTGTCCGGTCAGTCTCAGGCGAAGGTCTTGGCGAAGGCGTCCAGGATGGACTTCAGCTCGGCTTCCAGCTCGGGCGTCAGGTCCTTCTTGGTGCGGATGCCGTCCAGCAGCGAGGCGTGGTTCGAGTGGATGCGCGACAGCAGCTCCTTCTCGAAGCGGCCGACCGCCGAAACCTCGACGCCGTCCAGATAGCCGCGCGTGCCGGCGTAGATGGACACGACCTGCTCCTCCATCGCCAGCGGCGAATATTGCGGCTGCTTCAGCAGCTCGGTCAGGCGGGCGCCGCGGGCCAGCAGCTTCTGGGTCGAGGCGTCCAGGTCCGAGCCGAACTTGGCGAAGGCGGCCATTTCCCGGTACTGGGCCAGCTCGCCCTTGATGGTGCCGGCGACCTTCTTCATCGCCTTGGTCTGGGCCGAGGAGCCGACGCGCGACACCGAGATGCCGACGTTCACGGCCGGACGGATGCCCTGGTAGAACAGGTCGGATTCCAGGAAGATCTGGCCGTCGGTGATCGAGATCACATTGGTCGGGATGTAGGCCGAGACGTCGTTGGCCTGGGTCTCGATGATCGGCAGGGCGGTCAGCGAACCCGAACCGTAGTCGCCGTTCAGCTTGGCCGAACGCTCGAGCAGGCGCGAGTGCAGGTAGAAGACGTCGCCCGGATAGGCTTCGCGGCCCGGCGGACGGCGCAGCAGCAGCGACATCTGGCGATAGGCGACCGCCTGCTTGGACAAGTCGTCATAGACGATCAGGCCGTGCATGCCGTTGTCGCGGAAGAACTCGCCCATGGCGGTGCCGGCGAACGGGGCCAGGAACTGCAGCGGGGCCGGCTCCGACGCCGTGGCGGCGACGACGATGGTGTACTCCAGCGCGCCCGACTCCTCGAGCGTCTTGACGATCTGGGCGACGGTCGAGCGCTTCTGGCCGATGGCGACGTAGATGCAGTAGAGCTTGGCGCTCTCGTCGTCGGTCTTGTTGACGTTCTTCTGGTTCAGGATGGCGTCGACGGCGACGGCGGTCTTGCCGACCTGACGGTCGCCGATGATCAGCTCGCGCTGGCCGCGGCCGATCGGGATCAGGGTGTCGATCGACTTCAGGCCCGTCTGCATCGGCTCGTGCACCGACTTGCGGGGGATGATGCCGGGGGCCTTCACGTCGACGCGGCGACGCTCGGTGAACTGGATCGGGCCCTTGCCGTCGATCGGCTCGCCCAGCGGGTTGACGACGCGGCCCAGCAGGCCCTTGCCGACCGGCACGTCCACGATCTCGCCCAGGCGGCGCACGTCGTCGCCCTCGGCGATGGCTGCGTCCGAGCCGAAGATCACGGCGCCGACGTTGTCGCGCTCCAGGTTCAGGGCCATGCCCTTCACGCCGGCCTTGGGGAATTCGATCATCTCGCCGGCCTGGACGTTGTCCAGACCGTGGATGCGGGCCACGCCGTCGCCGATCGACAGCACCTGGCCGACGTCGGAAACGTCGGCTTCGACGCCGAAGTTGGCGATCTGCGACTTGAGGATGGCCGAGATTTCAGCGGCGCGGATGTCCATGTCGGGCTCTCTGTTTCGTCTTTGTCGGTGCGCCGTTCGGCGCGCTGATGGGTTAGGCGCGCTTCAGCGCGAACTTCATTTGATCGAGCTTGGTCTTCAGCGAGGCGTCGAACAGCTTCGAGCCGACCTTCACCTTAAGACCGCCCAGGATCGAGGGATCGACCCGCGTCGTCAGCTCGGGCGCCTTGCCCAGGCTCTTGGAAATGGCGGCCGTCACGGCGGCCAGCGCCTTGGCGTCCAACGGTTGGGCCGAGACGACTTCGGCCGAGACGACGCCGGCGTGTTTGGCGTACAGGCGCTCGAACCCGCCGATCACGGCCGGCAGGTCGCGGGCGCGGCCGTTCTGGGCCAGCAGGCCCAGGAAGTTGGCGGTGTGCTTTCGAAACTTGGCCTTGGCGGCGATGGCGACCAGGCCCTTGGCCTGGTCCTCGGCGGCGATGACCGGCGAGGTCGCCAGCCGGCGCAGGTCGGCGCTCTCGCCCCAGGCGGTTTTCAGGGAGACGATGTCGGCGCGCACGGCGTCCAGCTCGCCGGTCTCCAGCGCCAGGTCGAACAGCGCCTGTGCGTAGCGTTCACCGACTTCCGTCGTTCTGAAATCGTCAGCCACTCTATGGTCCGCGGTCGTAGTGTCAGGGTCGCGACCGGCGGCGAGGCTTCGCGCCAGTCAAGAGCTTGAAATGCTTACGGAAAGCACGACAGGGGCCGTCTCCTAGGACACGCCCCCCGCAAGCCGGGCGCCTGATAGCACGGGCCTTCGCCGCTCGCAACATTGTGTGATGGGCGCTGAAAGGTCGCACCTGGGAGGCGGCGTACGAGCGAAGGGGGGTGCGACCATGACGCCGCATCGGCTCGCTTGATCGGAACGCCAGGCGCGCCTAGCGGTTTTGCGCCTCAGCATCCGCGCAGGAACCTTCCATGTTCGACGGCGTCGCCGCTCTCCTGACCGATCCGGCCGCCTGGGCCGCCCTGATCACGCTGGTGGTGATGGAGGTGGTGCTGGGGATCGACAATCTGATCTTCATCTCGATCCTGTCGAACAAGCTGCCGCCCGAGCACCGCCAGCGCACGCGCCGCATCGGCATCGGCCTGGCGCTGATCATGCGCCTGGGGCTGCTGGCGACGATCGGCTGGATCGTCGGCCTGACCCAGCCGGTGTTCGACCTGGGCCTGCACGGCGACACCTTCGACACCGCCTTCAGCTGGCGCGACCTGATCCTGATCGCCGGCGGCCTGTTCCTGGTGTGGAAGGCGACCAAGGAAATCCACCACGCGGTGGACGTCACGCCGTCCCAAGATTTGCTGGAGAAGGACAAGGCCGAGGTCGTCATCAACAACGTCGGCGCTGCCATCGTCCAGATCATCCTGCTGGACCTGGTCTTCTCGATCGACTCCATCCTGACCGCCGTCGGCATGACCGACCATGTGCCGGTGATGATGATCGCCGTGGTGATCGCGGTGCTGTGCATGCTGCTGGCCGCCGACCCGCTGGCCAACTTCATCGACAAGAACCCGACGGTGGTGATGCTGGCCCTGGGCTTCCTGCTGATGATCGGGGCGGTGCTGATCGCCGATGGCTTCGGCGTCCATGTGCCCAAGGGCTACATCTACGCGGCCATGGCCTTCTCGGCCCTGGTGGAGGGGCTGAACATGCTGTCGCGCGGCGCCCAGGCGCGCAAGGCGGCCGCGACCGAGGCGGCCCGGGCCGAGCTGAACCGGCGCGAGACCGCCGAGCCGGGCGTCTGATGCGCCGGCCGAACTTTGCGCTGGGCCTGTTGCTGGGTCTGGCGCTGCTGGCCGGCGCGGTCCAGGCGCAGGTTCCGGTCCAGGGCTACGAGGTCGTGCGGACCTATCCGCACGACCGCACGGCCTTCACCGAAGGCCTCTTCCTGCATGACGGGGTGCTGTACGAAAGCACCGGCCAGTACCCGTCCGACATCCGCGCCGTGCGGCTGGACACGGGCGAGGTGCTGCGCAGGCGCGAGTTGCCGACCGTCTATTTCGGCGAAGGGATCGTGGCGGTCGGCGACCGGCTCTACAGCCTGACGTGGCGAAACCACATGGGCTTCGTCTGGAACCTGGCCGACTTCTCCCCCGCGGGCGGCTTCACCTATCCGGGCGAGGGCTGGGGCCTGACCACCGACGGGCGCCGGCTGATCATGAGCGACGGCACCGACCAGATCCGCTTTCTGGACCCCCAGACCCTGGCCGAAACCGGACGCATCCGCGTCACCGCCGACGGTCGGCCGCTGGACCAGATCAACGAACTGGAATGGGTCGACGGCGAAATCTACGCCAACCTGTGGCAGACCGACCGCATCGCGCGGATCGATCCGGACACTGGCCGGGTGAAGGCCTTCGTCGACCTGAGCGGCCTTCTGCCGCACGACCCGTCGATGGACCCGAACGACGACGTGCTGAACGGCATCGCCTGGGACGCCCAGGCGCGTCGCCTGTTCGTCACCGGCAAGCGTTGGCCGACCCTGTTCGAAATCCGCCTGAAGTAGGCGCCCGTCTCAGGTCGTGAGCGCGCTTTCCGACGCCGCGACGCGGGCGGCGGCGTGGACCACGGCGGCGATGCGCAGCGCGGCCTGGACCTGGACGGGGGGCATGCCCTGGCGGCGCAGTTCGGCCTCGTGCGCGTCCAGGCAGGCGCCGCAGCCGTTGATGGCCGACACCGCCAGCGACCACAGTTCGAAGTCCACGCGCGGCACGCCCGGATCGCCCAGCACGTTCATCCGCAGGCGCGAGGGCAGGGTGGCGTAGTCGTGGCTGCGCATGATGTGCAGGGCGCGGTAATAGACGTTGTTCATGCCCATCAGGGCCGCCGCCGCCTTGGCCGCCTGCATCGCCTCGGGCGACAGGACCCCGGCCGCCGCCGTCTCGATCGCCGCCACGGCGGGTCCGCCGACGGCGTGGGCGCTGGTCAGGAAGCAGCCCCACTTCTGCTGGTCGGTCAGGACGGTCTCCTCGGCCAGGACCGCCAGGTTCTGGGAGATGTCCTTGGCGTAGGCGGGAAGCAGGCCCCGCAGGGCGTCGATCGACATTCGGCATCCTCCTCGGCGGCGGCCGGCATGGCCGCACGCCGCAGCTTACATAGGCGCCCGGCGGTCCGTCGATAGGGGCGGCTTATGAGGGCTTCGGGCGCGTCTGGGCCTTCGCGGCCCGCCTGCGCGGGGCTTTGGAGCGCATCGTCGCTGTTGCGCGTCTTCCCGGGGGCATAGGCGCGGCTTATATGACGCCCATGCTGCCCACCCTTCGCCAGCTCCAGTATCTGAAACTGCTCGCCGAGCACGGCTCCTTCTCGCGCGCGGCCGAGGCGGCGCATGTCAGCCAGCCGGCCCTCAGCGCCGGGGTGCAGGAGCTGGAGCGCATCCTGGGCGCGCCGGTGGTGGAGCGCACGCGCGGCAATGTGGCCATGACGGCCGTCGGGGCCGAGGCGGTGCGGCGGGCCGAGGACGTGCTGGCGCGCGCCGAAGACCTGGTGGAGGCGGCCAAGAACGCGGGCCGCCCGCTGTCGGGCCGGTTCCGCCTGGGCGTGATCCCGACCGTCGCCCCCTTCCTGCTGCCGACCAAGCTGCCGCGCGTGAAGGCCGATTATCCGAACCTGAAGCTGTTCATCCGCGAGGACCTGACCCCGCGCCTGATCGCGGCGCTGAAGTCCGGCCATCTGGACGCCGCCGTCATCGCCCTGCCGTATGAGGCCGGCGGGATCGAGCACGCGCGCATCGGCGACGACGAGATCATGGCCGCCGCCCCCGCCGACCACCCGCTGGCCGCGCCGGGGCCGATCCGGCCGGGCGCGCTGAAGTCCGAGGACCTGATCCTGCTGGAAGACGGCCATTGCCTGCGCGACCACGCGCTGGCGGCCTTGGACATCGAGGCGCCGCGCGGCGACGACGTGTTCGCCGCCACCAGCCTGCATACGCTGGTGCAGATGGTCGGCTCGGGCCTGGGCGTGTCCTTCCTGCCCAAGATGGCGGTGCAGGCGGGGCTGGCCGACAATCCGGCCGTCGCCGTGCGGCCGTTCGAGACGCTGGGAAGCGACGCGCCGCCCCGGCGCGAGATCGTCGTCGCCTGGCGCGCCGGCTCCAGCCGCGCGGCCGAGGCCCGGCTGCTGGCCGACGCGCTGACGCTGGACTGAGACGGCTCAGCCGAACAGGCGCTGGTCCCACCAGACGGGAGTCTCAAGGCCCGGCTTGACCCGGCCGAAGTCGGGATGGGCGGCGTTGAAGACCAGATTGCGCTCCATCCGCGCCACGACCGACGGCACGACCAGCAGGGCGGAGCGCCCCTGCGCGAACCAGTCGCGGCCGAAGGCGCGTGCGGCCGCGCCGCCGGGCTCGGCCCAGCCGGGCAGGGCGTCGGGATTGACCACCTCGTAGGACACGCCGGCCGGGATGTGGATTTCGATGTAGTGCTGGCCTGTCGGCAGTTCGCCGCCGAAATGGACCAGCTTCTCCAGCATGGCGGTGGAATAGTGTTCGGCCGCATAGACCGCGCGCTGGCCCGCCTCGTGCCAGCGGCCGGAGGCCAGGCGCGCCCCGCTGTCGCTCCAGATCGGGTGCTCGCCGCGCGGATCGCCGATGCGAAACGCCTTCAGCGCATCGGCCAGGACGCGGGCCATGCCTAGACGGCGAAGCCGGCGTCGGCGCGCCGCACCAGATTGATCACCGCGTCGGCCCCGGCCGAAGAGGACTGGGCCATGGCCAGCGGCGTGCGCCCGGCCAGCAGCTGGTGCGGCCGGTTCAGGAAGCGGACGATGGCGGCGGTGTCGCCGCGATAGGCGCGGCTGACGGCGTCGACCACGCGGCCGACCTCGTACAGCCGCTCGCTCATCTCGCGCGAGAGAGGCTTTCGGCTGGTGCGGGCGCGGCGCAGCGTCGCCTCGGGGATCAGCTTGCCGACGACGTGCGGCATGCCGATCACCTGGCCCAGCGCCGCCGCCGAGGTCGGCTTGAGCCCGTGCGAAACCCGGTCGGCCAGGGCCACGTCGTCCAGCGGCTCGTCGTCATTCAGCCCCAGCAGGCGGCCGATCCGGGCGGCGTCGCTGGCGGGAAGGGTTTCCGGGCTGGCGTAGATGTCGAGCGCGGTCATGAGCGGCTCCGTCGTCATTTGACGGAAATATAGGCGTCGGATGACGTGCTCTCAAGCGGGCAAAAAGAAACCGGCGGATCGCTCCGCCGGCTCCTGATTTCCGGGTTCTGCCGCGCGCTTATTCGGCGGCGACCGGGGCCTCGGTTTCCGGGCCGCGGGCCAGGTTGCGCAGCACATAGGGCATGACGCCGCCGGCCTTGAAGTAGTCCAGCTCGGTCTGGTTATCGATGCGGCAGCGCACCGGGAAGCGGGCCATCTTGCCGTCCGACGGGCGGAACAGTTCGACCCACAGGTCCTGGCGGGGCTTCAGCTTGCCGACGTTGGCGTCGGTCAGGCCGCGGATGGTGACGATCTCCTCGCCGGTCAGGCCCAGCTTCTGCCAGCCGTCCTGCTTGAACTGCAGCGGGACCACGCCCATGCCGATCAGGTTGGAGCGGTGGATGCGCTCGAAGCTCTCGGCGACGACGGCGCGCACGCCCAGCAGGCGCGTGCCCTTGGCGGCCCAGTCGCGCGACGAGCCGGTGCCGTATTCCTTGCCGGCGAAGACCACCAGCGGGCGGCCTTCCGACTGGTAGCGCATGGCGGCGTCGTAGATCGCCATGGTCTCGCCCGACGGGAAGTGCTTGGTCACGCCGCCCTCGATGTCCGGCGTGATCTTGTTCTTGATGCGGATGTTGGCGAAGGTGCCGCGCATCATCACTTCGTGGTTGCCGCGACGCGCGCCGTAGGAGTTGAACTCCAGCGGCTCGACGCCATGCTGCGTCAGATAGACGCCCGCGGGCGAGGTCTTCTTGATCGAACCGGCCGGGGAGATGTGGTCGGTGGTGATGGAGTCGCCGAAGATGGCCAGGACGCGCGCCTCGACGATGTCCTGGACCGGAGCCGCCTCCATGGTCAGGCCCTCGAAATAGGGCGGGTTCTGGACGTAGGTGGACTTGTCGTCCCACTCGTAGGTCTGGCCGCCGGTGACCTTGATCGCCTGCCAGTGCTTGTCGCCCTTGAACACGTCCTTGTAGCGCTTGGCGAACATGGCCGGGGTGACGGACTTGCGCTGGATGTCGGCGACTTCCTGGCTGGTCGGCCAGATGTCGGCCAGGAACACGTCCTTGCCCTTCTTGTCCTGGCCGATCGGATCCTTGGTGATGTCGATCCGCATCGAGCCGGCGATGGCGTAGGCCACGACCAGCGGCGGCGAAGCCAGGTAGTTGGCCTGGACGTCCGGATTCACGCGGCCCTCGAAGTTGCGGTTGCCCGACAGCACCGACACCGCGACCAGGGCGTTGTCGTTGATGGTCTTGGAGATGGCCGGGTCCAGCGGGCCCGAGTTGCCGATGCAGGTGGTGCAGCCATAGCCGACCAGATTGAAGCCCAGGGCGTCCAGGTCCTTCTGCAGGCCGGAATCGGTCAGATAGTCGGTGACGACCTGCGAGCCGGGGGCCAGCGAGGTCTTGACCCAGGGCTTGGGCTTCAGGCCCAGCTTGTTGGCCTTCTGCGCCACCAGGCCGGCGGCGATCAGCACCGACGGGTTGGAGGTGTTGGTGCACGAGGTGATGGCCGCGATCACCACGTCGCCGTCGCCGACAGTGAACTTCTCGCCGTCCACACCGGCGCGCGGAGCGTCGGACGGGCGGGCGAAGACGCCGGTCAGCGCCTCTTCAAAGGCCGGCGCCGCCGTGGTCAGTTCGACGCGGTCCTGCGGGCGCTTCGGACCGGCCAGCGACGGCACGACCGTCGCCAGGTCCAGCTCCAGGGTGTCGGTGAAGACCGGATCCTCGGACGCCTCGTCGACCCACAGACCCTGGGCCTTGGCGTACGCCTCGACCAGGGCGACGCGCGCCTTGTCGCGGCCCGTGGCGGTCAGATAGGCGATGGTGGCGGCCGAGACCGGGAAGAAGCCGCAGGTGGCGCCGTATTCCGGGGCCATGTTGGCGATGGTGGCCTGGTCCTCGATGGTCATGCCGGCCAGGGCGTCGCCGAAGAATTCGACGAACTTGCCGACCACGCCCTTCTTGCGCAGCATCTGGGTGACGGTCAGCACCAGGTCGGTGGCGGTGGCGCCTTCCGGCAGCTTGCCGGTGAGGCGGAAGCCGATGACCTCGGGGATCAGCATCGGGATCGGCTGGCCGAGCATGGCCGCCTCGGCCTCGATGCCGCCGACGCCCCAGCCCAGGACGGACAGGCCGTTGACCATGGTGGTGTGGCTGTCGGTGCCGACGACGGTGTCGGGATAGGCGACGGTCTTCTTGCCTTCGTCCAGGGTCCAGACGGTCTGGGCCAGGTTCTCCAGGTTGACCTGGTGGCAGATGCCGGTGCCGGGCGGCACGACGCGGAAGTTGTTGAAGGCCGACGAGCCCCAGCGCAGGAAGTTGTAGCGCTCGATGTTGCGCTCGTACTCGCGCTCGACGTTCTCGCCGAAGGCCTTGGGCGTGCCGAAGTGGTCGACCATGACCGAGTGGTCGATCACCAGGTCGACCGGGTTCAGCGGATTGATCTTGGCCGGGTCGGCGCCGAGCTTGGCCATGGCGTCGCGCATGGCGGCCAGGTCGACGACGGCCGGGACGCCGGTGAAGTCCTGCATCAGCACGCGGGCCGGGCGGAAGGCGATCTCGTGCTCGACGGCGCCCTTGTTCTCGATCCAGGCGGCGACGGCCTTGAGGTCGTCGACGGTGACGGAAACCCCGTCCTCGTTGCGCAGCAGGTTCTCCAGCAGCACCTTCATCGAGCGCGGCAGGCGTGAAATCCCGGTCAGGCCGGCTTCCTCGGCGGCCGGAAGGCTGTAATAGGCGTACTTCTTGCGCCCGACCGAAAGGTCCTGGCGGGTCTTGAGGCTGTCGTTCGACGGCATGGAGAGGTCCTCTGACATACGCCGCCCGACAATTCGGTTCGCCCCTTCGCGCGCTGGACGACGGGGCGCACAGGTCCCCGCCGCGCGCCGCGAAAGCCGGCTACGGCGAGGGGGCATATAGCCCCGCCGGGCGGCCGGGTCCATGTGTCCACATCCTCGGCATGGATATTGAGAAAGGTTCGCAAATTTCACGGGAATTCTCCCTCCCCGTCCGGGGAGGGTGGGCGAGCCGAAGGCGAGGTCGGG
The DNA here is from genome assembly GCA_023390245.1 of Pseudomonadota bacterium. GTDB lineage: Bacteria > Pseudomonadota > Alphaproteobacteria > Caulobacterales > Caulobacteraceae > Brevundimonas. The sequence goes on from JAEWDF010000113.1 coordinate 34,658, forward strand.
TGGGGCCGACGCGGCAGGTCACACCAGGTCGGTGCTGTATCGCCCGGCCCCACCCACCCGGCCGCCGCGCGGCCACCCTCCCCCGCGTGGGGAGGGAGAGTCCGCTCCCATGATCCACGCCCTGTCCCTGACCGGCCTGACGTTGACGCGCGGCGAACGCCTGCTGTTTCGCGGCCTGGACCTGCGGCTGAACGCGGGCGAGGCGCTGGCGCTGACCGGCGCGAACGGGGCGGGCAAGACCAGCCTTCTGCGCGCCGTCGCCGGCCTGATCCGGCCCGAGGCGGGCGAGATCGCCTTCCATGACGGCGACGGCAACCGGCTGGACCCGGCCGAGGCGCGCGGACGCGAAACCCATCTGCTGGGTCATCAGGACGGGCTGAAGGGCGCGCGCACGGCGCGCCAGGAACTGGCCTTCCAGTGCGACTGGCTGGGCCATACCCAGGACGGCGTCGACGATGCGATCGCGGCCTTCGGCCTGAAGCCGCTGCTGGACCTGGAGGTGCGCCGGCTGTCCGCCGGCCAGCGCCGCCGCCTGGCCATGGGCCGGCTGGTCGGATCGCCCCGCGCCCTGTGGCTGCTGGACGAGCCGATGACGCCGCTGGACGCTCGCTGGCGCGTCGCCTTCGCCGAGCAGATGAAGCGCCATCTGGCCGCGGACGGCCTGATCGTCGCGGCCGTCCACGACCCTTTGCCGATCCCCGCGCGGGCGCTCGACCTGGGAGGTCTGGCGTGAGGTTCCGCCATACCGATCCCGACAAGGGCGAACCGCGCCCGCCCGGTCTGCGCGGCGCCACGCGTGTGCTGCTGGAGCGCGAGCTGGACCTGGCCTGGAACGGCGGGGGCGGCCCGCTGTTGGCCTGCGGCTTCTTCGCCTGCCTGACCGCCATCCTGCCGCTGGCCATCGGCGGCGATCCCCGGACCCTGACGCCGGTGGCGGGCGGGGTCGCCTGGCTGGCGCTGGCGCTGGCGTCCCTGCTGTCGCTGGAGCGGCTGTTCGAGCGGGACCTGGAGGACGGCGCGCTGGACCTTCTGGCGACCGGCCACTTGCCGATGGCCTCGGTCGTGGCGATCAAGGCGCTGGCCCAGTGGATCGCGGTCGGCCTGCCGCTGGCCGTCGCCGCCCCCGTCGCCGCCCTGGCCCTGGGCCAGCCGCCGGCCCTGGCGCCCCTGACGTTCGCAGCGGCGCTGATCGGCGGCGCCGGCTTCGCCCTGACCGGGACGC
>JAEWDF010000039.1 GCA_023390245.1 Pseudomonadota bacterium
TGGGCGCGCGGCGCGGCGGCCTGCTGATCGCCGTAGTCGTCCTGCCGTTGTTCATCCCGCCGGTGGTGTTCGGCGCCGGCGCCCTGGAACGCGCCGCCTCGGGTCAGCCGGCCCTGCCCGCCCTGGCGCTGCTGGCCGCCTATGTCCTGTTCGCCGCCGTGGCCACCCCCTTCGCGGGCGCGGCGGCCGTGCGCAACGCCCAGGGGTGAGGCGCGCGTTTCAGCGCGCCGCGTCGATTTCGACCAGCCACGCCTCGATCCCGGCCGTGTCGTCCAACGCGCCGGTCCAGGCGTGGGCGGGGACCAGGCTCTGGTTGTTACCCCTGGCCCGGCCGCGATAGACCTTCATCGGCACGTTCGCCTCGGCCCGGCCGCTGGGAAGCGGGTCGCTGCGCATATCCATATAGACGGTGTCCGCCGAGGTCTCCTGTCCGATCTGCACCGCGCCCAGGGCCAGGAAGACGTCGGCCGCGTCCAGACAGGCGGAGGCGCAGCCGTAGTCGGTCAGCACATAGGCGCGCGCCTTCATCGGCGACGGGCCTTCCGGCGGCGCGGGCGGCGTTTCGTCCTCGTCGCCGGCGTTCACCCAAAGCGGCGAGCGGTGAGCCAGGGCTTCGGCCATGCCGGCTGCGACCTTGGCGGCCCAGTCGTGGGCCTCGCCCTCGGTCAGGACGAAATCGCGGTAGTGCTCCATGGTCGCGAGGTTGGCTGGCGAGGCGCGCCAGTCGACGCTGGTCGTGCCGGAGTCCACCGCCTCCACCCAGGCCTCGCCCCAGAGGGCGCGAGCGATGGCCGAGGACCACAGCGAGGAGCCGCCGTTGTTGCCGCGCAGGTCGAAGACCACGACGGGGGCCGGGCGGATGTCGTCGGCGCGCGCCGCGATCTCTTCCACCAGGGCCTGCAGGCGGCGTCCGTCGTCGGTGTTCGGATCGCTCTCGAAATTGCCCAGGCTGATCCAGAAGCCGCGCGGCCAGGCGCGCAACTCGACCGGAGCCAAATGGCGGGGGCTGGCGGCCTGGGCGAAGCCTTCGTCGCGCACGGCGTCGGGCAGGGGCCGCCAGGTCAGGGCATAGGTCCGCGTCGCGCCGTCCACGTCGAACACGCAGCTTTCGGGGCGCCTCACATAGGGGTTCTTCTGATCGACGAAGAGTGAACCCGCATAGCTCTCGCGGCGCGAGCGCAGCATCCAGCGGCCAGCCGTGCGGCCGATGTATTCTGCGGCGAAGGCGTCGGCAGGGCGGTCGTCGCACGACACCAGGCGGGCGCCCACGGGCGGGGCCGCTGGATCGCGGTTGAACACCACCTCGTGGGTCTCGCCGCGCAGGCCTGTAAGGAAGCCTGGCCAGTTGGCGGTCCAGACATGATCCATCCGCGCCCAGTCCGACAGGCTCAGATGGCCGTCGTCGAAACTGGCGGAATATTCGCGCAGGGCGAAATACCAGTCCTCGTAGCTGTCGGCGGTGCGCGCTCGCGCTCGCGCGGTTTCGAGCCCCCGCTCCAGTCGCGCGTTGAAGGCGGGATTCTCGTCGTCGACCGGACCGGGATGGTTGGCCTGGACCAGATCATGGAACGCCTGGGCGTCCTCGGCGAGGGCTTGGCCCCAGTCGGCGGGCGCGGTGACGGGCGCGGGCTCCTGCGCCATCGATGGCGACGCCGTCATCGTGAGCGCGGCCAGGAGCGGGCCCAAAAAGGATCTAATCGCAGCACGCGCCATCGGACATTCCCCCAGATTTCGACCAGCCCTTGTTGCGGCGCGGGGCCGATACGTCCAGTTAAACCGGCGTCATTCGCAGTCGCTTGCGGGACTGGCCGCCGCCGCGTAAGCGCTGAAGCGATGTTTGGCCTGTCCAATCCCCAGCGCTTCATGGCCTTCACCCGGCCGCTGACGCCCGTACTGTGGGCGGCGGCGGCGGTGCTGCTGGCGGTCGGGACCTGGCTCAGCTTCAGCGTCCCCGCCGATTATCAGCAGGGCGACACCGTGCGCATCATGTTCGTGCATGTGCCGGCCGCCTCGCTGGGCCTGGGCGCCTATGCGGCGCTGGGCGTGAGCAGCTTCCTGGCCCTGGTGTTCCGCCACCCCCTGGCCGACGCCGCCGCGCGCGCGGCGGCCCTGCCGGGCGCGGCCTTCACGGCCCTGGCCCTGGTCACCGGCTCGCTGTGGGGCCAGCCGATGTGGGGGACCTGGTGGGTGTGGGATGCGCGCCTGACCAGCGTGCTGGTGCTGTTCCTGTTCTATCTCGGCTACATCGCCCTGCGCGCCTCCATCGACGACGAGCAGAAGGCCGGCCGCGCCGCCGCCGTGCTGGGGCTGGTCGGCCTGATCAACCTGCCGATCGTCAAATTCTCAGTGGACTGGTGGAACACCCTGCACCAGCCGGCCAGCTTCCTGACGCCGGGCTCGTCCGGGCTGGACCCGGCCTATGTGCCGCCCTTCCTGACCATGCTGGCGGCCTATGGCGCGCTGTTCCTGGCGCTGTGGCTGACGGCGATCCGCGCCGAGGTGCGCCGCCGCCGGGTCATGAGCCTGCGCGCCCGCCGCGCCCTGGAGGCCTGATGCTGGACCTGGACATGAGCCCCTACGCCGCCTTCGTCTGGCCCGCCTGGGGGATCAGCGCGGTAGTCCTGGCCGCCCTGGTCGTGCGCGCCGTCGCCGCCGGCCGCCGCTGGAAGCGCGAACTGCAACGACTGGAAGTCGCGGACCTGGAGGAATCCCGCCCTCAAGCAGCGAGAAGCGCGGTAGGGCCAAAGGAATGACCCGCTGGCTGGCCTTGCTGCCGCTGGTCGTCCTGGTCGGTCTGGCGGCGCTGTTCATCGGCTGGTCGCTGAAGCGCGATCCGGCGTTCAAGCCCGACGCCCTGGTCGGCCAGCCGATCCCCGAGACGGTGCTGCCGATCCTGAGCGGCGACGCCGAGGGGCCGGGCCATGTCGACCTGAAGAGCGCCGGGGTCGGTCGGCCGATGCTGGTCAACGTCTTCGCCTCCTGGTGCGCGCCCTGCCGCATCGAGCACCCCAAGCTCATGGCGCTGAAGGCGCGCGGCGTCGCGGTCGTCGGCGTCGCCTACAAGGACGAGCCGGTCGCTACGCGCGCTTTCCTGGACGAGATGGGCGATCCCTATTCCATGGTGCTGGTCGATCGGGAAGGGCGCGCCGGCCTGGACCTGGGCGTTTCCGGCGTTCCCGAGACCTTCGCCGTCGACGCCCTGGGCCGCATCACCGCCAAGGGGTCGGGCCCATTGCTGGACGACCGCGACATCGACCGGCTGGTCGCCTCGATTCAGGCGCCGCCCCGGCCGGCGTCGGGAGAGCGTTAACCCTTTTTCGACAGGATCGGTTAACCCTTGGGGCATGAGCGCGATTCGCCCCGGATTCCCGCAAGCTTCGCCGCCGACGCCGGACCTGCCCGGCGCGCGCAACGCCCAGGCCGCCTTCTTCCGCGCGGCGATGGGGCAGGGCGCGAGCCCGGCTTCGGCCCCCGCCCAGCCCGCGCCGTCGGCCGCCGTCTTCTCGGC
>JAEWDF010000043.1 GCA_023390245.1 Pseudomonadota bacterium
TCCGCTTGAGTTGAAGCGCTTCGCGCTTCGACGATGCGGTGAATCAGGCTCCAGGTCCAAGCTGGACCTTGATTCACGGCTTCAGCGGAATCGCGAAGCGATTCCTCCTCAGCCGATCAAGGTCTAGGCGGGCCGCATCGCCTCCAGCGCGCGTCCGACATCGGCGCCGCTGGGCTGCTGGTACAGGCGCAGGCCGAACTCGGGCAGGATCGCCAGCAGGTGGTCGAACACGTCGGCCTGGATCGCCTCGTAATCGTTCCACGCCACCGTCGACGTGAAGCAGTATATTTCCAGTGGCAGCCCCGTCTCCGTCGGCTGCAACTGGCGCACCAGCAGGGTCATGTCTTTGCGGATGCGCGGATGATTCCGCAGGTACTGCTCCACATAGGCGCGGAATGTGCCCATGTTGGTGGCGCGGCGCGTGTTGACGGGGTCACGTCCCGCCTCGACCAGCTGCGCGTTCCACCGCTCCAGTTCGGCCGCCTTGTCCGCCAGGTAGTCGTCGATCAGCAGGAAGCGCCGCATCCGCTCGCGCTCCTCGCCGGTCAGGAAGCGCACGCTGGTCTGGTCGACCAGCAACGACCGCTTGATGCGCCGCCCGCCGCTCTCCTGCATGCCGCGCCAGTTCTTGTAGCTCTCGTTGATCAGCCGCCACGTGGGGATGGTGGTGATGGTCTTGTCCCAGTTCTGGACCTTGACCGTGTGCAGGGCGATGTCGATCACGTCGCCGTCGGCGTTGACCTGGGGCATTTCGATCCAGTCGCCGACCCGCAGCATGTCGTTGGAATTCAGCTGCACCGAGGCCACCAGCGACAGGATGGTGTCCTTGAACACCAGCATCAGCACCGCCGCCAGCGCGCCCAGCCCCGACAGCAGCAACAGCGGCGACCGGTCGATCAGGGTGGCGATGACCAGGATCGCCCCGATGGCGTAGAAGACGATCTTCAGGACCTGCAGATAGCCCTTGATGACCCGCCGATGCCCGCGCGGCGAGCGTGAATACAGGGTGTTGACCACGTCCAGCGCCGCCGCCAGCGCCATCACCACGACCACGATCGCAAAGGCGTTGGCCACGTTCTGCGTCAGCCTGACCACGACCGGCGTCAGATGCGGCACAGCGGCGATCCCCTGATGGATGACGATGGCCGGCGCGATCCGCGCCAGCGTCCCCACCACCGGCTTCAGAAGGCCGTCCAGGTCCCTGCGCCCGCCCCGGTCGATGACCTTCAGCAACAGGCGGATGAGGACACGCCGAACCACGAAGTCGGCGACGAAGGCGGCGAATAACAGGAGACAGAGCCCGATCAGCGTTTCCGCGACCGGGTACTCCGCCAGGCGATCCCGCATGGCGTTCAAATCAGGCATGACCACAGCCTAGGCAATGCCGCCGCCGATTTGAACCCCGTCGCGGCGAAGCGCCGCCCTCAGCCCAGCGCCTGATCCAGGTCGGCGATCAGGTCGTCGACATCCTCCACGCCCACGGACAGGCGGATCAGGCTGTCGGTGATCCCGCCCTTCTCGCGAACCTCCTTCGGCACGCTGGCGTGGGTCATGATGGCCGGGTGGTTGACCAGGCTCTCCACGCCGCCCAGCGATTCCGCCAGGGTGAAGACCTGAACCCGCTCCAGCACGCGCCGGGTGCGGTCCAGGTCCCCATCCAGAATCACCGTCACCATGCCGCCGAAGCCGCCGCTCATCTGGCGCGCCGCCAGTTCGTGCTGCGGATGGGCGATCAGGCCGGGATAGACCACCCGCGCCACGCCCGCCCGCGTCTCCAGCCAGCGCGCCACGGTCAGGGCGTTGTCACAATGCGCCTTCATGCGCAGCGCCAGGGTCTTCAGGCCGCGATTGGCCAGGAAGGCGTCGAACGGCCCCATGATCCCGCCGACCGAGTTCTGCAGGAACTTGATCCGTGTCGCCAGATCGGCGTCGCCGGTCACCAGCACCCCGCCGATGATGTCCGAATGGCCGTTCAGGTATTTGGTGGCCGAATGCATGACCACGTCCGCCCCAAGGCTCAGCGGCTGCTGGCAGAATGGGGTGGCGAAGGTGTTGTCCACGATCAGCAGCAGGCCGTGCGCCTTGGCCACCTTCGACAGGGCGGCGATGTCGGCCAGCTTCATCAGCGGGTTGGTCGGCGTCTCGACCCACAGCATCTTCGTGCTGGGCGTGATCGCCGCCTCGACCGCGGCGAGGTCGCTCAGGTCCACATAGGCGAAGTCCAGCCCCATCGAGCGGCGCCGCACCCGCTCGAACAGCCGCCAGGAGCCGCCGTAGAGATCGTCGCCGGTGACGACATGGTCGCCCGCGTCCAGCAGCTCCAGCGCCGTCGAGGTCGCCGCCATGCCCGAGCCGAAGCCGAAACCGTGCGTCCCGCCCTCAAGGTCCGCGATGCAGGCCTCGAACGCCTCGCGTGTCGGATTCTTGCCCCGCGCGTACTCATAGCCCTTGTTCACGCCCGGGCTTTCCTGGGCGTAGGTCGAGGTGGCGTAGATCGGCGTCATCACCGCCCCCGTCGTCGGATCGGGCCGCTGACCGGCGTGGATGGCGCGGGTGGAAAAGCCCTGGCTGTTCTTACTGTCCGCCATGGCCTTACCGGTTCAGACTCAGGTGGTTGATCAGGTCGGCGCGGGTGATCAGGCCGACGAACCTTTCGCCGTCCAGCACGATCGCCACCCGGTCGCGGTCGAAGACGGGGATCAGGGCGTCCAGCGTTTCCTTGACCTGCACCGTGTCCAGGTCGCGGGTCATGGCCGAGCGCACGGGCTTGGCGAACCGCTCCCGGCGCGTGATCTCGTCGGTGTTCATGATGTGGACGATGTCGCTCTCATCCAGGATGCCGATCAGCCGGCCGTCCTCGATCACCGGCAGTTGCGACACGTCGGCGCCCCGCATCCGCTTGAAGGCGGTGTCCAGGGTGTCCTCAGGCCCGACCGAGACCACGTCGCCCTTCTCGTACTTGCGGGTGATCAGGTCGGACAGGTCGCCGTGCAGTTCGCGCTCGCCCAGGCCCTGGTCGGCCAGCCAGGCGTCGTTGTAGACCTTGGACAGGTACTTGGCCCCGGTGTCGCAGACGAAGGTGACGCAGGTCTTCGGCTCGGTCTGCTCGCGGCACCAGCGCAGCGCCGCCGCCAGCAATGTGCCGGACGACGAGCCCGCCAGGATGCCCTCCTTCAGCAACAGTTCGCGCGCGGTGGCGATCGCCTCCGCGTCCGAGATCGAATAGGCCTTGTCGATCAGGCTCATGTCCGCCGTTTCCGGCACGAAGTTCTGACCGATCCCCTCGACGGTGTAGCTGCCCTCGGGCCCCGGAACGCCGTCGTTGACGACGCCCGCGAGGGTCGAGCCGACCGGATCGGCCAGGATGATCTCGGCCTTCGACCCGACGCTTTTCAGATAGCGCGCCGTGCCGGTGATGGTGCCGCCCGAGCCGATGCCGGCCACCAGGGCGTCGATCCGGCCGCCGGTCTGGTCCCAGATCTCCGGCCCGGTCGTCTTCACATGGGCCTCCGAGTTCGAATCATTGGCGAACTGGTTGACGTAGAAGCCGCCGGGAATGCCCTGCGCCAGCCGCTCGGCCATGTCGGTGTAATATTCCGGGTGCCCGTGCGGCACGTCCGAGCGCGTCAGGCGAACATCGGCCCCCATCGCCCTGAGATGCTGGATCTTTTCCTTCGACATCTTGTCAGGGATGACCAGAAGCACCTTATAGCCCCGGGCGCGGCCCACCAGGGTCAGCGCCAGGCCGGTGTTTCCGGCGGTCGCCTCCACGATGGTCCCGCCCGGCTTCAGGAAGCCCTCGCGCTCCGCCGCATCCAGCATCTCCACCGCGATCCGGTCCTTGATCGAGCCGCCGGGGTTCTGGGACTCCAGCTTGAGGAACAGGCGGCAAGGACCGGCGTCGATCTTCGTCACCTCCACCATCGGCGTCTTGCCGATCAGGTCGAGCGGACTGGAAACCGGCGCGCTCAGGCTGGGGGCGGAAAGGGACATCAGAGACTCCATCTGGGATTCCGGCGAAAGCTGAAGCGGCGGCCTCTCGCGGTCAACTCGTGCAAGTTTTGACCGTCTGCGAGGGTTCCATCGCCCGTTCGGGGGCATGTCTGGCGGGCGCCGACCGGAATGGCTATATTTATGGCCATAATCGGAGAGCCGCCATGGCCGCCTACAGCGTCGCCGAAGCCAAGAACACCCTGCCCCGCCTGCTCGACAAGGCGATCGAGGGCGAAAGGGTCATCATCACCCGCCACGGCAAGCCCGTGGCCGAAATCCGCTCGCTTCCGACCCTGACGCCGGAGGAACGCAAGGCCAGGCTGCTGGAGATCGCCAACCGGCGCCTGTCGAGGCCGCCGCTGGGCATGACTTCCGTTGAACTGATCAATGGGATGTACGACGAGCCCGTCGAGTGATCGACTACTTCGACGCCAGCGTCGTCGTGCCCTATCTGATGGCCGAGCCGCACAGCGAGGCCGTGATCGCCTTCATGGCCGAGGATGACCGGACGCTTCAGATTAGCGATTTCGTCGTGGCCGAAGTCTCCTCGGCGATTTCCCGTCTGGTGCGAATGCGGACACTGGACGTGCACGAGGCCGACGGCGTGCTGCACGACCTGGACGACTGGATCGATGCGACGACCGCGCCGATCGAGGTCGAGGGCGCCGATGTACGCGAAGCGACGGCGCTCGTCCGCCAGTTCGACCTGAAACTCAGGGCGCCCGACGCCCTTCACATCGCGATCTGCCGCCGCATCGACGCCCGGCTGATCACTCTCGACAACACCCTGGCGACGGCCGCCCATGCGGTCGGCCTTCCCTGCATCAATCCCGCCGAAGCATCGGCGACATGAAAGACTGAATGACGAAATCCCCCAAGAGGCCGCCCGGCGGTCTCCCCGATAAAGACACTCTGCTCGCCTATCTGCGCGAGACCGGCTCGGCCGAGAAGACCGACATCGCCCGCCACTTCGGGCTGAAGGGCGGTGACCGCCGGGCCCTGCGCGAAATGATCCGCGAGCTGGAGGCCGAGGGCCGGCTGGGCCGGCGCGGGCGCAAGGGCCTGACCGAGGCCGGCGCCCTGCCCCCCGTCGGCGTCGCCGACGTGGTCGAACGCGACACGGACGGCGAACTGTACGTGCGGCTGGTCGAGGCCTCGCCCGACGCCCCCCGCGCCCTGCTGGCGCCCGACCGCAAGTCGACCGGGTCCGCGCCCGGCATGGGCGACCGCCTGCTGGTCAGGTTCCAGCGCACCGACGAGGGCTGGGAGGCGCGCCTCATCAAGCGCCTCGACGCCGGGACCAACCGCGTCCTGGGCGTGGTCCGCAAGGCCGCGCGCGAGACGCGCATCGAGCCCGTCGACCGCCGCTCCAAGGATGTGCTGGTCGTGCCGAAGGTCCAGGCCGACGACCTGCGCGACGGCGACCTGGTGCTGGCCGCCATCGAGCGCGGCGAGCACCGCTACGGCCCCAAGCGCGGCAAGGTGCTGGAGACCATCGGCAAGGAAGGCGACCCGCGCGCCGCCTCGCTGATCGCCATCCACGCCCACAATGTACCCACCGGCTTCTCCGAACAGGTCGAGCAGGAGGCCGAAGACCAGGACCTGCCGACCCTGAAGGGGCGCGAGGACCTGCGCGACATCCCCTTCGTCACCATCGACCCGGCCGACGCGCGCGACCACGACGACGCCGTCTTCGCCCAGCGCGACGACGATCCGAAGAACGAGGGCGGCTGGATCGTCTGGGTCGGCATCGCCGACGTGGCCGCCTATGTGCGTCCCGGCTCCGCGCTGGACCGGTCGGCGCGCGAGAAGGGCAATTCCACCTACTTCCCCGACCGCGTCGAGCCGATGCTGCCCGAGGTGCTGTCCAACGGCCTGTGCAGCCTCAAGGAAGGCGAGAACCGCGCGACCATGGCCGTGCGGATGGTGTTCGACAAGGATGGGCGCAAGCTGTCGCACCGCTTCGCGCGCGGCCTGATGCGGTCCCAGGCCAAGCTCAGCTACGAACAGGCGCAGGCGGCCATCGACGGCGCGCCCGACGACAAGACCGGCCCGATCCTGGAGCCGATCCTCTATCCCCTGTGGAACGCCTATCGCGCCATGCTGAAGGGGCGGCTGAAGCGCAGTCCGCTTCAGATCGAATCCGCCGAGCGCCGCATCCGCATGAGCCCGGACGGCCAGATCGCCTCGATCGAGCCGCGCGTCAGCCTGGAGGCGCACCGGCTGATCGAGGAGATGATGATCCAGGCCAACGTCTGCGCCGCCGAGACGCTGGAGCAGAAGAAGGTCCCGCTGATCTACCGCGTCCACGACGCGCCCAGCCAGGAGAAGATCTTCAACCTGGCCGACTTCCTCCAGACCCTCGGCAAGCCCTGGAACAAGGGCGAGCCCGGCACGACCAAGCGGTTCAACAAGCTGCTGGACGAGACGCGCGACACGCCCCACGCCGAGGTGGTCAACGAGGTCGTGCTGCGCACCCAGATGCAGGCGATCTATTCCACCGACAACGTCGGCCACTTCGGTCTGAACCTGGACCGCTACGCCCACTTCACCTCGCCGATCCGACGCTATTCGGACCTGATCGTGCATCGGGGCCTGATCCGGGCGCTGAAGCTGGGGTCGGACGGGCTGACGGACCGCGAGGTCGCCGAACTGCCCGCCATCGCCGAACAGGTGACGACGACCGAGCGCCGCTCCATGGCCGCCGAGCGCGACGCCATGGACCGCTATATCGCGGCCTTCCTGGAGGATCGGGTCGGCGCGACCTTCACGGGGCGCATCACCGGGGTGACCCGCTTCGGCCTGTTCGTCCGGCTGGACGAGACGGGCGCCGACGGCCTGGTCCCCGTCTCCTCGCTGGGAAGCGAATACTTCACCCACGACGATCGCGCCCACGCCCTGGTTGGCGACCGGACGGGCCAGCGGTTCACCCTGGGACGCCAGGTCGAGGTGAAGCTGGTCGAGGCCACGCCCATCACCGGCGGCCTGCTGTTCGAGATGCTGAGCGATCCCGAACCGCGCGATCCCAACGCCCCAGCGCCGCGCCTGGGCGTGCGCGGCCGGGGCGGAAACGGACCGGTCAAGCGCGGGAAAGGCCGCCCTGGAGGTCCCAAGCCCTCCGGCGGACTGAAGGGCGTGCGCAAGGGCAAGCGGCGGTGAACCGGTGAACCGCCCCTTCGACGCCGCCCAGGACCTGGCCGACGCGCCGCGCGTCGGCGGCGCGCAGCGGCCCAGGGACGCCGCCACCCTGATCCTGACGCGCGGCCGGGCGAAGCCCGAGGTGCTGATGGGCCGGCGCGCGCCCGGCCATGTCTTCATGGCGTCGAAATGGGTGTTTCCCGGCGGGCGGATCGAGCGGGCCGACTTCACCGCCGCCAGCGCCGCCGACCTGTCGCGCGACAGCGCCCGTCGGCTGGAGGCCGAGGTCCCCGCCCGCCGCGCCCGCGCCCTGGCCCTGGCCGCCGTGCGCGAGACCTTCGAGGAGACCGGCCTGATCCTGGGCGAGCCGGCGCCGCCTGCCTCCGTCGCCGGCCCGTGGCGGGAGTACCGCAGGGCCGGAGCCCTGCCCGACCTGACCGCCCTGTCCTACGTCGCGCGCGCCATCACCCCGCCGGGCCGCACGCGCCGGTTCGACGCCCGCTTCTTCATGGCTCCGGCCGAGGCGCTGCTGACGCCCGAACCGACCGCCGGATCGGGTGAACTGGACGAGATCGCCTGGATTCCGTTGACCGAGGTCAAGACGCTGGATCTTCCGGCCATCACCCGCTTCGTGCTCGACGAGGTCGCGGCGCGCCTGGACGACGCCGACAGGCCTGCGCCGTTCATCCGGATGGTGCGCGGTCGCCATCTGGTGGATTATCTCGCCTGATCCCGCAAGGAGGAGCGCCATGAAACCGATGTTCGTCCCGCCCCTGCTGTTTCTCGCCGCCTGCGCGACCCAGCCGACCACGCCGCCCGGGCCGATCGGCCTGCCGAATCCCGCCTCGGTCCACTGCGTCCGGGAGGGCGGAACCGTGGAGATTCGCCGCACCGACGCGGGAGACGCCGGCTATTGTCGACTGCCGGACGGGCGCGTGGTCGAAGAGTGGGAATTCTTCCGCGCCAGCCGGGGTTCGGAGCCGTCGCAAGGGCGTTGACTTTGCAACGCGCCTGAGTATGTTCCGCGCCTCTTATTTTAGCGGCTTTCGCCGTCGCAGAGGTAATTCCGATGGCCAAACCGGCTTCCATCAAGATCCGCCTGAACTCCACGGCCGACACCGGCTTCTTCTACGTCACCAAGAAGAACGCCCGCACCATGACCGAGAAGATGGTCGTCAAGAAGTACGATCCGGTCGCGCGCAAGCACGTCGAGTTCAAGGAAGGCAAGATCAAGTAAGCGCTTGATCCGAGCCTGAACGTTCGAGACGCCCGGCTGGCCTCAGCCGGGCGTTTTGCTGTCCACCCCCGCCGATCCGCCCATGACCGCCCTGCCCGTCGATCCGCATCTCTACGCCGCCTTTCTGGGCGTGATGGCGGTGATGGCCGTGACGCCGGGGCCCGCCAACATCTTCGCCGTGTCGACCGGCATGGCGCGCGGGCGCAAGGCGGCGCTGATCGGCGTGGTCGGCATGAATTGCGCCACCCTGGTCTGGTTCGGCGCGGCGGCTCTGGGGCTGGGCGCTCTGGTCAAGGCGCTGCCCGAGGTGTTCCGCTGGGTGGCGATCCTGGGCGCCCTCTATGTCGCCTGGCTGGGCCTGAAGGCGCTGAAGGGCGCGTTCGCCACCGCCGCCGACCCGCAGGACGCCGTGGTCCACGCCAGCCGCGGCGCCTTCCTGGACGGCTTCCTGGTGCAGATCGCCAATCCCAAGGCGGTGCTGTTCTTCACCGCCGTCCTGCCGCCCTTCCTGGACATCCAGCGACCGATGGCGTCGCAGCTGGCGCTCTTCGCCGTGGCGGCGATCGGCATGGACGGCCTGTCGATGAGCGCCTACGCCCTGTCCGGCGCGGCCCTGTCGCGCGCGATGCGGCGACCGCGCTTCCGGCGCCTCTTCTCCCTATTCGTCGGCCTGCTGCTGCTGACCGCCGCCGGCCTGATCGTCAGCCGGCTCTAGGGCCAGTCGAGGTCCAGGTTTTCACGCTTCCGACATCGTCCTTGCGGGGCTGAGCGGAGCGAAGAACCCGGAACCCAGGGGCCGCCGTCACCAGCGGAACCGCATCATGGCCAAAGTTGTCGTCCTGGATTCCGGGTTGGTCCTGCGGACGCCCCGGAAAGACGATCCTGGACGAATGTCGATGGTTGCCAGGACAGACCTAGGGAACCGCCGACCCCGGCCAGGGTTGCCCGATCGGCTAGACCTCCTCGCGTTGGTCGGACACGCCGTCGCCGGGCTCGGGCGACAGGGGCGGCACGTCCTCGTTGCCTTCCATGCGGTCGCGCGCCAGGGCGGCGCGGACGATGAGCATGAGGCTGATCGGCGTCGTCAGGGTCAGGAAGACGGCGATCAGGATCTCGTGGAAGACCGGCGCCCGCCGCACCGCCGAGAAATAGAGGATCGAACTGGCCAGGATCAGGAACATCCCCATGCTGGAGCCCAAGGTCGGCGCGTGGACCCGCTGGTAGAAAGTCCGCAGCCGCACCGCGCCGACCGCTCCCGCCAGCGCGAACAGGGCGCCGCCGACGAGGGCCGCGGAAATGAGGATCGCCATCGGGACAGACAGGGCGGCGGGGGTCATTCGATCACCTCGCCCCGCATCAGGAACTTGCCCAGCGCCACGCTGCTGGCGAAACCCAGCAGGGCGATGATCGCCGACGCCTCGAAATACAGGGTGCTGCCGGTGCGCATGCCCAGGGTGATCAACAGCAGCATGCCCGTGACGTAGAAGGCGTCCAGCGCGATCACCCGGTCCTGGGCGCGCGGCCCGCGCAGCATCCGGAACAGATACAGCAGCATCGTCGCCGCCAGGATCGACTGCGCCGCCAGGATCGAGACGTTCAGCAGGGCGGCGCTCATCCGAAGATCTCCTGCAGCGGGCGGACATAGCGGTCGGTGATGGCGCGGGCGCTTTCGCTCTCGTCGACCAGGTCGAACACGTGGATGAGCAGGATGCGGTCCTGGGACTCATAGCTCATCCAGATGGTGCCCGGCGTCGCGGTGATGATGCAGGCCAGGACCGCCAGGCCGTAGGGGTCGGTCAGTTCCAGCGGGATGGGCACGAAGCCCGAAGTGACGGGACGCGAGCGTCGCCCGACGACGATGATCCGCAGCAGGGCGAGATTCGACGCCACGATGTCCCCCGCCACCCGCACGATCAGCCGCAGCAGCAGTCGCCGGCGGCGAATGCGCAGGATCGGGGGCTGCAGACGCCGGAAGGCCAGCCCCAGCGCCAGGCCCAGGCCGGCCCCGACCAGCACCCGCCCCGGCGCCAGGCTCTGGCCCAGCACCAGCCAGGTCGCCAGAACGAAGAGGGTCAGCGTCGGATAGGGCAGCCAGCGCCTCATGGCCGCGCCTCCGGCCCCATGACGGAGGCGACGTAGCGGGCGGGATCGAGCAGCTCCAGGGCCGTGCCGCGCAGATAGTCCAGCGGCCCGCCGATGGCGAAGGTCAGGACCAGCAGTCCGAACAGCAGGGCGCCGACGGCGATACCCTCGTGCAACCGGATCGTCGGCGCGATCCGGTCCGGCTCGGCCCACAGGATCTGAATTCCGGCGCGGGCCAGCGCGACCAGGGCCAGCAGGCTGGAGATGATCAGCACCCCGGCCAGCACCGGGCCCGCCGCGGGGAACGGCCCCGCCGGATCGGCGAGCAGCGGGGCGATCATCGCCACCTTGGCCAGGAACCCCGGCAGCGGCGGTATGCCCGAGATCAGCAGGGTGCAGACCAGGAATCCAGCGCTGAGCAGACCCAGAGGCGCGGCGATGACCACCACCCGCTCCTCTTCCTCGGTATAGGCGCCCTCGTCCTCCGGCTCGTAGGCGTCGAGCAGGGACGGCGCCTCGAAGGCGTCGCTGGACTCGCCGTCGTCGGCCGCCACCAGGCCGCCCAGCAGATAGAAGGCGGCGGCGCCCAGCGTCGACACGACCAGATACAGCAAGGCGCCGGTCATCACCTCCGGAACGCGGAACACCAGCGCGGCCAGCAGGGTTCCGGCCGAGACCAGGACGCTGTAGCCGGCCAGCCGGCCCAGGTCGCGCGCCGCCAGCATGCCGACCAGGCCGACCCCGATGGTCATCACCCCGGCGATGAACAGCCAGGCCTCGCCGAAGCCCGTCGAGACGCCCGCCGCCGGTCCGAAGAACAGCAGCCCCAGGCGGAGCAGGCTGTAGACCCCGACCTTGGTCATGATGGCGAACATCGCCGCGGCCGGGGCGCTGGCGGCGTCATAGGCGCGCGGCAACCAGAAGCCGATCGGCCAGGCCGCCGCCTTGATCAGGAAGGCGACCCCCAGCAGGGCCGCGCCGGCGTGGAACAGGGTCCGGGCGTCGTCGGCCAGGAACGGAATGCGCTGGGACAGCACCGCCATGTTGAGCGTGCCGGCGACGCCGAAGATCAGGCTGACACCGACCAGGAACAGCAGCGAGGCGACCAGGTTGATGACGATGTAGTGCAGTCCGGCCCTGACCCGCTCCGGCCCGGAGCCGTGCAGCAGCAAGGCGTAGGAGGCCGCCAGCAGGATCTCGAAGAAGACGAACAGGTTGAACAGGTCCCCGGTCAGGAAGGCGCCGTTCAGCCCCATCAGCAGCAGTTGCGAGAAGACCGGATAGTACGGTCCCAGCCGCCCCCAGCGCCCGAGCGAGAACACCGCATTCACCAGCCCCAGGACGGCGGCCAGGATCACCATCAGCACCGCCAGCCGGTCTGCGACCAGCACGATCGCCACCGACGTCGGCCAGTTCCCCAGGCGATAGGTGGCGGCGACCTCCCCGCCGCCCACGCGCATGGCCAGCGCCGCCGCGACCGCCAGCAGCGCCGCCGAGGCTACGATCGACACCGCCGCCTGGACCGGCCGCGCCCGCGTCGCCGGCAGCAGCAGGACGGCGGCGGCGGCCAGCGGCAGCAGGATCGGCAGGATGACCAGATGCTGGCTCATGCCTCCTCGTCCTTGCGGCCGTCGACCTGGTCGCTGCCCGCCAGGCCGCGGGCGGCCAGGATCACCACCAGCAGCAGCGCCGTCGTGGCGAAGCCGATGACGATGGCGGTCAGCACCAGCGCCTGCGGCAGGGGGTCGGCGTAGTCGATCAGCGAGCCGGCGCGGCCGCGCAGGATGGGCTCGGCCCCGATGCGCAGGCCCCCGGTCGAGAAGATGAACAGGTTCACCGCGTAGGACAGCAGGTTCAGGCCGATCAGCACCTGGAAGGTGCGCGGGCGCAGCACCAGCCACACGCCGGACGCGGTCAGCACGCCGATGGCCAGGGCCAGCACGATCTCCATCAGGCGGACCCGTCGGCTTCGTCGCCGCCGGCCTCGGCGCGGCGCGGGCGGCGCAGCGACTGGTGGGCGATGGCGACGAGGATGAGGGTGGTCGCGCCAACCACCAGGATGAAGACGCCGAGGTCGAACAGGACCGCCGTGGCCAGCGGCGTCCGGCCCAGCGGCCCCAGGTCGAGATAGGCGAACCAGGAGGTGAGGAACGGATAGCCGAAGGCCCATGACCCCAGGCCGGTGATCAGGACGGTCGACAGGCCCGCCGCGATCCACTGCACGGGAGCGACCCGCACGCGCGCCTCCACCCAGCGGACGCCGCCGGCCATGTACAGCAGGATCAGCGCCACCGACGCCGTCAGCCCCGCCGCGAAGCCTCCGCCCGGCAGGTCATGGCCCCGCAGGAACAGGTGGACGGCGAACAGCAGGATCACCGGCACCATCAGCTGGATGATCAGGCCCGGCACGCGCAGGTATTCCGTCAGGGTCTGGCCCCGCTCGCGGTCGGAGCGTCCCTGGTCGATCTGCTCCTGGGCCTGCTTCTGCGGCGGCGCCTCCACGCTTTCCGCCGCCGGCCGGAAACGGCGCAGCAGGGCGTAGACCGCCAGGGCGACGATGGCCAGGACGGTGATCTCGCCGAAGGTGTCAAAGCCTCGGAAGTCGACCAGGATGACGTTGACCGCGTTGCGCCCGCCGCCCTCGGCATAGGCCTGGGCCAGGAAGAATTCCGAGATCGAGTCATCGGCCGGCCGGGTCATCGCCGCATAGGCCAGGCCGGCCA
>JAEWDF010000053.1 GCA_023390245.1 Pseudomonadota bacterium
CGTCGACAGCCGCGTCGCGATCCGGGCGCGCAGCGCCGCGTCGATCCCCAGGGCCTGGTCCAGATAGCCGTCGACGGAGCCGCAACGCGCCTCGATCGCGGCGAACGCCGCGTCCAGATAGGCCGCCTCCACGCCCAGGAAGGCGACCACCGCCGCCTCCGACGCGACGCGGCCGGTCAGCCGATGCAGGCTGCGGGCGATGTCGGGCGCGCGACCGGCCAGGTCCACGGCCGTATTGGTCAGCAGATAGTCCTCGACCATGTCGTCGCGGCCGACCCCGAGCAGGCGGTGGGTCAGGGCCGCCAGGACGCCGGTGCGGTCCTTGCCCGCCGCGCAGTGGATCAGCACCGGCCCGTCCACCTCCGCCAGGGCGGCGAAGTAGCGGCGAAAGACCGCCTGGTGCGAAGGGTCGAACGGCAACGCCGCATAGGTGCGGGTCATGAACCGCCGGCCCGACTCCGGCGTCAGGTCCTCGCTCTTCAGGAAGGCGATATGCGGCGCCTCGGTCCCGTCGTCGACGCCGCCCTCGATCACCCGCGCAGCGAAGCCGTCGGGACGGCGCGACGGCTGGTCGCGCCGCTCGCCCGGCCGGCGCAGGTCGACCACCGCGCCCAGCCCCAGGGCCTTAAGGCGCGCCAGGTCCGCCTCGGTGGCGCGCGCGTGATGGGCCGAACGCAGCAGGCGGCCGGGGCGCACGCGCCGCCCGGCCGCCGTGGCGTAGTCGCCATAGTCGCGGAAGTTGTCGATCGCTTCGAAGGCGTGCAGGCGGGAGCTCATGCCGCCGTATTAACGCGGCGGCAGCAGCCCCGCCATGGCGTCGAGATAGGCCACGAAGGCGGCGCGGCCCTCCGGCGTCAGGCGCGCCTCGGTCAGCGGCTTGCGGGCGGCGAACCGTTTGGTCACGGCGACGTAGCCCGCCTCCTCCAGCTTTCTCAGGTGGACCGACAGGTTGCCGTCGGTGGTCTGGAGCCGACCCTTCAGGGTGTTGAAGTCGGCCGTCTCAGCGCCGGACAGATAGGCCATGATCCCCAGCCGGATGCGGCCGTGGATGACCTCGTCGATCCGGCCGATGTCGAAATCGTCCGCCAAGGTCAGGCCCTCGCGGCGCGCATCATTAGCCAGGCCGGCAGGGCCATCAGGCCCAGCAGGGCGGCGGCGTAGGCCCAGTATTGCAGTCCCGTCCCGACGCACAGCCCCAGCACCGGCGCCGCAGCGAAGGAGGCGACCGCCAGGCCGCTCAGCCGCCGGTCGCGCATCATCGCCCCGGTAACCGCCCAGCCCATGCCGTAGAAGACCATGATGATCGACGGGACCAGCACGAAGGCCGCGGCCCCCGCCTGTCCGGTGCGCCAGATCACCATCCAGAAGGCGGCGAACAGAGCGAAGCAGGCCCAGCCCACACCGGTCCAGACGGCCCGCGCCGCGCGGTTGGCCGCCGTGGTCGCGCTCGGCGCGCGGGCCAGGCGGACCCAGAGCGCCGCCATGACCACGAGGAAGACGACCGTCGCGCCCAGCCAGATCACGGCGAAGGCGGCCGGCGGCGCGGCGATCGCGCCCGAGGCGACCAGGGCGTGGGCCGCGGCGGCCAGGCCGTAGACCAGCCCGGCGGCGAACTGGATCGACGCGCCGCGATAGGGGGCGCGACCGCCCTCCTCCGCCAGCTGCCGCATCCAGGCGATGTCTTGTTCCGTGCTCATGTCGGACCTCCCGAACGGCGACGGCGGACGGCCGCGCCCCATGAGCGACGACGTAGCATCCCACACTTTGTGATGTAAAGTACTTTTTCAGCTTACCGGAACGGCGGCTCGTCGAAGGCGCGCAGCTTGCGCGAATGCAGGCGCTGACCCTCCTTGCGCATCAGGTCCACGGCCTGGATGCCGATCTGCAGGTGTTCGGAGATGGAGCCTTCGTAGAAGCGGTTGGCCTGGCCCGGCAGCTTGATCTCGCCGTGCAGCGGCTTATCCGACACGCACAGCAGCGTCCCGTAGGGCACCCGGAAGCGATAGCCCTGGGCGGCGATGGTGGCGCTCTCCATGTCGATGGCCACCGCCCGGCTCTGGTTGAAGCGCAGGGCCGACTTGGAATAGCGCAGCTCCCAGTTCCGGTCGTCGGTGGTGACCACCGTGCCGGTGCGCAGCCGCAGCTTGACCTCGTCGCCCGGCATGCCGCTGACCGACTTGGTGGCGTCGTAGAGGGCGCGCTGCACCTCCGCGATCGACGGGATCGGGATGTCCGGCGGCAGCACGGCGTCCAGCACGTGGTCGTCGCGCAGATAGGCGTGGGCCAGGACATAGTCGCCGATCGCCTGGCTGGCGCGCAGGCCGCCGCAGTGGCCGATCATCAGCCAGACATGCGGGCGGGTGACGGCCAGGTGGTCGGTGATGGTCTTGGCGTTCGACGGGCCGACGCCGATGTTGACCAGGGTGATCCCCTTATGGCCGGGCGCGGTCAGGTGATAGGCCGGCATCTGGTGCTTCTTCCAGGCCGTGTCGCTGATCGCCTCCTCCGGGTTCGGCGTGTCGCGGGTGATGACCACGCCGCCGGCGCAGGACAGGGTCTCATAGGGGCTGTCGGGCCGCCTCAGCTGCTCCACCGCCCAACGCACGAACTCGTCGACATAGCGGTTGTAGTTGGTGAACAGGATGTAGGACTGGACGTCGTCAACCGGCGTGCCGGTGTAGTGGCGCAGCCGGGCCAGGGAGAAGTCCGTGCGCAGCCCGTCGAAGTGCGACAGCGGCAAGCCGCCGGCCGGATCGAACAGGCCGTCGGCGATCTCGTCGCCGATGTGCGCCAGGTCCGTGGTCGGGAACCAGCGCGCCAGGGCCGCCGTCATCGACCGGTCCAGCGCCACGTCGGCGCCGTCCAGCACATAGGGGAAGGGAATCTCCTGCTTCGAGACCCCGACCTCGAAGTCGGCGCCGTATTCGTCGGCCAGCAGGTTCAGCTGCTCGACCAGATAGGGGCGGAACAGGTCGGGCCGGGTGACCGTGGTCGCATAGGTCCCCTGTTTGGACAGCCGGGCGTAGGCGCGCGGCTCCAGGTCCTGGGGCCGGTCGCCGTACCAGCGGATGCGAAGCTCGGGATAGGCGAACAGGCCGTCGGCGCGGGCCGTCGGATCGGGCCGGGCGCCGGTGTCGACGAAGGCGCGCACGGCGTCGCGCAGGTTCGTCACGGATCGGCTGTAGAGGGTTTCGAGGCGGTCCAGCGCCGCCTGGGCTGTCATCTTGTCTGTCATGGCTTCCTCTAGCGGAGCTTCTTGGCGGTGGCGAGGCGGACGGCGTTCAACCTCGATTTCGCTGCATTGCAGCAATTTATCATGACAACCATTGCGGTTCGCCCCCCGGCGCCGCATCTGGCGCGTCATGCCCGCTTCCCCCGCGTCATCCGCCCCGAAGACGGAACTCGGCTTCGTCGAATTCGTCTGTCTGATCGCCCTGATGATGGCGCTGAACGCGCTGGCGATCGACTCCATGCTGCCGGCCCTGCCGCATATCGGCGCCGACCTGGGCGTCGCCAATGAGAACAGCCGTCAATGGGTGGTGACGGCCTATCTGCTGGGCTTCGGCGGCGCGCAACTGATCTATGGACCGCTGGCCGACCGCTTCGGCCGCAAGCGCGTGCTTCTGCTCGGCGTCGGCCTCTATGTGCTGTTCAGCCTGCTGGCGACCCTGGCGCCGACCTTCGAGACCCTGATCATGGCCCGCGTCGGCCAGGGGCTGGGCAGCGCCTGCACGCGGGTGCTGGCCGTCTCAATCGTGCGCGACCGTTACGAAGGGCGGACCATGGCCCGGGTCATGTCGTTCAGCTTCCTGGTCTTCCTGGGCGTGCCGATCCTGGCGCCGTCGCTGGGCCAGCTGATCATGCTGGTCGGTCCCTGGCGCTGGATCTTCGCCGGCCTGGGCCTGGTCGGCGTGACGCTGATCGTCTGGGCGTCCCTGCGCCTGCCCGAGACGCTGAAGCCGGAGAACCGCCTGCCGATCCGCGTCGGCCGCCTTGCCTCGGCCTATCGCATCGCCCTGACCGACCGCACGGCCGTTGGATACATGCTGGCCATGACGGCGATCACCGGCGCCCTGTTCGGCTTCATCAACTCCTCGCAGCAGATCTTCGCCGACGTCTTCCACGCCGAGGCGGCCTTTCCGGCCATCTTCGCCCTGATCGCCGGCGGCATCGCCATCGCCTCCCTGACCAACGCCCGGCTGGTGGTGCGGCTGGGCTCGCGCAAGATCTCGCACACGGCGCTGCTGGGCTTCACCGGCGTTTCGGCCCTGCACGCCCTGGTCGCGGCGGCGGGGCTGGAGACCATCTGGACCTTCGCGGTGCTTCAGACCCTGACCATGTTCTGCTTCGGCCTGATCGCCGGGAACTTCGGAGCCATGGCGATGGAGACGATGGGCCACATCGCCGGCACGGCGGCCTCGATCCAGGGCTTCATCTCGACCATCGGCGGGTCACTGCTGGGCTTTGCGGTCGGCCAGCAGTTCAACGGCACCACCCTGCCGATGACCCTGGGCTTCACCGGCTTCGGCCTGGTCGCGCTGGGCTTCGTGCTGTTCGCCGAACGCGGGCGGCTGTTCCGCGCGCATCATCTGCCGCCCGTCGCCGGCGCGTCGTCCAAGGCTTGATCTTTTCGGCGTTTCCGCGCGTTGTCCGGGCCAACCGTCCCGCTTAAGCGTCAGGAAGCGCCATGAAGCTCTCTTCCCCGAAGGCCCTCGTCTCGGCCCTCGCCCTGTCGGCCGCCCTCGGTCTGTCCGCCTGTTCCACCCCGACCGGAGGCGCGGCCGCCTTGCCCGAGATCGCCCTGAACCCCGCCGACATGCCGGTGACCGACGCCGTCGACGTCCACACCTACGCCCGGCCCGAGATCGCGCGCGTCTTCAACGTCGACCTGGACCTGACCGCCGACTTCGCCGCCAAGGTGCTGTCGGGGACCGCGACCCTGGCCATCTCGGCCGCGCCCGGCGCCAACGAGATCGTGCTGGACACCAAGACCCTGGACATCCAGGACGTGCGCGACGCCGCCGGCCAGCCGCTGCGCTATGTCCTGGGCGACGACGACGCCATCAAGGGCCGGCCGCTGACGGTCTATTTCCCGGCCTTCGCCCCCGGCGAGCGGCGCAGCATCGTCATCCGCTACGCCACCCGGCCCGACGCCGCCGCCCTGCAATGGCTGAATCCGGCCCAGACCGCCGGCGGCCAGAAGCCCTATCTGTTCAGCCAGGGCCAGGCGATCCTGACCCGCACCTGGGTCCCGACCCAGGACAGCCCCGGCATCCGTCAGACCTATTCGGCCCGCATCGTCGCGCCCGAAGACCTGACGGTGGTGATGAGCGCCGAGCACCTGACCCCCAACGGAGAACCGGCCGGCGCGGGCATGAAGGCTTGGCGCTTCCGCATGGATCATCCGATCCCGCCCTATCTGATGGCGCTGGGCGTCGGCGACATCGACTTCGCCGCCTTCGACGGGCGCACCGGCGTCTACACCGAGCCCAGCCGCCTGCGGGCGACCGCCTGGGAGCTGGAGCCCACCGCCCGGATGGTGACCGAGGCGGAGGGGCTCTACGGCCCCTACCGCTGGGGCCGCTACGACCTGCTGGTCCTGCCGCCCAGCTTTCCCTTCGGCGGCATGGAGAACCCGCGCCTGACCTTCGCCACCCCGACCATCATCGCCGGCGACCGGTCGCTGGTGTCTCTGGTCGCGCACGAACTGGCGCACTCCTGGTCGGGCAATCTGGTGACCAACGCCACCTGGTCGGACATCTGGCTGAACGAAGGGACCACCACCTATTTCGAGAACCGCATCATGGAGGCGCTCTACGGCGAGGACCGCGCCAGGCAGGAGCAGGTCCTGGGCTGGATGACGCTGCAGGACGAACTGGCCTCCAGCGATCCGAACGACACCCGGCTGCACGTCGACCTGACCGGGCGCGACCCCGACGACGGCCTGTCGGAGATTCCCTATGAGAAGGGCGCCGCCTTCCTGCGCACCATAGAGCGGATCGTCGGCCGCCAGCGGTTCGACGCCTGGCTGGAGGGCTATTTCAACCGCCACGCCTTCCAGCCGATGACGGCCCAGGGCTTCCTCCAGGACATCCGCGCCAACCTGGTCCGGGGCGACGCGGCGCTGGAGGCCGAACTGCAGCTCGACAACTGGATCTACCGGCCCGGCCTGCCGTCGAACGCCATGGCCCCCGTCTCCCACGCCTTCGAGCCGGTCGACGCGGCGGCCGTCGCCTTCTTCAAGGACAAGGGGCCGGCCTCGGCCATTCCGTGGGCGGACTGGAACACCCAGCAGCGCCAGCGTTTCCTGGCCTGGCGTCCGGACGGCCTGCGCGCCGGCGGCGACTGGCTGACCGAGACCCAGCTGCGCGACCTGGAATCGACCCTGAAGCTGGCCGACGAAGGCAACGCCGAACTGACCTTCGCCTGGCTGCAGATCGCCCTGGCCCACCGTTACCAGCCGGCCGTGCCGACCGCCGAGGCCTTCCTGAAGGCGCAGGGTCGGCGCAAGTTCGTCCTGCCGCTGTTCCAGACCCTGTGGGACGAGGGCGACTGGGGCCGGCCGATCGCGCGGCGCATCTACGCCGAGGCGCGGCCGCTGTATCACCCGGTCACCACCGGCTCGGTCGACCAGCTGGTGGGCCGTCCCTGAGAACGAAGGCCCGCCCGGTCGCCCGGGCGGGCCTTTTCGTCACCCGCGCGCCCAGACGCCGAACGGATCGGACCAGTCCAGCCCCAGGGCCTGGGCCACGGCCGGGCAGGTGACCTGGCCCTTCAGCACGTTCAGGCCGCGCGCCAGGTGCGGGTCCTTCCTCAGCGCCTCCAGCCCGTGGTCCGCCAGGGCCAGGCCGAACGGCAGGGTGGCGTTGTTCAGGGCCTCGGAACTGGTGCGCGGCGCCGCACCCGGCATGTTGGCCACGCAATAGTGGACCACGCCGTCGACGACATAGGTCGGATCGTCATGCGTGGTCGGGCGGGAGGTCTCGAAACAGCCGCCCTGGTCGATGGCCACGTCGATCAGCACCGAGCCGGGCTTCATCGTCTTCAGATGCTCGCGCCGGACCAGCTTGGGCGCCTCCGCGCCCGGAACCAGCACGGCGCCGACGACCACGTCGGCCTTGACGATCTCCTCCTCGATCGCGCCGATCGAGGAATAGCGGGTGATGACCCGGCCCTGGGTGATCTCGTCGATATGGGCCATGCGCGGGATGGAGCGCTCCAGCACCACCACCTCGGCGCCCAGGCCCATGGCCATCCGCGCGGCGTTCAGCCCGACCACGCCGCCGCCCAGCACCAGAACCCGCGCCGGCGCCACGCCGGGCACGCCGCAGAACAGCAGGCCCATGCCGCCGTTGTGCTTCAGCAGGGTCTCGGCCGCCGAGAAGACGGCGATGCGCCCCGCGACCTCGGACATCGGCGCCAGCAGCGGCAGGCCGCCGCGCGCGTCGGTGACGGTCTCATAGGCCACCGCCGCGCAGCCCGAGGCCAGGAGATCGGCGGTCTGTTCGGGGTCGGGCGCCAGGTGCAGATAGGCGTAGAGGATCTGGCCCTCGCGCAGCCGCTCCCGCTCGGCCTTCTGCGGCTCCTTGACCTTCACGATCATGTCCGTGTCGGCGAAGACGGCGGCGGCGTCCGGGACGATCGTCGCCCCCGCCGCCCGGTAGTCGGCGTCGGTGAAGCCCGCCCCGGCGCCCGCGCCCGCCTGGACCGAGACCTGGTGGCCCCGCGCCGCATATTCGCGCGCCGCCGTCGGCGTCAGCCCGACCCGGTGCTCGTTCGTCTTGATCTCGGTGGGAACGCCGACGCGCATGGGAATCCTTCCTCGGGCTGGCCGCGCCGCCGCCATGAGCGATCGCAGAGCGCCAAGGTATAGCGCCGCGAAACGCGGAATCCTGCTCATTTTCGCGGCGGGCCTCCTCCAGCCCCGCCGCCCGCTTCCTCAGACGTAGAAGCCTTCGCGCAGGTTCACGCCGTACTCGATCCAGGCCTTGAGGGCCGCCAGCATCTGCGACCAGCCCTGGCAGTTGCCGAACGCCGCCTTCAGGCCCGCGGGCGTCTCGCGCCAGCCGCTCTCCTCGATCGTGACCAGGGTGCGGCCGTCCTCCAGCGGCTCGAAGGTGAAGACCACCGTGGTCATATAGGCCGCGCCCGTCGTGGCGGCGCCCGCCTCGGACGGACCGTCGTTGGCCTCCCATCTCAGGACGATGCGCCGGTTCGGCTCGACCTCGACCGCCTCGACGGGGAAGGGACCGGGGAAGTCGGCGAAGTCCCACTGGACCGTTCGGCCCGTCTCTAGCCGCCCCGCCGCGCCGCCGGTGGTGAAATAGGCCGACAGCTTCGCCGGATCGGCGACGGCCTCGAACACCTGCTCGACCGGCCGGGCGATGCGGCCGGACACCTTGAACCTCAGATCCATCGCGCGGGCTCCCTTGTTTGGCCGCCATGATGTTATATTCTTATAACATGTCAAGCGACGCGAATCAGGACCGGGTGTTCAAGGCCCTGTCGGCGGGGGTGCGCCGCGCCATGCTGGACGCCCTGAAGGACCGGCCGCAGACCACCGGCGCGCTGTGCGAACGGTTCCGGCCCCTGGACCGATGCACGGTGATGCAGCACCTGAAGGTGCTGGAAGGCGCCGACCTGATCATTGTCCAGCGCAAGGGCCGCGAGCGCTGGAACCATCTCAATCCCCTGCCGATCAAGCAGGTCCATGACCGATGGATCGGTCCCCACGCGGCGCGGGCCGTGGACGTGCTGGACCGGCTGAAGACGGACCTGGAGACCCCGGCCGGCTGAGGCCTATTTCAGCGCCAGGGTCGTGGTCTTGACGTCCACATATTCGTCGACGCCGTGCGCCGAGCCCTCGCGGCCGTAGCCGGACTGTTTGACGCCGCCGAAGGGGGCGACAGGGGTGGAGATCAGCCCGGTGTTGACGCCGCACATCCCCGCCTCGATCCGGCGGCCCAGGCGCATCGCGCGGTCCAGGTCGCGGGTGAACAGATAGGAGGCCAGGCCGAATTCGCTGGCGTTGGCCTTCTCCAGCACCTCTTCCTCCGTATCGAAGGCGAACACCGGGATCATCGGACCGAAGGTCTCCTCCTCGCGGAACAGTTGGTCGTCGCCGCCCAGAGTCACGGTCGGCTGGAAGAAGCGGCCGCCCAGGGCGTGGCGTTCGCCGCCGGTCAGCACGCGGCCGCCGTCGGCCTTGACCGCCGCGACGTGCCTTTCGACCTTGTCGACGGCCTTGTCCTCGATCAGCGGGCCGACCTTCACCCCGTCGTCGAAGGCGGAACCGACCTTGATCTTGGCCACCTCGGCGGCCAGCTTCTCGGCGTAGGCCTCGGCGACCGACCGCTCGACATAGACCCGGTTGGGGCAGACGCAGGTCTGGCCCGAGTTGCGGAACTTGCCCTTGATGGTCTCGGCCACCGCCAGGTCCAGGTCGGCGTCGGCGAAGACGATCAGCGGCGCCGCGCCGCCTAGCTCCATCGACACCCGCTTCAGGGTCGGGGCGCACTGCTCCGCCAGCTTGCGGCCGACGGGGGTGGAGCCGGTGAAACTGAGCTTGCGGATCAGCGGGCTGTCGGTCAGCGCCTTGCCGATCACGCTCGCCTCGCCCGTCACCACCGACAGGGCGCCGACCGGCAGGCCCGCCTGATAGGCCAGCTCGGCCAGGGCGATGGCGGTGAACGGCGTCTGGCTGGCCGGCTTGACCACGGCGGTGCAGCCGGCGGCGAAGGCCGGCCCCAGCTTGCGCGTCAGCATGGCGGCCGGGAAGTTCCAAGGCGTGATCAGGGCGCACGGCCCCACCGCTTCGCGCCAGGTCAGGATCAGGTGGCCCAGCGGGCTGTCCTGCGTCTCCCCGATCAGTCGTTCCGCCTCGCCGGCGAACCATTTGATGAAGCCGTTGGCGTAGGCGACCTCGCCCTTGGCCTCCTCGAACGGCTTGCCGTTCTCCAGCGCCATCAGGGCGCCCAGCCCTTCGGTGTTCTCGTCGATCAGTTCGGCCCATCGGCGCAGGAAGGCCGCGCGCCTGTGCGGGTCCGAGCGCGACCAGGCCGGGAAGGCGTCGGCCGCCGCCTGGATGGCCCGCGTCGTCTCCGCCTCGCCCAGGTCGGGGACATGGCCGATCACCTGGCTCGTCGCCGGGTCGTCCACCGCGATCCCGCCGCCGCCCGCGGGAACCGGCTCGCCGGCGATCAGGGCGTGCTGGCGCAGAAGGGCGAGACCGGCGTCGCGGGGGTCGGGCATGGGGAGCTCCAGGCTGGGATGGGACCGAATAACGCGCTCAGCGCCCGATGGTGTCCAGGTCACGGCCGCGCGTCTCCGGCATCCAGACGAAGGTCACGACGACGGCGATG
Source organism: Pseudomonadota bacterium (assembly GCA_023390245.1). Taxonomy (GTDB): domain Bacteria; phylum Pseudomonadota; class Alphaproteobacteria; order Caulobacterales; family Caulobacteraceae; genus Brevundimonas. The sequence goes on from JAEWDF010000053.1 coordinate 10,362, forward strand.
GCGGTGAAGGCCACCGAATACCACAGGCCGAAGTAGATGTTCCCCGACGCCGCCGCCAGGGCGAAGCTGGCCGCTGGCAACAGGCCGCCCACCCAGCCGGTGCCGATGTTGTAGGGCAGGCTCATAGCCGTGTAGCGCACCCGCGTGGGGAACAGCTCGACCAGGGCCGCCGCCTGCGGGCCGTACAGGGCGCAGGCCGCCGTCATGAAGACCATCAGGATCAGGAAGACCAGCGGCAGGTTGATCCGCCCCGGATCGGCCCGGTCGGGATAGCCGGCGGCGACAAGGGCGGCGTGGACGCGCGCCTGGACCTCCTCGCGCGCCGCCTTCAACGCGGGGGGCGACATCCGTGCGCCCTCGATGGAGGCGACCTCCACCCCACCGACCCGCACCAGGGCGGTCGATCCCGCCGGCGCCGGCGCGGTGTCGTAGGAGACGCCGGCGTTGGTCAGGATGGTCTTGACGATGTCGCAGGAGCTGGAGAAGGCCGCCTTGCCGACCGGATCGAACTGCACCGCGCAGGTCGCGGGATCGGCGACCACCGTCACCGGCGCGCGCGCCTGCGCCTCCGCCAGCGCCGGATTGGCCGCGCGCGTCAGGGCATGGAAGCCGGGGAAGAAGGCGACCAGCGCCAGGATCATGCCGAACAGCATGACGGGCTTGCGTCCCACCCGGTCCGACAGCCAGCCGAAGAAGACATAGAGGAAGGCCGAGGCGGCCGAGATCGCCAGCACCAGGCCGTCGACCGTCGCCACGTCGATCTTCAGCATCCGCTCCATGAAGAAGCGGGTGTAGAAATAGCCGCAGTACCAGACGGCCCCTTGCGCGAACATCACGCCGAACAGGGCGATCAGCACGTAACGCCCGTTCGTCCACGTCAGGAAGGCCTCGCGATAGGGCGCGCGACGGGCGCCGCCCTCGGCCTCCATGCGACGGAAGGCCGGGCTTTCGCCCAGCTTCATCCGGATCCACAGCGAGATGGCCAGGAGCAGCCCCGACAGCAGGAAGGGAATGCGCCAGCCCCAGGCGTCGAAGGCCTCTGTCCCGACGATCGCGCGCGTCGCAAGGATCACCACCAGCGCCCCGACCAGGCCCAGCACGGCGGTGGTGTTGATCCAGCTGGTCATGAAGCCGCGATTGTCCGGCCGGGCGTGCTCGGCGACATAGATGGCCGCCCCGCCATACTCGCCGCCCAGCGCGAAGCCCTGCAGCACCCGCAGGGTCAGCAGCAGGATCGGCGCCGCCAGGCCGATGGCGCCGTGGTCGGGCAACAGGCCGATCGCCACCGTCGCCAGGCCCATCATGGTGATGGTGACCAGGAAGGTGGTCTTGCGCCCCACCTTGTCGCCGAACCAGCCGAACACCAGGGCGCCCAGCGGCCGCACCACGAAGCCGACCCCGAAGGTCAGCAGCGCCAGGATGTAGCTCGTGGCCTCTCCGACGTCGGCGTAGAAATGCCGGGCGATGACGGTGGTCAGCGAGCCGAAGATGAAGAAGTCGTACCACTCGAACGCCGTGCCGGCGGCCGAGGCCCCGACCACGGTCCTCAGGCCCGGCTCGCGGGCGGCGTCTTCAGTCATTGGGGGTCCCTCCCGGCGCCGTCTGCGGGCGCTTTCGGCGGAATCCTAGCGGTGCGCGCGCGCCGGCGAAAGAGCCAAGGCGGCGCCTCTTGACGGCGCGCCGGCCCATCCCATCTGAAGCGTCGAGGGCGCCGATGTCGGGCTCTCCAGATCTGCCGGGGCCGGTTTCGGGCCGATGGATCTGACTCCCTTCCGTCCGGGCCAAACCGCCGGGCGGCTCAACCTTGCTGATCCTCAGGAGGATGCTGATGCGTACCTATGATTTCACCCCGCTGTACCGTTCGGCCGTCGGTTTCGACCGCCTGGCCGGCCTGCTCGAAAGCGCCGCGCGCACGAGCCAGGAAGGCGGCTATCCGCCCTACAACATCGAGACGACCGGCGAGAACGCCTACCGGATCGAGATCGCCGTCGCCGGCTTCGGCCCCGACGAGCTGAACATCGAGGTCAAGGAAAACCTGCTGACCGTCACCGGCCGCAAGACCGCCAACGACGACGGATCGCAGAAGACCTATCTGCACCGCGGCCTGGCCGAGCGCGACTTCGAGCGCCGCTTCCAGCTGGCCGACTATGTTGTCGTCACCGACGCCAACCTGGTCAACGGCCTGCTGTCCATCGCGCTGAAGCGCGAGCTGCCCGAGGCGCTGAAGCCCCGCCGTATCGAGATCGGCGCCGGCCCGGCCCTGATCGAGGGCAAGACGGAAAAGAAGGCCAAGGCGGCCTGAGCCGCCGTCACGCCTGAGAGACTGTGGAAGGGCGGCGTTCGCGCCGCCCTTTTTCGCGTCCTACTCCGGCCGCGCGAACGGCGCGAAGGCGGCGACGACCGCTTCATAGGCCGGCCGCTTGAACGGCACGATCAGGCCGCAGGCGTCGGACAGCGGCGCCCAGCGCCAGGCATCGAACTCCGCCTCCCCGTGCGCCTCCAGGTCGATCTCCGTCTCGTCCCCGGTGAAGCAGAAGGCGAACCACTGCTGCCGCTGGCCCTTGAAGCCGCGCCAGGCCTTGGCGTTGTCCATCGCCTCGGGCGGGAAGTCGTACAGCACCCAATCCTCGGTGCGGCCCAGAAGCCGGACCGACCGGACGCCTGTCTCCTCGCGCAATTCGCGCCGTGCGGCGGCCTCCAGGTCTTCGCCGGCGTCCACCCCGCCCTGCGGGAACTGCCAGTTATAGGGGCCGGGCGTGGCGTGGCGCCGGCCGTACCAGGCCAGGCCGTCGCGATTGAACAGCACCACGCCGACGTTGGGGCGATACAGGGTCAGGTCCATGCCGGGATCAGCGGCCGGGGCGCAGCGTCATGGCCGAGGCCGGCGCCAGTTGCAGACCGCGCTGCTCCAGGCCGGCGGCCCAGCGGGCGGCCGCCTCCACCGTCACCGGATAGGAGAAGCCGGTCCCCAGCGCCGCGCCGCGGATCTTGGCCTGGGCCTCCAGGCTGTTCAGGGCGGCGACGATGGCGGCGGGCGACTGGGTCTGGTCGATCACCCGGTCGGCGCTGGCCCGCGCCCAGGCGCCGGGCCGGCGCTGGAACGAGCCGTCGTCCACGAAGGCGACGCCGTGCTGGCGCAGATAGCCCAGGAAGGCGCCCATGCCGGCGTCCGAGCCGGCGAAGCGGTCGCCCAGATAGTTGGTGACGCCGAAATAGCCCGTGGCCCGGCTCAGCAGCCAGTCCATCTTGGCCTCGACGTCGTCAGGGCCGCCCCCGGCCAGCAGGGTGTAGGGGCCGGGGTCGTTGTTTGGATAGCCGGTCGGCTCCATCGGCATTTCCAGCAGCACCTCGTGGCCCTGGGCGCGGGCCTGGTCGATCCACGACTGGAGGTTCTCGGCATAGGGCACGAAGCTCAGCGTCACCTCGGCCGGCAAGCGCTCGATCGCCGCTCGGGTGGTGACGGCGTTCAGGCCCAGGCCGCCGACGACCAGGGCGACGCGCGGCTTGCCGTTGGGGCGGAACGGCCGGGCGTAGGCCTGGGCCGGAACCCGCCCGTCGGGGGCGATGACCGGCAGCGGTCCGTCCGGTCCCGGTCGCGACAGGCCCGCCAGCGGGGCCTTGGTCAGGGGCGAGGGCGGGCGCACCGGCGCGGCGTAGGCGCCGCCGCCGGCGACGCTGGCGCCGTCCGGCAGGGTGATCAGGGCCTCTCCGCCCGCCGCCTCGCCCAGCGCCGGATCGGCGCCGCCCAGGTCCTGATAGAGGTCCAGCGTCCCGGCCGAGAAGGCGTCGAATCCGCTGGGCGCGGCGGCGGGCTCGGCCTTGTCGCGATGCAGGGCGACGCGGGCGCTGGGCGAGCCGGCGCGCGGGTCGCCCAGGACGGTCAGGAACAGGGCGCTGGTCGCCAGCAGGAACAGGCCCGCCAGGCCGGCCAGTACGGGCGGCTTCTTCAGCGCGGTCGCCACAGGGCGCAGGCTGGGGGTCCGCGCGCGCGGCGGGGCGCCGGCGGCGGAGGCGAGGGCGGACTGGCGTTTGGCGAACATGGACACGGCCGACGGAATCCTTCGCCGACAGAATCGCTTGTCGCGGTTAAGAATTCCTAACGGCCGTTCACCATGATCGACCTATTCGTCGGCGTCGTCGCCCGCGTCGTCGTTGCTGTCCGCCGGCGGCTCGGCGCCCGGCTCGGTGACGACCACGCCGTCCGGCGCCGCACGCAGGCGCGACAGGTCGCCGCCGGCGCGCAGCACGTCCAGCGCCCGCTCCAGCTGGTAGTCCTTGTCCTTGGGGAAGTCCTTGCCCGGCGCCTCGCGCGGGGTGTGCGGTCCCTTGCGCTCGGCGCCGATGGAGGCGTCCAGCGCCGTCGAATAGGCGGCTTCCGAATAGATGAAGCTGGAGCGCGACACGATCCGCGCCTCCGCCTCGGACCGGGCGACCTCCAGGTCGGGCTCGATGCCGATCTTCTGGATCGAGGAGCCGGACGGGGTGTAGTAGCGCGCCGTGGTGATCGACAGGGCGCCGTCCTGGCCGTTCCTCAGCGGGATCACCGTCTGCACCGACCCCTTGCCGAAACTGGTCAGGCCCACGATCGTCGCGCGCTGATGGTCCTTCAGCGCGCCGGCGACGATCTCCGACGCCGACGCCGAGCCGTAGTTGATCAGCACCACCAGCGGCAGGCCGCCGGTCAGGTCGCCGGGCTTGGCGGCGTAGCGGTCGATCTGCTCGGGCTTCCTGCCGCGCTGGCTGACGATCTCGCCGCGTTCCAGGAAGGCGTCGGACACGTCGATGGCCGCATTCAGCAGGCCGCCGCCATTGTTGCGCAGGTCCAGCACATAGCCCTTCACGCCGGGCTTCTCGGCCTTGATCTTGTTGATCGCCTCGGTCAGCTCGCGGCCGGTGTTCTCGTTGAAGGTCGAGACACGCAGATAGCCGTAGTCGCCCTCGACCCGGCCGGTGACCGATTCGACCTTGATGATCTCGCGGGTCAGCACGACCTCGCGCGGCTCCTCGCCGTCGCGCAGGAAGGTGACCTTGACGCTGGTGCCGACCTCGCCGCGCAGCCGCTCCGACACCTGGGTGACGGTCAAGCCGGCCGCGTTCTGGCCCTCAATGGCGCTGATCACGTCGCCCGCCTGGACACCGGCGCGCGCCGCCGGGCTGTTGTCCATCGGCGAGATCACCTTCACCAGGCCGCCTTCCGAGGTGATGGTCAGGCCGACGCCCGAATACTGGCCCTCGGTGCGCTCGCGCAGGTCGCCGTAGCTGTCGGGCGACAGATAGTTGGAGTGCGGATCCAGCGCCGTCATCATGCCGCTGAGCGCCGCCTCGATCAGCTTCTTGTTGTCGACGGGGACGACATAGACCCGCTCCACCACGCCGACGACGTCGCCGAACAGCTCCAGCAGACGGAAGGTCTCGTTGCGGGGCGTCTGGCTGGAGACGGCGGCGGCGGAGCCGCCCAGGACCAGGGCGGCGGCGCCGACGAGGAGCAGTTTACGCATTCGGTCTCTTTCGGTGGGGCCGATCATCGCGGCGCCCGGACGGCAGGGTAGGGGCCCGCAGACACGACGAAATCGTGGCGACGCGGCGTCGCTGCGATAAAATCAGCGTCGGAGGAGAAAGCAAGGTCTATCGGGCCGGTCCCTACTTCAGCCATGGTCCCGGATCGATCGGACGCTCCTCGCGCCGCAGCTCGAAATAGACGTCGCCGTCCGGACCGCTGCGGCCCAGCACCTGGCCGTCGGCGACGCGGGCGTCGGCGACGGCCTCGACCTCCTCCAGCCCCGCCACGACGGCGCGCCAGCCCGGCCCCAGGTCCAGGATCACCACCTGGCCCCACCCGCTCAGCGGCCCGGCGTAGGCCACCTTGGCGTCGGCCGGAGCGCGGACCTCCGCCCGGTCCGCCCGCCAGCGCCATCCCGTCGCGCCGCGTCCCCAGGTCTCGACCGGCGCGC
>JAEWDF010000061.1 GCA_023390245.1 Pseudomonadota bacterium
CCTTGCGGATCTCGGTGGTGGCGAAGATGAATTTGGCGTGGGGCGGCGGCTCCTCCAGCGTCTTCAGCAGGGCGTTGAACGCCTGCGTCGACAGCATGTGGACCTCGTCCAGCACATAGACCTTGTAGCGCGCCTCGACCGGCGCGTAGCGCACGCTCTCCAGGATGTCGCGGATGTCGTTGACGCCGGTGTGCGACGCGGCGTCCATCTCCATCACGTCCATGTGCTGGCCGGCCATGATGGCGGCGTCGTGCCGCCCGGTCGGGGTCAGGGCCAGGGACGGCCGGTCGATGGTCTCCGTCTCGTTGTTCAGGGCGCGCGCCAGCAGGCGGGCGGTGGTCGTCTTGCCCACCCCGCGCACGCCGGTCAGCATGAAGGCGTGGGCGATCCGGCCGGTGGCGAAGGCGTTGGTCAGGGTGCGGACCATGGCCTCCTGGCCGATCAGGTCCTCGAAAGTGCGCGGCCGGTACTTGCGCGCCAGCACCTGGTAGGCGGCGCCGCCGTCCTCGGCGAGGGCGGCGGCGGGGGCGGGCGCGACCGGGGCGACGGGCGGCGTGGCTTCAGCCTGTGTCGGTTCGGGCGGAGCCGACGACGCACCGTCCGGCGCGGGAGTCGAAGCGGCCGAACCGAACATGTCGTCGGTGTTCTCGTCGCGCTCGACCGCCTCCTCTTCCCAGGGCGGGCCGTCCAGATTCGGGTCGCTGTCCGTCATGCCCTCGTCTTAGCGCGAGCGGGCCCCGCCGCGAAGGGGACAAGTCGGCGCTTCGGCCGCCTTGTCGTGCGGCCGGCCGCGTGCTGGATGGGCCCATGAACGCCTCCGCCCGCGCCTACCAGGCCTTCCTGTTCGATCTGGACGGCACCCTGATCACCTCGACCGCCGCCGCCGAGCGGGTCTGGGGCCGCTGGGCCGACCGCCACGGCCTGGACCGGGCGGCCTTCATCCCGACCATCCACGGCGTCCGCGCCGCCGACACCATCCGCCGCCAGAACCTGCCCGGCATAGACGTGGCCGCCGAGACCGCCTGGGTGGAGCGGGGCGAGATTGAGGACCTGGAGGGCGTCGCCCCCATCCCCGGCGCCGTCGACTTCGTGCGCCGCCTGCCACGCGAGCGTTGGGCCGTCGTCACCTCCGCCACCGTGCCGCTGGCGACCGCCCGAATGCGGTCGGCGGGCCTGGAGCCGCCCGAGGTGATGATCACGGCCGAACGCGTGCCCGCCGGAAAACCCGACCCGGCGGGTTATCGCCTGGCCGCCCAGGCGCTGGGCTTCGCGCCAGGAGACTGCCTGGTGTTCGAGGACGCGCCCGCCGGAATCCAGGCCGGCGAGGCGGCCGGTTGCGACGTGGCGGTGATCTCGGCCGCCTGGACCCATCCCCTGGAAACGCCGCATCCAGTCCTGGCCGATTATGGCGACCTGCGCCTGGAGGTCGGGACGGACGGCCTGCGCGTCGCTCTGCCTGAGATGGAGAGCGGGGACCGATAATCGGGAGACAGAGAGGACAACCCAGCACTTTCCCTCCCCGTCCGGGGAGGGTGGCTGAGCCGAAGGCGAAGCCGGGTGGGGCGGCCAGGCAATACGATTCGGATTAGGAGCGCGTCAGGTCGGAGGCGCATCGCCTCGCCCTCCCCACCCGGTCGCTACGCGACCACCCTCCCCGGACGGGGAGGGAAAGGTTTCGCCCTGCGCTCAGACACCTTATCTTCTCCCCATGATCGACGACCTGTACAGCGCACGCATCCTGATGCTGGCGGCGAACCTGCCCCACGCGGGACGGCTGACGGCCCCGGAAGGCTCGGCCGAACGGGTCGCCAAGCTGTGCGGTTCGCGCGCCGCCGTTGACGTCGTGCTGGACGACCAGGGCCGCGTCGCCGACTTCGCCCAGGACGTGAAGGCCTGCGCCCTGGGCCAGGCGGCCGCGGGCGTGCTGGGCCAGCATGTCGTCGGCGCCTCGGTCGACGACATCCGCCAGGCGCGCGACGCCATGGCCGCCATGCTGAAGTCCGGCGGCGAGGGCCCGAGCGGCCGGTTCGAGGACCTGCGCGTCCTGAAACAGGTCGCCGACTATCCGGCGCGCCACGCCTCCACCCTGGTCGCGCTGGAGGCCACGCTGGAGGCGGCTGAAGCCGCGCTGGCCTCGCGAACTCGTCTCGCCGGCGCGGCCTGAGGCCCGTCCGGTTGATCCCCGCGTTCGGATTGGGGATAAGCGCGGCGAACCTCAACGGCCCCCGGCGAAGGGACGTCATGTCTCTCTATGAACGCAGCGTGCGCACGGCCCACCGGGCCTACAAGCTGACGCTGTCGCCCCTCGTCGGCCAGCAGTGCCGCTTCCTGCCGACCTGTTCGGACTATGGACGCGACGCCCTGTTGCAGCACGGGCCGATGCGGGGGGGATGGCTCACCGTGCGCCGCCTCTGTAAATGCCACCCCTTCGGCGGTTCGGGATACGACCCCGTGCCGCCCGCCCGGTTCCGGGCTGAAAAGACGAAACGATGATCGAACTGAAATTCCCCGACGGCGCGGTGCGCCAGTATCCGGACGGCTCCACGGGCCGCGACGTGGCGGCCGCCATCTCTCCATCGCTGGCCAAGAAGGCCGCCCTGGTGGTCTGGAACGGCCAGCAGCGCGACCTGGACCGCGTCATCGACGGCGACGGCGACTTCCGCCTCTTGATGCGCGACGACCCCGAGGCGCTGGCCACCATTCGCCACGACGCCGCCCACGTGCTGGCCGAGGCGGTGCAGGAGCTGTTCCCCGGCACCCAGGTGACGATCGGCCCGGCCATCGAGGACGGCTTCTATTACGACTTCGCCCGCGACGAGCCCTTCTCGACCGACGACTTCCCGAAGATCGAGAAGAAGATGGCCGAGATCATCGATCGCGGCGCCCGGCTGGAGCGCCAGGTCTGGGACCGTGACGAGGCCATCGTCCACTTCGAGGCCAAGGGCGAGACCTACAAGGCCGAACTGATCCGCGACCTGCCCGAGAGCGAGACCATCACCGTCTACAAGCAGGGCGACTGGGCCGACCTGTGCCGGGGACCGCACTTCCCCACGACCAAGTTCGTCGGCAAGGCGTTCAAGCTGACCAAGCTGGCCGGCGCCTACTGGCGCGGCGATTCCAGCCGCGCCCAGCTTCAGCGCATCTACGGCACGGCCTGGGCGACCAAGGAGGACCTGGACGCCTATCTGCTGCGTATCGAGGAGGCCGAGAAGCGCGACCACCGCAGGCTGGGCCGCCAGATGGAGCTCTTCCACATGCAGGAAGAGGGCCGCGGCATGGTCTTCTGGCACCCCAAGGGCTGGGTGCTGTGGCGCGTGCTGGAAGACTATATGCGCCGCCGCCTGGCCAAGGCCGGCTATGTCGAGGTCAAGACGCCCCAGGTGCTGGACCGCAAGTTCTGGGAGGCGTCGGGCCACTGGGACAAGTACCGCCCCAACATGTTCGTCTGCGAGACGGTCGAGGGCGAGACCCTCAGCCTCAAGCCGATGAACTGCCCCGGCCATGTGCAGATCTTCGACCAGGGCCAGCGCTCCTATCGCGAGCTTCCGCTGCGCATGGCCGAGTTCGGCGCCTGCCACCGCTATGAGCCGTCGGGCTCGCTGCACGGCCTGATGCGGGTGCGCGGCTTCACCCAGGACGACGCCCACATCTTCTGCCGCGAGGACCAGATCGTCGAGGAGACGGCCGAGTTCATCAAGCTGTGCCGCAGCGTCCACGCCGACCTGGGCATGGAGACGGCCTACATCAGCCTGGGCACCCGGCCGGAGACGCGCGCCGGCACCGATGAGTTCTGGGACAAGGCCGAGGCCCAGATGCTGGAAGCCGCCCGCGCCGCTGGTTCCGAGCCGGTCATCACGCCGGGCGACGGCGCCTTCTACGCGCCCAAGCTGGACTTCGTCGTCAAGGACGCCATCGGCCGCGAATGGACCTGCGGCACGATCCAGCTGGACTATGTGCTGCCCGAGCGCCTGGACGCGACCTATATCGCCGAGGACGGCCAGAAGCACCGGCCGGTCATGCTGCACCGCGCGATCCTGGGATCGTTCGAGCGATTCATCGGCATCATGATCGAGAACTACGCCGGCGCCTTCCCGCTGTGGCTGGCGCCGACCCAGGCGGCGGTGGCGACCATCACCTCGGACGCCGACGGCTATGCCGAGGAGGTGGCGGCCCGGTTCCGCGCCGCGGGCCTGCGCGTCGAGACCGACCTGCGCAACGAGAAGATCAACTACAAAATCCGCGAACACTCGGTCGCCAAGGTCCCCGCCATCGCCGTGGTCGGCCGCAAGGAGGCCGAGGAGGGCAAGGTCGCCATCCGCCGCCTGGGCTCCCAGGCCCAGACCATCGTCACCGTCGAGGAGGCCATCGCCCTGCTGACGGACGAGGCGACGCCGCCGGACCTGCGCGCCCAATAACATCTCCCTCCCCCTGCAGGGGGAGGGAGAACATCAGCGCCGCCGCCTGACCAGCGCCCAGATCGTCACCACGACGCACACGCCCAGCAGCGCCGAACCAATCCAGTCCCACGCGCCGTCGTCCAGAAGCGCGCCGATCAGGCCGGTCAGGCTGAGCCCTCCAACGACCAGCGGCGCGCCGAAGATGGCCCAGAGGCTCAAATCCTTGCGGCTCATGGCTTCCTTCGGCCCTTGGCCAGCCACAGGTAGAGGCCCGAGATCAGGATGACGATGGTGGCGAGGTCCAGGATCGCCCACAGGATCTTCAGCGGAAGTCCGCCGTAGTCGCCGAAATGCAGCGGCTGGGACAGCGACAGGGTCTTCACATACCAGGGCATCTCCGCCACCGCCGCCAGTTCGCCGGTGCGTGCATCGATCAGGGCCGGCGTGGTCAGGTGCGCCGTCAGCGGACTGTCGCCATGGAAGAAGACCGCATAATGGTTGTCGGTCGAGTAGGACGAGCCGGGAAAGGCCACGAACTGCAATGTCATGCCCGGCAGGGCCTGGCGCGCGCGTTCCACCGCCGCGTCCAGCGAGCTGCGCTCGGTCAGGGCGACGGGGGCGTCATAGGCGGCCGTCAGCGCCTTCAGCGCCGTGTCCTTCCAATAGGCGATGATCGGCGTGGCCAGGGTGTTGACCACCCCCGTCACGCCGACGACCAGCACCCAGGCCACGGTCACCGCGCCGAGCAGGTTGTGATAGTCTAGCCAACGGGTCCGCGCCGCCTTGGAGGCCCGCACCGTGCCGAACGGCAGCCGCCGCATGAAGGGGGCGTAGAGCACCAGCCCCGACACCACGGCGACCACCAGCATCAGCCCCATCGCGCCCAGGAACAGCATCCCAGGCAGCCCCAGGAACATGTCGGTGTGCAGTTGCAGCAGGAACTCCATCACCGGGTGGCCGGCGACGAGCGGCGCGGGATCGCCGCTGGTCCGGTCGATGGGCTGGAAGACGTATTTCCCGGCCGGACCATTCGGATCGACGCTGGTGACGTTCACCACCGGCCGATCCTCGTCGAAGCTCATGAAGGCGGGGACGCCGCCGGGATGGCGCGACAGGGCGGCGTCCAGCACCTGATCCAGGTCCAGGACGCGCCCCTCGGCCGCAGGCGTCCATTCGCGACGCAGCAGGGCCTCGTCGATCTCATGGGTGAAGACCAGCGGCAGGCCCGTGACGCACAGCATCAGCAGGAAGACGGTCGAGACCAGGCTCGACCATTTGTGAGTCCACGACCAGGCGCGGATCGTTCCCGACTTCATCCGGCTCAGAAATCCGCCGTGACCGACACACGGAAGGTCCGCGGCGCACCCAGCGTCAGATAGGAGGATGTGGGGCTATAGCCGCCCACGGCGACCCATTGATCCTTGTCGGCCAGGTTCTCGACCCGGGCGCGAACCGTCAACGGCTTGCCGCCCGCCTCGAAGGCGTAGCGCACGCCCGCGTCGAAGCGGGTCCAGGCGTCAAGTTCGACCGTGTTGGCGGCGTTCACCGGCTGCTCTCCCGTATAGACGGCGCGGCCTTCCAGCGTCAGGCCCGACAGACCGGGCACGTCCCATTCCGCGTTCAGATTGGCCTGGAACTCGGGCGATCCAGTCGGACGCAAGCCCACCAGAGTCGCATCCAGGGAACGGGTGATCTCCGCGTCCAGCCAGGTCGCGCCGCCGATCAGGCGCAGGCCGGGGGCCAGCTCGCCATAGACGCCCAGCTCGACGCCGGTGTTCTCCATCTCGCCATCGGCGCTGTAGAGGGCGGTGTCGGCGTCGAAGAAGGCGCTGGGCTGGGTGGCGCGGAACACGCTGACGACGCCGCCGAAGGAACCGGCGTCGTACTTCACGCCCGCCTCGGCCTGTTCTGAGCGGAAGGGCGACAGGACTTCGCCCGCATTGTCCACGACCACGCCGCCGACCTGAGCCGGGGCCGTCTTTCCCGGCTGAAGCGCCTCGGCGTAGTTGGCGTAGAGCGAGAGGCGCTCGCTGGGCTTGAACACCAGGGCGAAGACCGGGGTCGCGGCGTCGCCCTCATAGCCCGATGTGAAAGCGCCGGTGTTGTAATCGTAGGAGTTGGATTCGATCTCCTGATAGCGCACGCCCACGGTGGCCAGGACGCGACCGTCCAGGAACGACAGCATGTCGGCGATGGCGACCGAGCGATTGTTCACCCGCTCGGTGACCAGCGGGTCGGACAGATCGCCCGACTGGCTCACGTTCTCGGGGGCCAGGACGCTCATGGGTTCGGAGAGCGAACCCACGGCGAACCGCGTGAAGTTGCCCGCCCAGGCGTTCTTCGATTTCGACTGCACTTGCGAGGCCGAAGCGACCAGACGGTGGCCGATCGGGCCGGTCGTTACATCGGCGCGCAGGCCGATGTCGCCGGACCACACCGTATCCTCGCGCGCATTGTCGAAGCGATAGGCGTTGAGGGTTCCATCGGCCTGCGCCGTGGGATTGGCCAGAACATTGTTCTCCTTGCCTTGGCGTCCGCCGAAGGCCGCCCAGGCGGTGACCGTGTCGGACACGTCGAACTCCCCGCGCGCGGCGCCGAACAGCTGCTTTTCGTCGGTGTGGGTCCAGCGCTGGGCGAAGTTGACGTCGGCGGAGGGCGCCTCTGGAACAGCCCCAGCGGGTGTCACGGTCGGGCGGGCGCCGTCGATGCGATTGTCCTGCCAGCCCAGATCCGCCGAGAAGCGCGCGCGGTCCCCCCGGTGGTCGACGCCCAGGCCGAGGACGCGAAGCCGGCTGTGCTGATCCTCGATCGCGCCCTCGCCCGCCCGACTGACCAGGTTCAGGCGCGCGCCCCAGGCGTCGTCATCGCCGAAGCGGCGGGCCAGGTCGGCTGCGGCGTAGATTTCGTCGGCGCCTTCCCATCCCGCCGTAAGACGGTTCAGGTCGCCGTCCGGCGCGCGCTTGGGCGCCATGTTGAGCGCCCCGCCGACGCCGCTGCCTCCGGGCGCCGCGCCGTTCAGGAACGCCGTCGCGCCGTGGAAGACCTCGACCCGCTCAAGCAGTTCGGCGGCCACATACTGGCGCGGCAGGACGCCATAGAGGCCATTGTAGGCCATGTCGTCCGAATAGACCGGGAAGCCCCGGATCATATAGACTTCCTGGAAGTTGCCGAAGCCTTTGGTGACTCGCACGGCCGGATCGTTCTGAAGCACGTCGCCGATGCTGCGCGCCTGCTGATTGCGGATCAGCGCCTCGGTGTAGTTGGTCGTGTGGAACGGCGTGTCCATTACATCCAGCGCGCCGAACAGGCCGACCCGGCCGCCCGTCGCCACCTGTCCCCCCGCGTAGGCGGACGGCAGACCCACCTGCGAGCCGGTGACGACGATCTCGCCCAGTTCCGTCGCCGGCTGGGACGACGAAGCCTCCTGCGCGACGGCCGGATGGGCGCCGACGGCGGCGAGAAGGGCGAAGGTCGAGACGAGGCCGAGGCGGCGCTGGGACACGGAGCAGCTCCTGAAAATAAGAACGGCTCGCAATAGTCGCCCTGCGACGGCGTCGCAACCGCAAAGCCCCGGCGTGAGACATTCGGTCCCGGCCGTTGCAAAAAGGTCGTCCGAGGCCAGAAAGGCCGTCGCGGCTCGATCAGTCGCGCAGCAGTTCGTTCACGCCGGTCTTGGCCCGCGTCTGGGCGTCCACCCGTTTGACGATGACGGCGCAGTACAGCGAAGGCCCGCCGTTCGCATCGAGCAGCGACCCCGGCACCACGACGGAATAGGCCGGCACTTCGCCCCGGAACACCTCGCCCGTCGCGCGGTCCACGATCTTGGTCGAGGCCGACAGATAGACGCCCATGGCCAGGACGGCGCCTTCGCGCACGATCACGCCCTCGGCGACCTCGGCGCGGGCGCCGATGAAGCAGCCGTCCTCGATGATAGTCGGATTGGCCTGGAGCGGCTCCAGCACGCCGCCGATCCCGGCACCGCCCGACAGGTGGACGTTCTTGCCGATCTGGGCGCAGGATCCGACCGTGGCCCAGGCATCGACCATCGAGCCCTCGTCGACATAGGCGCCGATGTTCACGAAGGACGGCATCAGCACGACGTTGCGGCCGATGAAGGCGCCCTTGCGGACGATGGCGCCCGGCACGGAGCGGAAGCCCGCCGCCTGGTAGTCCCCGGCCGCCCAGTCGCCGAACTTGTTGGGCACCTTGTCCCAGAAGGGGCCGATCCCCGGCGCGTGGCTGGTGGGCCCTCGGTCGCCGGCGCGCATGATCTGGTTGTCGTTCAGGCGGAAGGACAGCAGCACCGCCTTCTTCAGCCACTGGTGCGTGGTCCAGGCGCCGTCCCCGCCGCGCGAGGCGACGCGCGCCTGGCCCGAATCCAGAAGCTCCAGCGCCGTCTCCACCGCGTCGCGCACCTCGCCGTGCGTGGCGGGCGAAACGCCGGACCGGTCTTCCCAGGCGGCCTCGATGACGGATTCCAGATGCGACAGGTCGGTCATGCGGCGTCGTCCTTGAAGGTCAGGTCGGAAAGGAAGTGGAGCAGGTCGGGCGCCTGATGATCGATGTGATCACCCAGGAGCTTGCCGCGCCCGTCGCCGATCAGGATCGTCGCCATGCCGAGCGCCTTAGCCGGCTCCAGGTTCCTGGGCGTGTCCTCGAAGAAGGCGGCGCTGCGGGGCTCGAAGCCGAACCGCTCGATCATGCGGCGGAAGGCCGACGGCGCCGGCTTGGGCGTCAGGTCACCGTCCTCGATGGCGAAGACACCGTCGAAACAGTCGGCGATCCCGACCCGCTCCAGCACCCGGTGGGCGTAGTGGCGCGCGCCGTTGGTGAAGACGTAGCAGCGCCCCGGCAGCCGCTTCAGCTGCTCGGCCAGACGCGGATTGGGCTCCAGCCCGTCCATCGGCACGTCGTGGACCGCCTCCAGGAAATGCTCCGGCTCGATGGTGTAGTTGGCCATCAGCCCGGCCAGGGTGGTGCCGTGCTCGTCCAGGAACTGGCGCTGCAGCACGCCGGCCTCCTCGGGCTCCAGCCCCACGGCCTCGACCACATAGGCGTTGATCCGCGCCTGGACGAGCCGCAGCAGCCCCTGGTCCGGCGGGTACAGGGTGTCGTCCATGTCGAACACCCAGGCGGTCACATGCGACAGGTCGTTCAAGACGCCTTCACCAAGGTGCCCGCGCCGAATTCGGTGAACAACTCGACCAGCATGGCGTGCGGCCGCCGGCCGTCCAGGATGACCACGGCCTCGACCCCCGCCTCGACCGCCGCCATGGCGGTCTCCAGCTTGGGGATCATGCCGCCGGTGGCGACGCCGTCCTGGATGAGCTGTTTCGCCTCGGGGACAGTCATCTGGCGGATGATCTCGCCGTCCGCGCCCTTCACCCCCGCCACATCGGTCAGCAGCAGCATCCGCTTGGCGTTCAGCGATCCGGCCACCGCCCCCGCCACCGTGTCGGCGTTGACGTTGTAGGTCTGGCCGTCCTCGGCGACGCCGATCGGGGCGATGACGGGCACCCAGTCCTCGGTCTCCGAGGCGATCAGGCCGGCGATCAGCTTGGGGTCCACCTTGGTGGGTTCGCCGACGAAGCCCAGGTCGACCTCGTGCTCGATCATGCTGTCGGGATCGCGGCGGGTGCGCTTGGTCTTCTCGACGGTCAGCAGGCCGGCGTCCTTGCCCGACAGGCCGACGCCGCGCACGTCCGCCTCCTTGCCGGCCATGGTGATCCAGTGGGCGATCTCCTTGTTGACCGCGCCGGACAGGACCATCTCGGCCACCTCCATCGTCGCCGGATCGGTGACGCGCAGCCCGTCGACGAAGCTGGACTTCACGCCCGCCTTGTCCAGCATGGCGCTGATCTGCGGCCCGCCGCCGTGCACCACGACCGGGTTCACCCCCATCAGCTTCAGCAGCACCACGTCGGCGGCGAACTGCCTGGCCACCGCGCTTTCGCCCATGGCGTGGCCGCCGTATTTGATGACCACGGTCTCGCGGTCGTAGATCTGGATGAAAGGCAGCGCCTCGGCCAGGGTCTTGGCCGTGGCCCAGCTGCGCTCCTCGGACTGCCGCTCGTTCTCGTTCATGGTCGCGCGCATAGCGGGCGCGGGCGGCGCTGTCACGACGAAACCGGGCCGCCGCCCGGCCGTTTGGCCAGGATGAACCCGAACGAGATCGACGACAGGGGCCTGGGACCGGACGATCCGACCGACCCCGCCGCGCCCCAGCATCACGACGCCACCCTGTGCCCCGAGTGCGAAGGCGTCGGCGCCCTGCCCTCCGGCGAGACCTGCCCGGTCTGCGAGGGATCGGGCAAGGCGGTGGGCCGCACCGGCGGCGGCTGACGGCCCTTAAAGGTTCAGCAGCGCCGGGTCGCCGCCCTGGGCGGCGATGTTGTTGCTGATCGCCTTTTCGGAGGCGTAGCGGATCAGGGCGTTGGGGCCGCCAGCCTTGGGGCCGGTGCCGGACAGGCCCTCGCCGCCGAACGGCTGGACGCCGACGACCGCGCCGGTGATCGAGCGGTTGATATAGACGTTGCCGGCCGGAACCAGGGCGATCACTTCCTCGGCGAAGGCTTCAATCCGGCTGTGGACGCCCAGCGTCAGCCCATAGCCGCGCGCCGCCAGCCTGCCCGCCACCGCCTTCAGGTCGGACGGCTCGTAGCGATAGACGTGCAGGACCGGGCCGAAGACCTCCTTCTCCAGGAAGTCGGGCGTGGGGATTTCGGCGATGGTCGGGGCGAACAGGTCGCCCTTGTCGGCGCCCGCCGGCAATTCGGCGCGGGCCAGGACCTTGGCCTCCTTCGACAGGCGCTCGACATGGGCCTCCAGCGCGCGACGGCTTTCGGCGTCGATCACCGGGCCGATGTCCGTCTTCGGATCGGCCGGATCGCCCACGACCTGGACCGCCAGGGCGCCCTTCAGCCCCTCGATCACGGCGTCGGCCGAATCCTTGGGCACATAGAGGACGCGCAGCGCCGAGCAGCGCTGGCCGGCCGAGCCGAAGGCCGACAGGATCACGTCGTCGATGACCTGCTCCTTCAGCGCCGTGGTGTCGACGAACATGCCGTTCAGCCCGCCGGTCTCGGCGATGAAGGGGATGATGGCGCCCGGCCGCGCGGCGATGGAGCGGTTGATGGCGGCGGCCGTGTCGGTGCCGCCGGTGAAGGCCACGCCGTCGATCCCGGGGTGCGAGACCAGGGCCGCGCCGACCGTCTCGCCGCGACCGGGGACCAGGGCCAGCAGGTCGGGGTTCAGACCGGCCTTGTGATACAGGCGCACCGCCTCGGCGGCGATCAGCGGCGTCTGCTCGGCCGGCTTGGCCAAGACCGCGTTGCCGGCGGCAAGCGCGGCGGCGATCTGGCCGGTGAAGATGGCCAGCGGGAAGTTCCACGGCGAAATGCAAGCGAAGACGCCGCGCCCGTGCAGGATCAGCTGGTTGGTCTCGCCGGTCGGCCCCTTCAGGGTCTCGGGCGCGGAGAAGTCGCGTTCGGCCAGCAGGGCGTAGTAGCGGCAGAAATCGGCGGCCTCGCGCACCTCGGCGACGCCGTCGTTCAGCGTCTTGCCCGCCTCGCGGCTGAGCAGGGCGACCAGCCGGTCCATCTCGGCCTCCAGCGCGTCGGCCATGGCGCGCAGGGTCGTGGCGCGCCGGGCGCCGCCCTGGCGGTCCCACCGCACCTGGGCGCTGGCGGCGGCCTCGACGGCGGCGTCGATGTCGACCTCGGTCGCCTCCGAGACATGGCCCAGCACCTGGGACCGGTCGAAGGGATTGGTCACGTCCTGGGCGTTCGTCCCGGCCCTCAGCTTGCCGCCGACGATGGGGCCCGAGGTCAGCCGTTCGCGGTCGACCCGCTCCAACGCCATCGCATGGTGTTCGCGCACGGCCGCCTGGCTGTAGTCGCGGCCGAGGGAATTCTGACGATCGCCGTACATATCTTTCGGAACCGGGAGCTTGGGGTGGCGGTCGGGCTGGGCCTCGACCAGGGAGATGGGATCGGCGGCGACCGCAGAAGCGGGCACGCGCTCGTCCAGCAGGGCGTGGACGAAGGAGGAGTTGGCGCCGTTTTCCAGCAGGCGCCGCACCAGATAGGGCAGCAACTCCTCATGCCCGCCGACGGGGGCGTAGGCGCGCACGATGACGGTCTCGTCCTTCCACGCCTCGCGCGCGGCGTCGTACAGCGCCTCGCCCATGCCGTGCAGGCGCTGGTGTTCGACCGTCACGCCCCGGTCGCGGGCCATGCGGCGCACCGCCGCCAGGGTGTGGGCGTTGTGGCTGGCGAACTGGGAATAGAGGGCGGGCGAGGCCTCGATCATCGCCCGGGCGCAGACCAGATAGTTCAAGTCGGTCGCCGCCTTGGTGGTGAAGACCGGATAGTCGGTGCGGCCGAAGATCTGGGCGCGCTTGATCTCGGTGTCCCAATAGGCGCCCTTGACCAGACGCACCATCAGCCGGCGGCCCGAGCGGCGAGCCAGGTCGGCGACCCGCTCGATCGTCTCCAGCCCGCGCTTCTGATAGGCCTGCACCGCCAGCCCCAGGCCGGTCCAGCCGCCCAGGTCCGGCTCGTGCGCCAGCCGGTCCAGCAGCTTCAGCGACAAGGCCAGCCGGTCCGTCTCTTCGGCGTCAATGGTGAAGTTGATGTCGTGGCGGGCGGCGATCCGCGCCAGGCGCAACAGGCGCGGATAAAGGCTCTCCCACACCCCGTCCTCCTGCGTCGGCTCATAGCGCGGCGACAGGGCGGACAGCTTGACCGATATGCCGTGGCCGTGTTCCGGGCCCAGGCCCTTGGCCGTGGCGCCCACCGCCTCGACGGCTTCGGCGTAGATGCGCTCATAGCGGTCGGCGTCGGCCGTCGTCCGGGCGCCCTCGCCCAGCATGTCGAAGCTGCACAGCCAGCCTTCGCGGTTCGACCGCTTCAGCGCCGCCTGGATGGTGCGGCCGACCACGAACTGCTCGCCCATGATCTTGACGGCGGTGGCCACGGCCTGACGGATGACGGGCTCGCCCAGACGGCCGGCGATCCGCTTCAGGAAGCCCGGCAGATCGCTGCGCGCCTCGTCGTCCACATCGACCAGCTTGCCGGTCAGCATCAGGCCCCAGGTGGAGGCGTTGACGAACAGGCTGTCGGACTGGCCCAGGTGCGAGGCCCAGTCGGCCGATCCGATCTTCTCGGCGATCAGGCGGTCGCGCGTGTCCTCGTCAGGCACGCGCAGCAGGGCCTCGGCCAGGCACATCAGCGCCAGACCCTCACGGGTGCCCAGACCGAACTGCTGCAGGAAGCTTTCGACGACGCCCTGTTTTTTCTGGCTGCGGCGCGCGCCCTCGACCAGGGCGATGGCCTCGTCCACGACCGCGGCGCGCAGGCCGCCGGGCAACGGGTCGGCGGCCAGGTTGTCGGCGACGCAGGCCCGCTCGTCGCGGAACTTCCCGCGATCCAGCGCGTCCCAGAATGCCAAGCTCGAAGGCGAAAAGGCGGCGGGCGTCATGGGCGCGTCATGTCCTGTTGATTTCCGCCCTATATTCCTCACTTCGAAAAAGGTGCTTCGTATGATAGGCGCCTAGACCGATGATTATTCGGCCAAGAGGCCATTTGTCCGATGAGTGATATTGATTCCGTCGACCGCCGCATCCTGCGGGTGCTGCAGACCGACGCGCGCATCTCCAACGCCGAGCTGGCCCGGCGCTGCAACCTGTCGCCCGCCGCCTGTTTCGAGCGCGTCCGCCGCCTGCGGGAGAAGAGGATCATCACCGGCTACACGGCCATGATCGACCCCGCCCAGGTGGGCCGTGACCTGCTGATCTTCGTGGAGGTGCTGCTGGACCGGACCACCGGCGACGTGTTCGAGGCCTTCGCCGAGGCGGTGCGAAAGCAGGCCGAGGTGCTGGAGTGCCACATGGTCGCCGGCGGCTTCGACTATCTGATCAAGGCGCGCGTGGCGGACATGGACGCCTATCGCGCCTTCCTGGGCGACGTGCTGGTGCGGATGCCGGGCGTGCGCGAAACCCGCACCTACGCGGTTCTCGAAGAGGTGAAGTCGACGACGGTGCTGCCGCTCTAGCATCCGTCTCGCCTTCGTCATCCGAACGGTCTAGAAGTTCCGCCCTTCGTCCACGGCTCAGGGTCCGCCCGCCTCCATGCGCATCGTTCTGGCCACCGACGCCTGGGAACCTCAGGTCAACGGCGTCGTCCGCACCCTGACCCGCACGGTCGCGGAATGCCGCGCCATGGGCCACGAGGTCGAGGTCATCGAGCCCAGCCTGTTCAAGACCATCCCCTGCCCCACCTATCCGGAAATCCGGCTGGCCCTGGGCGCCGAGGAGGAAATCCGCGAAATGCTGCGCGCCTTCGAGCCCGAGGCCGTGCACATCGCCACCGAAGGGCCCATCGGCATCGCCACGCGGCGCATCTGCGTGGAATGGAAGCTGCCCTTCACCACCAGCTACCACACCAAATTCCCGGAATATGTCTCGGCCCGGTTCCCGATCCCGGTCCAGGTCGGCTACGCCTACATGAAGTGGTTCCACAAGCCGTCGGGCCGGCTGATGGTGGCGACCCCGACCCTGCGCGACGAGCTGGTCGAGCACGGCTTCAAGAACGTCTCGCCCTGGTCGCGCGGCGTGGACACCGAACTGTTCAATCCCGACCTGCCGCGCATCTTCGACGAGCTGGGCGGCGCGGACTGGCCGCGCCCGTTCTTCCTCAATGTCGGCCGCGTGGCGGTGGAGAAGAACATCGAGGCCTTCCTGCAGCTGGACCTGCCGGGTACCAAGATCATCGTCGGCGACGGCCCGGCGCGCCTGGAGCTCCAGGAGAAGTATCCGGACGCCAAATTCCTGGGCGCCAAGTTCGGCGAGGACCTGGCCCGCTGCTTCCGCGACGCCGACGTCTTCGTCTTCCCCAGCTGGACCGACACCTTCGGCCTGGTGATCCTGGAGGCCATGGCGACCGGAACGCCGGTCGCCGCCTATCCAGCGCACGGCCCGATCGACATCATCCCCAGCTCCGGCGCCGGGGCGATCGACAAGGACCTCAAGACCGCCTGCCTGGCCTGCCTGGACCTGGATCGCAAGGATGTGCGCGCCTATGCGGAAAAGTTCAGCTGGCGCGCCTCGGCCGAACAGTTCGTCGAGAACCTCCAGCCCTATCCCGAGCCCGAGCGCGGCCGCTTCTGGCGTCGCCTGCGCCGCATCGCCCGCATCCGACGACGCGACGCGGCCTGATCGGCGCTATTCCACCGTCACCGACTTGGCCAGGTTGCGCGGCTGATCGACGTCCGTGCCCTTCTGCACGGCGGTGTAATAGGCCAGCAGCTGCACCGGGATCGCATAGATCAGCGGCGCGACAAGCGGATGGCAGTCGGGAGCGTGGACGCGGCGGATGCCGGCGCCGTGCGGATCGGGCGCGTTTTCCGGCGCGATCATGATGACGGGGCCGCCGCGCGCGGCGACCTCCTGGAGGTTGGACGCCGTCTTCTCGAACACCTCGTCCAGCGGCGCCAGAGCGATGGTCGGCGTCTCCTCGTCGATCAGGGCGATGGGGCCGTGCTTCAGCTCGCCGGCGGCGTAGCCTTCGGCGTGGATGTAGCTGATCTCCTTCAGCTTCAGCGCCCCCTCCATGGCCAGGGGGAACATGGCGCCCCGGCCCAGGAACAGGACATCGTCGGCCTTGGCCAGGTCATGGGTCACGGCCCGGATGCTCTCGTCCATCCGCAACGCCTCGGCGATCAGGCGCGGGCTTTCGAACAGGGCCCTGACCAGTTCGCTCTCGGTCGCGGCGTCGATCCGACCGCGCGCCACCGCGGCGGCGACCGCCAGGGCCAGCAGGGCGGCGACCTGGGCGGTGAAGGCCTTGGTCGAGGCCACGCCGATCTCCGGCCCGGCATGGGTCGGCCACAACATCTCGGCCTCGCGCGCCATGGAAGAGGAGTGGACGTTGACGACGGCGGCCGTCTTCAGCCCCTGCGCCTTGCACCAGGTCAGGCTGGCCAGGGTGTCGGCCGTCTCGCCCGACTGGCTGACGGCGACGGCCAGAGTCGATTTCGACACGGCCGGGGAGCGATAGCGGAACTCCGAGGCGATCTCGACGTCGCACGGCAGGCCCGCCAGCTTCTCGAAGGCGTAGCGGCCGATCTGGCCGGCGTAGAAGGCGGTGCCGCAGGCGATGATCTGGATGCGCTCGATCGCGGAGAAGTCGATCGCCTGGGCCTTGGCCTTGCCGGTCACCAGGTCGAGGTATTCGGACAGGGTGTGCTGGACGCTGTCGGGCTGTTCATGGATCTCCTTTTCCATGAAGTGGCGATACTCGCCCTTCTCGACCAGGGCGGAGGAGGCCGAGACCTGGACCACCGGCCGCTCGACCGACGCACCCGAGACGTCGAACATCCGCGCGCCCGCGCGGGTCACGGCGACATAGTCGCCCTCTTCCAGATAGGAAATCTTCTGGGTGAAGGGACCGACCGCCAGGGCGTCGGAGCCCAGATACATCTCCTCCTCGCCCCAGCCGACGACCAAGGGGCTGCCGCGCCGGGCGCCCAGGATCAGGTCGTCCACCCCGTCGATCAGCACCGCCAGCGCATAGGCGCCGGTCAGCCGGTCCAGCGTCGCCTTGAAGGCGTCCAGCGGCGCCAGCCCCTTGGCCAACTGGCTGTCCAGCAGGTGGGCGACAACCTCGGTGTCGGTCTGGCTTTCGAAGACGCGGCCCTCGGCGGCCAGTTCGGCCTTCAGCTCGGCGAAGTTCTCGATAATGCCGTTGTGGACCAGGGTCACCCGACCGGCCTTGTGCGGGTGGGCGTTGGCCGTGGTCGGCGCCCCATGGGTCGCCCAGCGCGTATGGCCGATGCCGACCACGCCCGCCAGGGGATGTTCGGCCAGCTCGGCCTCCAGATTGCGGATCTTGCCCTGGGCGCGACGACGCTCGACCTGGCCCTCGACCGCCACGGCGACGCCGGCGGAATCATAGCCCCGGTATTCCAGCCGCTTCAGGCTATCGATCAGCCGGGGAACGACGGGGCCGTCGCCGGTGATTCCGATAATGCCGCACATGCCGAATGCTCCGCGAGAAACCGAAGGCCGCTTTGCACTGGCGGCCGTCCGGGGCTAAGCCACGCACCAGCCCCAGGCGGCCGTCTATGCAATCTTAAGGCGCGACGCATCAAAAAAGGGGTTTCGGAACGTTACCCGGGACAAGGACGACCGCGTGGGCGACAGGAAATATTTCGGCACCGACGGCATTCGCGGCCGCGCCAACACCAGCCCCATCACGGCCGAGGTGGCGTTGCGCGTGGGCCTGGCGGCCGGCAAGCTGTTCAACACCGGCGACGACCGCCGCCACCTGGTGGTGATCGGCAAGGACACCCGCCTGTCGGGATACATGATCGAGCCGGCCCTGGTCGCCGGCTTCGCCTCGGTGGGCATGGACGTGCGCACCTTCGGCCCGGTCCCGACGCCGGGCGTGGCCATGCTGACCCGCTCGATGCGCGCCGACCTGGGGGTGATGATCTCGGCCTCGCACAACGACTACGCCGACAATGGGATCAAGCTGTTCGGCCCGGACGGCTACAAGCTGTCCGACGAGATCGAGCTGAAGATCGAGGCCATGATGGACGATGACCTGGAAAGGGGTCTGGCGCCGTCGGACAGGCTGGGCCGGGTCAAGCGCATCGACGACGCCCAGGCCCGCTACATCGAGATCGCCAAACAGGCCTTCCCCAAGCGGCTGAGCCTTCAGGGCCTGCGCATCGCCGTCGATTGCGCCAACGGCGCCGGCTACAAGGTCGCGCCCACCACACTCTACGAACTGGGCGCCGAGGTCTTCTCGGTGGGCGTGGAGCCCAACGGGCTGAACATCAACGCCGACTGCGGCTCGACCCATCCGGGAACCCTGATCGAGGCGGTGCGGACCTACCGCGCCGACATCGGCATCGCCCTGGACGGCGACGCGGACCGCGTCATCATCTGCGACGAGAAGGGCCAGATCGTCGACGGGGACCAGATCATGGCCCTGGTCGGCCTGGACTGGGCCAGACGCGGCCGGCTGGCCGGCGGCGGCGTGGTCGCCACCGTCATGTCCAACCTGGGCCTGGAACGCAAACTGAAGGCCGAGGGCCTGACGCTGGAGCGCACCAAGGTCGGCGACCGCTACGTCATGGAGCGGATGCGCGAGGGCGGCTTCAACGTCGGCGGCGAACAGTCGGGCCACATCATCCTGCACGACCACGCCACCACCGGCGACGGCCTGATGGCGGCGTTGCAGGTGCTGGCCGTGCTGGTCGACTCCGGCAAGCCGATGAGCGAACTGGCGCGGCAGTTCGATCCCGTGCCGCAGAGGCTGGAGAACGTCCGCTACGCCGCCGGCAAGCCGCTGGAGAGCGCCGACGTCAAGGCCGCCATCGCCGAGGCGGAAGGGCTGCTGAACGGCTCGGGCCGCCTGCTGGTGCGCCCGTCGGGCACCGAAAAGCTGATCCGCGTCATGGCCGAGGGCGACGACGAGACCCTGGTCCGGAAGGCGGTCGGCCAGGTCGCGGCGGCGGTGCGCGCCGCCGGCTGACGGCTCAGGCGGCCTCGGCCGCCGGTTTGACCTTCTTCGCCTTGGCCGGCTTGATCCGGGGGGCCTTGCGCGCGGCCTTGTCGGCCTTGCGGGCCTCCTTCTCGGCCAGCTTCTGCGCCTTCTTCAAGGCCTTGGCCTCGGCCTTGGCGGCGTCGGGCGCCGCGTCGGCGGCGGCGGCCAGTTCCGCCAGCTGACTGATGAAGGCCTCCCGCTGGCCCTTGGGCAGCAGGGCCATGATCCGCTTGTCGGCGGCTTCCACCCGCGGCCGGGCGGCCTCTAGGCGGGCCGCGCCCTCCTCCGACACCCGCACCGCCTTGGCGCGCGCGTCCAGGGTCGAGCGTTCCCGCTCCAGCAGGCCCTTGGCCGTCATCCGCGTGACCAGGTCCGCCAGGGTGGAGCGGTCAATGCCGGTGGCGCGCACCAGATCGGTCTGGGTCAGACCAGCCTTCATCGAGGCGGCCTCCAGCACGGCGAACTGGCGCTGGGTCAGGCCGTCGGCGCCGGCCTCCTCGGCATAGATGTCCAGCGCCAGCTGCAGGGCGCGGTGCATCAGGTGGCTGGGCGAGGTCGCCAGCGGACCGACCTTCTTCGCCGCCTTGCCCGACTTGACCATTGCATTCGCTCCCCGACCGTTTCGTCAGAACACGTATCAGCGACGCTTTACGGTTTGACGGGAGAACTGCGTCGGTTCTGCGACAGTTCCATCCGCCTCAGAGGCCCGGATCGGGCGAGACCGGTCCCGGTTCCTCGTCCTTGATCATGTTCTTCATGATCAGCGGCACCTGCGACAGGCCGAACAGGGAGGCGGCGATCCACAGCACGCCGCGGAAGCTGGTCCAGACATCGTTCGGGTTCGGCGTCGCCCAGCCCAGCCCATGCCAGATGGCGGTCACGGCGGCCGGACTGCGGAACACCTCGTTCAGGACGGCGACCGCCAGGAAATACAGGCCGTAGCGCAGCGTCAGTGTCCGCCAGGCGGCGTCCGTCACCTTGATGGCCGACCCCAGCAGCATCTTGAACGGATATTTCCCCGTCGGCAGCGAGCCCAGCAGCACCACGGCCAGCAGGCCGTTCTGCACCGTCAGCTTCAGCTTCACGAACAGGTCGTCGTGGGTGAAGATGGTCAGCAGGCCGAACACCAGGGCGAAAAGGCCGGTGATCAGCGGCAGGGGGGCGAAGCGCCGCTCCACCGCATAGCCGACGGCCAGGGCGACGGCGGAGGCGCCGACCAGCACCCACGTCGCCAGGATCATGTCCCGCGTCACGAAATAGCTGACCATGAAGGCGGCCAGGGCGCCGAAGTCGACGGCCTGGCGCACCCACTGGCGGTTCTTCGGGGTTTCGGCGGCGGCCATGACTCAGTTCTCCAGTCCGACCAGGGAGCGCGAGAAGGCGCGGGCGTCGAACGGTTGCAGGTCCTCGATCCCCTCGCCGACGCCGATCAGCATCAGCGGGGCGTCCGACGCCTGGGCGACCGGCACCAGGACGCCGCCGCGCGCGGTGCCGTCCAGCTTGGTCATGACGATGCCGGTGACGAAGGCGGTGCGGCCGAAGATCTGCTCCTGCGCCAGGGCGTTGCGCCCCACGGTGGCGTCCAGCACCAGCAGGGTGTCGTGCGGCGCATCCGGATCGATCTTCTTCAGCACCCGCACGATCTTCAGCAGTTCGTCCATCAGGGCGGACTTGTTCTGTAGGCGTCCCGCGGTGTCGATCAGCACCACGTCGAAGCCCTCCTCGCGCGCCTTCTGATAGGCGTCGAAGGCCAGGCCGGCGGCGTCGGCTCCGTCGCGGCGGCTTTCGAAATGGGCGCCGGCGCGCTCGGCCCAGACCTTCAGCTGCTCGCGCGCGGCGGCGCGGAAGGTGTCGCCGGCGACGATCATCACCTTGGCGCCCCTGGCCCTCAGGTCGGCGGCGATCTTGCCCAGCGTCGTGGTCTTGCCCGAGCCGTTCACGCCGACGAACAGCACCACATAGGGCTTGGGTCCGTTCAGCGGATCGAAGGTCGCCTGGCGCGGCGACAGTTCGGCGGCGACGGCCTCCGCCAGCGCCTCCTTCACCTCGGTCTCCTCGGCGTCACGGCCGAAGCGCAAGGCGCGGAACCGCTCGACGATCCGCGCCGAAGCGGCGGGCCCCAGGTCGCTTTCCAGCAGATGTTCTTCCAGCCGCTCCAGCGAGGCCTCGGACAGCGGCTCCTTGACGAAGGTCGCGACGACCTGGTCGGTCATCTGTTTCGAGGAGCGCGAGAGCCCGGCGGACAGGCGCTGGAACCAGCCCTTTTTCGGCGTGTCGGTCATGGGACCGCTTTAGCCGGGGCGGAGCCGAACGTCATCCGCATTCGCGCCGCCGCCCGGCGGAAGGTGGACATCACACGCCGACGGCGACAAGCTCGTCCCGCGCCCTCGCCCTGATCGATGCGGCGCTCGACGCCGGGAGCCTTCATGACCAACGATTTTCCGCAGGGCGTCGTGCACGAGGCGGCCCCCGATCTGGAGGCGGCGCTGCGCGCGCAGCCGGATTTGCTGGCGCTATGGACCGGGCTGACGCCGTTGGGCCGCAATGAATTCATCTGCTGGGTCGAGGACGCCAAGCAGGCGAAGACGCGCCAGCGCCGGATCGAGCGCACGGCCGAAGAGCTGCGCGAAGGCAAGAAGCGCCCCTGCTGCTGGGTCGGCTGCATCCACCGCGCCGACAAGGCCCCCAGCCGCTGGCAGCAGGCCGTTCTGATCGACCAGAAGGCGCAGCGGGGTTAGACGCCGAGCGTCCCGTCTCCTCCCCACGTCAGTGGGGAGGTGGCTCGCAGCGAAGCGAAGAGACGGAGGGGTTCTTCCCCCCCACGCCGGCGCGGGGACTGCGGCAAGAGTCCCTTCACCGCTTCGCGGTCCCCCTCCCCGCGAAGCGAGGAGGAGATGCGTCTAGTCCTTACGAATGCGTCGCCGACCAGGCCGCATAGGCGTCCAACGCATGCTGGGGCGTCGCATTCCACCAGGAATAGCCGTTGCGGCGGCCGATGGAGATGTCGTTGACGTCGTCGTGGATCGACTGGTCCTTGTCGCCGAAGATCGGCCGGCCGGTGACCAGGTCGTAGTTGCGCGACCAGATCGGGCCGGCGCCGGGCTTGTCGATCAGCTTGCGGCCGTCGTCGGTCATTTCGAACGACTTGTCGAACACCCGGACCGCTTCCAGCCAGGCGGCGCCGGCGCGGATCGCGGCCTGGACCTCCGGCGAGGGATTCGGCTCGTTCATCAGGAAGACCAGGATGTCGGTCGTCTCGCCGCTGGCGATCGAGCGCGGTTCGTAGTTGCGGGCGCTGGTCGGGACCAGGCGCATCGGCTCGATCTGCTGGGGCCAGCCGAGCAGACGTTCGGCCCCGTCCGCGCCCTTCTGGCGCACCTGGGCGGCCAGGATGACGTCGATCGCCTTCTTCACCGCCTCGGCGGCGCGGCCTTCCAGCTCGGCCGGCACGAAGCCGAAGTCGTTGTCGCCGTTCGCCACGTCGCGCAGGATCATGGCCGCCTTGGCCACGGCGTTGTCGTTGAAGGTGATGGAGTCGTGGAAGCCGCCTTCCAGCGGCCAGATCTGTGGCCAGCCGCCGTTCGGATACTGGGCGTTCAGCAGATAGTGGACGCCGCGCACCACGCTGGCGCGCCAGGCGTCGCCCTCGGGGCCGGGGGCCTGGGCCGCGACCTTGGCCAGGAAGCGCATCTCGGTGGTGGTGGCGTCGTTGTCCAGCGTGCCGACGAAGGTCCAGAAGCGGTCGGCCGGGGCGTCGAAATTGGCCGGGTTCTGCTCCATCGTCTCGGCGTCGTTGGAGAAACGCTGTCCCGGCAGGCGGGCGATGCGGCGATCCTGGTTCTTGCTCCAGCCGCCGGCCGGGGTCTGGAAGGTGACCATGGCGTCGGCGATCGCCCGCGCCTCGGCCGTACCGTACCACGCCGTCGGCCGGTCCAGCGGCATGTTGTAGCTGTTTCCGCCCACGGCCTGCGGCGGAGGCGGCGGCGTCGCGCCGGCCGGCAGTTCGGCGGCCAGGGCGTCGCGGTCGGCCTTCATCTGCGCCTGCGAGCGGGCCAGATACTCCAGCCAGGGGCCTCGCTCCGCGTCCGGCAGGGCGCCGATCCGGTCGATGGTCAGGCCGACGGCGGGGGTGTTGTAGCGCAACACCTCGGCCCGCGCCGCGCCGGCGTCCATAGTCACGGCGGCCAGGACGGCCAGGGTCAGAACGGGGGCGGCGAGGATGTGTCTCATGGCGTCGGTTCCTGGGGTGCGGCACGGCCTTGGAAGGCCATTCTCATTATGTCGACATACATACTACATAATGAAACCGTAGCCGCAAGGCGCGACGGTGCAATCGGCCGGGCGGATGCGTCGGCTTCTCCCGGTCAGGCGTTCCCGCCTATATTATGAAGACCGAGACCCGGCCCGCGCCGGACGAAGGGACGACCCGATGACCGACACGCTTGCGTTCCACTCCCCCGCCGCCCACGGCTTCGTGCGCGTGGCGGCGGCGACGCCGGTGGCGCACGTCGGCGATCCGCGGGCGAACGCCGGGGAGCACCTGGCGCTGATCCGCCGGGCGGCGGACGAAGGCTGCGACCTGGTCGTCTTTCCCGAACTGTCCCTTTCGGCCTACGCCATCGACGATCTGCACATGCAGGCCGCCCTGCTGGAGGAGGTGGAGCGGCAGGTCGCCGTGCTGGCCGACGCCACCGCCGACAGTGGCATCGTCGCCGTGGTCGGCGCCCCCCTCAGGGCCGGCGACGCCCTGTTCAACTGCGCGGTGGTCATCGGCGGCGGAGAGGTGCTGGGCGTCGTGCCGAAGACCTACCTGCCCAACTATCGCGAATATTACGAGAAGCGCTGGTTCGCCCCGGCGACGGCCCGGACCGAGGACGTGCTGGTCCTGAACGGCGAGACGGTCGACTTCGCGCCGGGCCTGGTGTTCGAGGCCGCCAACCGTCCCGGCTTCGTCTTCACCGCCGAGGTGTGCGAGGATTTCTGGGCGCCCCTGCCGCCGTCCACCCGCGCGGCCCTGGCCGGGGCGCGCATCATCTGCAACCTGTCGGCCTCCAACATCGTCATCGGCAAGGCGGACGAGCGGGCCATGCTGTGCGCCAGCCAGTCGTCGCGGACCCTGTCGGCCTATGTCTTCACCGCCTCGGGCTGGGGCGAGAGCACCACCGACCTGGCCTGGGACGGCCAGGCGACGATCCACGAACTGGGCGCCCGGCTGGCGCAAGGCGAACGCTTCGCCCTGGACAGCCATCTGACCATCGCCGACGTGGACGTGGACCGGATCGGCCTGGACCGGCTGAGGAACGGCACCTTCTCCGACTGCGCGCGGATCGAGGGCGAGGGCGCGACCGTCGTGCCCTTCACCGCGCGCGCGCCGGCGGCGGACGGACCGTTGCGCCGCCCCATCGACCGCTTCCCCTTCGTGCCGGACGACGCCGCCCGGCTGGACCAGGACTGCTACGAGGCCTTCAACATCCAGGTGCAGGGGCTGATGCGCCGGATGCAGGCGACCAACGGCCAGCGCCTTGTCATCGGGGTTTCCGGCGGACTGGATTCGACCCAGGCCCTGCTGGTCGCCTGCCGCGCCTTCGACCGGCTGGGCCTGCCGCGCGCCAACATCCTGGGCTTCACCCTGCCGGGCTTCGCCACGTCGGAGGGCACCAAGTCGAACGCCTGGGCGCTGATGAACGCCCTGGGGATCACGGGCGCCGAGATCGACATCCGCCCGGCCGCCCAGGCCATGCTGGAAGGGATCGGCCACGCCTTCGGGCGCGGCGAGCCGGTCTATGACGTCACCTTCGAGAACGTGCAGGCGGGCCTCAGGACCGACTATCTGTTCCGGCTGGCCAACCAGAACCAGGCCTTCGTGCTGGGCACCGGCGACCTGTCGGAGCTGGCGCTGGGCTGGGCGACCTATGGCGTGGGCGACCACATGAGCCACTACAACGTCAACGGCGGGGTGGCGAAGACCCTGATCCGCCACCTGATCCGCTGGGTCGCCGACACCGAACGGGTCGGGGCCGAGGCGACGCCGACGCTGCACGGCATACTGGCCACGGAAATCTCGCCCGAACTGGTGCCCGCCGGCGAGGACGGCAAGATCCAGTCGACCGAGGGCGCGGTCGGCCCTTATGCGCTGAACGACTTCTTCCTGTTCTACCTCAGCCGCTTCGGCATGAAGCCGTCCAAGGTCGCCTATCTGGCGCACCAGGCCTGGAGCGACGCGGCGCGCGGCGACTGGCCCGCCGGCACGCCGGAGGCGGAGAAGATCACCTTCGAGCTGCCCATCATCAAGGCGTGGCTGAGGAAGTTCCTGGTGCGCTTCTTCCAGACGGCGCAGTTCAAGCGCTCGGCCCTGCCGAACGGGCCGAAGGTGATCACCGGCGGCTCCCTGTCGCCGCGTGGCGACTGGCGCGCGCCGTCCGACGGAACGGCGCGCGTCTGGCTGGACGAGCTGGAGGCGAACGTCCCCGACTGATCCGCCTTCGGATCAGCCGCTGTTGCGTAGCCCCGCCGCCACCCCGTTGATGGCCAGAAGGATGCCTTCACGCACCCGCGGATCCTCGTCTCCCGCCCGGCGGCGGCGGATCAGCTCGATCTGCACGTGGTTCAGAGGCTCGACATAGGGCATGCGCAGGCGGATCAGGCTGTCCAGCTCGGGCTGGCCGCCCAGCAGCTTGTCGTGGCCGGTGATGGCCAGGACCGCCGCATGGGTGCGGTCCCACTCGGCCTTGATCTCCCCATAGATGCGCGCCGCCAGGGACGCGTCGGGCGCCAGGGTCGAATAGCGCCGGGCGATGGTCATGTCGGCCTTGGCCATGACCATCTCCATGTTCTGGACCAGCGTCTTGAAGAAGGGCCAGGCCTCGGCCATCGCCTTCAGCTCGGCCATGTCGCGGCCCTGGACCGCCGAGCCGAAGCCGTACCAGCCCGGCAGCATCACCCGGCTCTGCGACCAGCTGAACACCCAGGGAATGGCGCGCAGGTCCTCGATGGCGGGGGAGGCGGTGCGGCTGGCCGGGCGCGAGCCGATCTTCAGGTCGGCGATCTCGGCGATGGGCGTGGCGGCCCGGAAATAGTCGACGAAGCCGGGCGTCTCATAAACCAGGGCACGATAGGCCTTCATCGAGGCGGCCGACAGGCGCGCGGCCGTCTCGCCGTGCTGGGCGCTGTAACCCGCATCCGACTGCGGCCCCCGCGAGGCCAGCAGGGTTCCGCAGGTCAGGGCGTCGAGGTTGCGCTGGGCTACCTCCGGCTCACCGTATTTGTTGGCGATGACCTCGCCCTGTTCGGTGACGCGGATGCGGCCCGCGACGGTCCCGGCGGGCTGGCCCAGCACGGCTGAAAAGGCGGAACCGCCGCCGCGCCCGACGGCGCCGCCCCGGCCGTGGAACAGTTGCAGCCGCACGCCCGCCGCGCGCGTGACCTCCAGCAGGGCGCGCGAGGCCTCGTGCAGCTCCCACCCCGAGGTCAGGTAGGAGCCGTCCTTGTTGCTGTCGGAATAGCCGATCATCACTTCCTGCACCCCGCGCGCCTCGGCCACGGCGCGGGCGGAAGGCTCGGCCAGGACGCGCTCCAGCGTGGCGCGGGCGGCGCGCAGGTCGTCGATGGTCTCGAACAGGGGCGCGGCCTGAATGGGGCAGGCGCCGGGGGCGCTCGGGTCGTAGAGGCCGACTTCCTTCAGCAGCAGATAGACCTCCAGCATGTCCGAAGCCGCGTCGGTCTTGGACACGATATGGGTGCGGATCGCCTGCGGGCCGAAGGTCGAAAGGGCCTCGGCGGCGGCCTGAAGGATGGCGCGTTCCTTCAGCGTCTCGGGGGCATAGTCCGCATACGGAGAGAAGAGGGGGCGGGGCCCGGTCAGTTCGCGCGCCAGCACGGCCAGCCGTTCGGCCTCGTCCAGGGCGGCGTAGTCGGGGCAGACGCCCGCGACCTTTAGCAGGTCGGCGACCACCCGTTCATGCACGTCCGAGTTCTGGCGCAGGTCCAGCGTCGCCATGTGGAAGCCGAACACGTCCGCCGCCGTGATCAGCCGCGCCAGCCGGTCGTCGGCGAAGACGGCGCCGTGGGTCCGCACCAGACTGTCATGCAGGATGTTCAGATCGGCGCGGAAGCCGTCTGGGCCGTCATAGGCCGGGGCTTCGAAGCGGGCGGGGCGCGGCGTCGGCTCGCCGGTCAGGGCCGGATAGGCGGCCGACAGGCGGGCGTAGATCTGGCTGAGCGCCCGGCGATAGGGTTCGTCCGCGCGCTGGATGGAGGCGTCGCCTGATCCTTGCGCCAGGGCGGCCAGTTCGGGGGTGACGCGGGTCAGGTCGATGGACAGGCTGAGCTCGGCGCCCAGGGCGTGCACCTCGTCCAGATAGAAGCCCAGCGCGGCGCGGGCCTGGCTGCGGAAGGCGGCGCGCAGGGTCGAGGCGTCGACGTTCGGGTTGCCGTCGCGGTCGCCGCCGACCCATGAGCCGATGCGCACGAAGGGCGCCAGGTCGGGCGCCTCCAGCAGCCTGCGCCACTCGGCCAACTGGGCCGGGGCGACGTGCAGGAAGATACGCTGCAGCCAGTCGACCACGGTGTCGATTTCGTCCTGCACCACCAGGGCCGAAGCCCGCGTCAGCCGCGTGGCCCACAGGATGACGATCTGGCGGCGCAGGGCCGCCTTCAGGGTGTCGGCGTCACAGGCGATCCCGTCGCGGTCGCACCCGTCCAGCAGCTCGCCGACCGCCGTGGTGCGGTCGATGACGCTCTTGCGGCGCACCTCGGATGGATGGGCGGTCAGCACCGGCGAGATCAGGGCCTGAGCCAGCAGGTCGCGCACCGCGCCCCTGTCGACGCCCGCCTCGGCCAGTCGTTTCAGCACGCCTTCGGGGGTGTCGGCCCGTTCGCCCGCCTCGGCCTGAGCCTGGGCGCGGCGCTTGCCCGCCCGGTCCTCGGCGACATTGGCCAGCAGGGAGAAGGCGGCGAAACCGTGCGTCAGGCCGATGGCCTGATCCAGCGACAGCTCGCCCAACAGGCGCTCCAGCTCCGAAGCGTCGTCCGAGGCCGGGTCGCGGTGATAGGCGACCGAAGCCTGGCGCACCGCTTCGATGCGGTCGTAGAGAGCCTGGCCGCCCTCGTCGCGGATCACCTCGCCCAGCAAGGCGCCCAGAAGCCGGACCTCCGCGCGGAGGCGGTCGTGAGGAAATTCGGAAGTCTGGGTCATGGATGTCTCTCCGCGGGGAGGCCGGAAGCGGAACCGTATCAGCGGAATCCGAGCGCGCCAGTCCATGCTGCAACGCGCAAACCCTTTGTGTGGTGGCGTTTCGGCGGAGAAACGGAGTCGACATCGCCTTGCTTTTCCGCCATAAGCCGCGACTTCCGGCGCAATTGAACCTGCGCCTCCACCATCACGACAGCTTTTTGGGTCGTGCTACCGCGCTAAGCGCTGCTTGAGCACAGCCCATTGGGGCTCAAGTAGGCCGACCGGCCGATAGCCCCGAAAAAGAACGAGGATGGAGAGGGCCTCTGTCGACGTGATCGTTCGCAGAGGTCGCCCGCCTATGGGCGCTGCTCGCGGAGGCCAAGGCCCAGGCGCATGAAAGGGTTTGAATGTTCGAGGCTCTGAACGAGCGGCTGACAGGCGTATTCGACCGGATCACCGGCCGCGGCGCCCTGTCCGAAAAGGATGTCGAGGAGGCCCTGCGCGAGGTCCGCGTCGCCCTGCTCGAGGCCGACGTCGCCCTGCCGGTGGTCAAGGACTTCATCGCTCGCGCCAAGACGGCCGCGACCGGCGAGGAAGTCATCCGCGCGGTCAAGCCCGCCGATCAGGTCATCAAGATCGTCTATGACGGCCTGGTCGACATGCTGGGCGGCGAAGAGCCGGTTCCGCTGAACACCAATGCGACCCCGCCCGCCGTCGTGCTGATGGCCGGTCTGCAAGGCTCGGGCAAGACGACGACTTCGGCCAAGCTGGCCCTGCGTCTGTCCAAGTTCGACAAGAAGAAGGTCATGATGGCCTCGCTGGACACGCGTCGTCCGGCGGCCATGGAGCAGTTGGCCACTCTGGGTCAGCAGATCGAGGTCGCGACCCTGCCCATCGTGGCGGGCGAGAGCGCGGTCCAGATCACCCGCCGCGCGCTTCAGTCGGCCAAGCTGCAGGGCTTCGACGTCCTGATCCTCGACACCGCCGGCCGCATCACCCTGGACGAAGGGCTGATGAATGAGGTGGCCGAGGTTGCTGAGATCGCCAAGCCGGTCGAGACCCTGCTGGTCGCTGACAGCCTGACCGGTCAGGACGCGGTGCGTACCGCTAGCGCCTTCCACGAGCGCCTGCCCTTGACGGGTCTGGTGCTGACCCGCGCCGACGGCGATGGGCGCGGCGGCGCCATGCTGTCGATGCGCGCCGTCACCGGCCTGCCGATCAAATATCTGGGCGCGGGCGAAAAGGTCGATGCGCTGGACGTCTTCGACGCCCGCCGCGTCGCCGGCCGCATCCTGGGCCAGGGGGACATCGTCGCCCTGGTCGAGAAGGCCGCGGGCGAGCTGGACCAGGCCAAGGCCGAGAAGATGGCCCGCAAGCTGGCCAAGGGTCAGTTCGATCTGGACGATCTGGCCGGTCAGCTGAACCAGATGAAGAAGATGGGCGGTCTTCAGGGCATCATGGGCCTGCTGCCCGGCGTGGCCAAGCTGAAGAACCAGATGGCCGAGAACAACGTCTCGGACAAGATGATCGACCGCCAGCTGGCCGTCATCAACTCCATGACCAAGGCCGAGCGCAAGAAGCCGGACCTGCTGAACGCCAGCCGCAAGAAGCGCGTGGCCAAGGGCGCCGGCGTCGAGGTTCAGGACATCAACCGCCTGCTGAAACAGCACCGGCAGATGGCCGACATGGTCAAGTCGCTGTCCAAGGGCGGCGGCAAGAACCTGCAGAAGATGGCCTCCATGATGGGCGGCCTGCCCGGCATGGGCGGCGGCGGTCCGGACATGAACCGCCTGAAGGCGCTGGGCGGCGGCAAGATGCCGGAACCCTCGGCCGATGAAATGAAAGCCATTCAGGACCGCCTGGCGGGTCTGGGCGGCGGACAACTTCCGGGGGGCCTTCCGGGTCTGCCGGGCTTCCCCAAAAAGAATTAACGCCTTTCTAGAAAGAGACTGAAAATGCTGAAGATTCGTCTGTCCCGCGGCGGCGCCAAGAAGCGCCCCTACTACCACATCGTCATCGCCGACTCGCACGCTCCGCGCGACGGCAAGTTCATCGAGCGCGTCGGCAGCTACAACCCGATGCTGCCGAAGGACAGCGCCACCCCGCGCATCGTCCTGAAGGCCGACCGCATCGCCGAATGGCTCGCCAAGGGCGCCCAGCCGACCGACCGCGTCGCCCGCTTCATCAGCCAGAGCCAGGACGAAGCGCTGGCCGGCAAGGTCCAGTGGGTCCAGGGCAACAACCCGAAGAAGGCCGAGCCGGGCAAGAAGGCCCAGGAACGCGCCGCCGAGCGCGCCCAGCGCGAAGCCGACCGCCTGGAAGCCGAAGCCGCCGCCAAGGCCGAGGCCGCTGAGGCCGCCGCCGCCGCCGCTGCTGCGCCGGCCGAAGAAGCTCCGGCTGAAGAAGCCCCGGCCGCTGAAGCCGCTGCTGAAGCGACCGAAGAGCAGGCCTGAGCCTTATCTCTTCATCCGGTCTCGGCCGGTTGAAACGGGAAAGCAGCGTCCTTTCGGGGCGCTGCTTTTCTGCTATCTGGACCCCTCGCATCGGCAAACGCTGCCCGGCCATGATCCGCGAAGACAGACTGATTCTGGTGGGCCAGATCGGCGGCGCCTTCGGCGTGAAGGGCGAGGTGCGGATCAGCGCCTATACCGCCGACGCCATGGCCCTGATGGGCTATTCGCCGCTGCTGGGCGCCGACGGCAAGCCGGTGCTGACGCTGATGTCCGCGCGGCCGGACAAGGCGGGCGTGGTGGCGCGCGTCAAGGAGATCGCGACCAAGGAAGAGGCCGACGCCCGGCGCGGTCAGAAGCTGTTCGTCACCCGCGACGCCCTGCCAGAGCCTGAAGAAGACGAGTTCTACCTGACCGACCTGATCGGGCTGGAGGGGCGCGATCCGGCCGATGTCGTGCTGGGAAAGGTCAAGTCGGTCCAGAACTTCGGCGCCGACGACAT
>JAEWDF010000067.1 GCA_023390245.1 Pseudomonadota bacterium
GCGACCATTTTACAAACGGAAGGCTAAGTTCGGCGGGCTCGACGTGTCGGAGGCTCGGCGGCTGAAGACGCTCGAGGATGAGAACGCCCGGCTGAAGCGGATGCTGGCGGACGCGATGTTGGACAACCTGGCGCTGAAGGACCTGCTGGGAAAAAAGTGGTGGCGCCCGCCGGCTATTGCAAGGCGGCTGGTCATCTGCAGGCCGCCTACGAGATGAGCGAACGGCGGGCGTGCCGTGTGTTGGGCGTCGATCGGACGAACGTGCACTATCAGGCGACGCGCCCGGACGACGGCGTCCCGCGCGATCGGCTGAAGGCCCTGGCCCAGGCGCGTCGGCGGTTCGGCTATTGTGGCCTGCACGTTGGACGCCGTCATCCGGCAGCGTGGCCGGCCCGCTGCCATCGTCAGCGACAAGGGCACGGAATACACCTCCAACGCGGTCCTGGCTTGGGCCGACGACACCGGCGTCGGCTGGCATTATATCGCGCCGGGCAAGCCCCAGCAGAACGGATTCAACGAGAGCTTCACCGGGCGGCTGCGCGACGAACTGTTGAACGAGACGTTGTTCCGATCCCTGCCGCACGACCCGCGGTGTTGGAGGCCTGGCGGCGTGATTACAACGAGTAGCGTCCGCACTCGAGGCTCGGATGGCTGACGCCGCAGGCTTACGCAGAAGCGCTCACCCGACAGATCGGCCGGTCCGCCGCGCTGGTTGCAGGCTGCGCTGACCGGCCTGTTGCCAACCCAGCCAATCACGGCTCAGATCAACCCAGGACTCTCGTTATCGCTGGATGAGAAACGGGGGTCACGTCAAGGAGGTTGCGTCCCAGGCCGCTGAACCGGAAGATCATACCATTAAACAATGCTTTGTACGGTAACCGACACGGCCATGACCGCGTTGCCTTACGAGCTTGGTCTGTTACACGGCTGTGAATGACAACCCGGTTCATGCCCTTTCAATCCAGTGCGGCCCGCGCTTGAGCGCCCGTCTGGCCCTCCGCCACGCCACAAGGGCCGAGCATGAGGCGGTGGACGCCGCCTTCTCTCGGTACGACGTGTCCATTTTAGAAGGCTACGGCCGGTTCCTCGCCGCGCAGAGCAGGGTGTTCGGGCCGATTGAATCGGCGTTGGAGGCCGCAGGGATCGAAGCCCTGGTCGAGGATTGGCCGCTGCGCCGTCGCGCCGCCCGGCTCACCGCCGACCTGGAGGACCTCGGCGTCTCGATCGGGTTTCCGGCCGTTTCCGCCCCCGCGCTGTCCGGGCCCGCCGCCGTGCTGGGCGCCCTCTATGTGCTGGAAGGCTCCCGCATGGGCGGGGCGCTCCTGAGGCGCGCCCTGCCTCCAGGAGCGCCCGCCCGTTTCCTCGCCGACGATGATCGCGCCGCCCGCTGGCGCGTACTCATGGACCTGCTCGACCAACGACTGGCCGACCCGCAGGAATTGGACGTCGCCGTGACGTCGGCCCGTGCGGTCTTCCACGCCTTCCTCGCCGCCGCTGATTTCAGGACCGCCGCATGACCGACACGCTCAACGGTCCCGTCGACCTGACCAATTGTGATCGCGAACCGATCCATCTGTTGGGCGCCATCCAGCCCATAGGCTTCCTGGTCAGCTTGACCGAGGACTGGACCGTTGAACGGGTTTCGGCCAACCTCGAGGCCTTCGCCGGCGTCCCGGCGCGCCAAGCGATCGGGCGACCGATCGACAGCCTGTTCCACGCCGAAGCCGTCCACACCCTGCGCAACCGCGTGGCCATGCTGCGCGGCGCCGACGCGGTTGAGCGCATATTCCACCATCGCCTGATCGAAGGACGCGATCCTTTCGACGTGGCCATCCATGTCTCCGACGGGCGCATCGTCATAGAGGCCCAGCCGTCCAGCGAACCCAGCGGCGATGCGACCAACACCGTCCGATCCATGATCGCCCGGCTGGACCAGACCGTGGACTTCCCTCGCTTCTTCAACGAAGGCGCCCGTCTGGTCCGCGCCCTGACCGGCATCGACCGGGTGATGATCTATCGCTTCGCCGAGGACGGTTCCGGCGAGGTCGTGGCCGAGGCCGCCAAGGCCGGCATCGGCAGCTTCAAGGGCCTGCACTACCCGGCCACCGACATCCCGCGCCAGGCGAGGGAGCTCTACAAGCGCAACCTGCTGCGCATCATCAGCGACGTCGAAGCCGAACCGGTTCCGGTCGCGCCCGCGCGCGACGGCGACGGGCGCCTGCTGGACTTGTCGCTGTCCGTCCTGCGCAGCGTCTCGCCGATCCACATCGAATACCTGCGCAACATGGGCGTGCGCGCCTCCATGTCGATCTCGATCATCGTCGACGACAAGCTGTGGGGCCTGTTCGCCTGCCACCACTACAGCCCGATGGTCCCAACCTTTGAGCGCCGCTCGGTTTGCGAACTGCTGGCCCAGATGTTCTCGATGCGGCTGGAGAGCCGCGAGCGCAAGGAATTGGTCGAGTTCGAACGCCGCGCGCGAAACATCGCGGATCAGCTTCTGGGCGCCGTGGCCTCCGACGACACCCTGCTGAACGATCCCGACTGGCTCAGTGAAATCCTCACCAGCGCCATTCCCGCTGACGGGGTCGGCGTCTGGATCAACGGCAGTTACGCCTTCTCCGGCGTGACCCCCGACGCTGCGGCCTTCAGGCGGATTGTCGCCCGCCTGACCGAGATTAGTCCCGACCGCGTCTACAGCACCGATCACATCGCCAATCTGGTCGAGGATGCGGACGCTTTCGCCTCGTCCGCCGCCGGGCTCCTGGCCATTCCGATCTCGCGCGCGGCGCCCAATTTCGTCATCCTGTTCCGGCAGGAGTTGATCCGTTCGGTCAGCTGGGGCGGCGATCCTCATAAGCCCGTCGAATACGGTCCAAACGGTCCCCGCCTGACGCCGCGCGAAAGCTTCGCCGAATGGAAGGAGACGGTCGAGGGCCGCGCCCGCGCCTTCACGCCCTCGGAACTCCGCGTCGCCGAAACCCTGCGCGCCACCTTGATCGAGGTCGTCCTGCGCATGGCCGACGAGGCCACCATGCAACGGCAGCAGGCCAATGAGCGCCAGGAACTGCTGATCGCCGAGCTGAATCACCGGGTGCGCAACATCCTGGGCGTGATCCGGGGCCTCATACGCCAGTCCAAGCCGCACGACGATTCCATCGAAAGCTTCGTCAAGCTGGTCGACGGCCGCATCCACGCGCTGGCCCGCGCCCACAACCAGATCACCGACGACCACTGGGGGCCGGCGCCGCTACAGGCTCTGATCGACGCGGAGGCCGCCGCCTTCCTCGCCGATCGGCCCGATCGCATCCGCTCCAGCGGCGGCCACGTCCTTCTGAATCCCCAGGCCTATTCGACCATGGCGCTGGTGATCCACGAACTGGTCACCAACTCCGCCAAATACGGCAGCCTTTCGGACGGCGGCACGGTCGATATCGACTGGCGGCCGAGCGACGAAGGAGATCTTCTCATCGAATGGCGCGAGCGTGGCGGCCCCCCGGTCAGGCCGCCGTCGCGCAAGGGGTTCGGCTCCACCATCATCAGCCGTTCCGTGCCCTACGACCTGGGCGGCGAGGCCGGCATCGACTATGCAATCGACGGGGTCGTCGCGCGCTTCTGCATTCCGGCTCGTCACGTCTCGGAGAAGGGCAAGGACCAGACGCCCAAGATTCGCTTTCCTCGCCCCGCAGTGGGCCATCCCACCCCGCCGCCGACCGCGATCTTGACCGGCCAACGGGTGCTGTTGGTCGAGGACAGCCTGATCATCGCCCTGGACGCCGACGATGTGCTGACCCGCCTGGGCGCTGACGCGGTTGACACCGCCTCGACCGTGGAGGCGGCCCTCGATTCCATCACCCTGTCGCCGCCGACCCTAGCCATGCTGGATATCAACCTGGGCGACCGGACCAGCTACCCTATCGCTG
Organism: Pseudomonadota bacterium; assembly: GCA_023390245.1. Taxonomy (GTDB): domain Bacteria; phylum Pseudomonadota; class Alphaproteobacteria; order Caulobacterales; family Caulobacteraceae; genus Brevundimonas. The sequence goes on from JAEWDF010000067.1 coordinate 3,924, forward strand.
ATCGGCTGGCCGCGCTGGGAGTGCCTTTCTTGTTCGCCTCCGGTTATGGCGAACAGTCCAAGCTTCCTGAGGCTCACGCCGCGCGCGCAGTTCTGCAGAAGCCCTACACGCTCGAGAACGTGGCGCGAGCGCTCGATACGCTCATATGCGAACACGAATAGCTTCAGGGCCAATCGTCGGTCTGTTCGAAGGTGCTGGACGTGCAGAGACCGTCTCACCCCGGCAGAGCCGACTCGATCCTGATGACGAGCAGGCGCCCATAAATTGAAGGCAATTGCCCGCGCACGTCCATTGACATATGAAACAGGGGCTCGAATGATAGCGCTACCAAGATGACTGCCTTGGAATGGCGGCGGCGAGGAAATGACCCAACTTATCGATGACTTGCCTGCCGACTGGCGCGACGGCGTATTTCTGGGCCGAGTGGATTTCGGCCGGGGGCCGGTCCCGGCCTTGGTGCGCGCTGGGCGGTTGATCGATTTGTCGGAACGTGCGCCCACCGCGTCAGAGGCGGCGCGTTTATCCGACCTATCGGACGCCGACGGCCGGGACCTGGGTGACCTTGAGGACATTGGGCTCGTCGCTAAGGTGGAAGCTGACGCCAACGTTGTCCTGTCGCCGATCGATCTTCAGTGCATCAAAGCCTCGGGCGTGACCTTCGCGGTCTCTGCTGTCGAGCGCGTGATCGAGGAGCGGGCCTGCGGAGATCTGCAGAAGGCGCAGGCGATCCGGCAAACCCTGGCCGAGCGGGTAGGGGCCGACCTTTCGGCGGTGAAGCCGGGTTCGGACCAGGCGATGGCGTTGAAGGACGTCCTTATCGCCGACGGCCTGTGGTCGCAGTATCTGGAAGTGGCCATCGGCAAGGACGCCGAGATATTCACCAAGGCGCCGATCCTGTCGTCAGTGGGGTGGGGCGCCCAGGTCGGGGTGCGGCCGGACAGCGCCTGGAACAATCCCGAGCCGGAAATCGCGATCATCTGCGATCCGCAGGGACGGGCTGTTGGCGCGACCCTTGGCAATGACGTCAATCTTCGCGACATCGAAGGTCGGTCCGCCCTGCTGCTGGGCAAGGCCAAGGACAATACCGCTTCGGCCGCGCTGGGTCCGTTCGTGCGGCTGTTCGATGATGGGTTCACGATGGACGACGTCCGCGGGGCGACAGTCGCTCTCACGGTCAAGGGGCAGGACGGCTTCGTGCTGGAGGGGCAATCGTCGATGCGGTTGATCAGCCGCGATCCGCTGGATCTGATCGGCCAGACCCTGAACGAGAACCACCAGTATCCGGATGGCTTTGTCCTGTATTTGGGAACGATGTTCGCGCCGGTCGAGGATCGCGATGCGCCGGGGCAGGGCTTTACCCACAAGGTCGGCGACGAGGTGACGGTGACGTCCGAACGCCTGGGCACTCTGCGCAACCGCGTGACGACAACCGACAAGGCCGCGCCGTGGAGTTTCGGCGTGGCGGACCTCATGTACAATCTGGCCGCTCGCGGCCTGCTGCGGGAACGGGCTCTTTGAGTAACGCCATTTATCCTTCGCTCGAGGGCAAGCTGGTGGTCGTCACCGGCGGCGGCTCGGGCATCGGCGCCGGATTCGCGGAAGGGTTCGCTCGGCAGGGCGCGCGGGTGGTGTTCCTGGATATCGCCGAGGAGGAGTCCCTGGCGCTGGAGCGGTCTCTGAGCGGCCTGTCGCCCGCCCCGGTCTTTCATCGCTGCGACCTGACGGACGTGAAGGCGCTTCAGACCTGTCTGGCTCAGGTCATCGCCGAACATGGCGCGGTGGATGTGCTGGTCAACAACGCCGCCAACGACGACCGCCACGCCCTGGCTGAGGTCACGCCCGACTATTGGGACGACCGGATCAATGTGAACCTGCGGCACCTGTTCTTCGCCGCCCAGGCGGTGGCGCCAGGCATGAGGGCCAGGGGCGCCGGCGTGATCCTGAACCTGGGGTCGATCAGCTGGCATCTGGGTCTGCCGGACCTGTCGCTCTACGAGACGGCCAAGGCGGGCATAGAGGGCATGACCCGCGCCCTGGCGCGCGAACTGGGCGGCGACGGCGTGCGCGTCGTCTGCATCGTGCCGGGCAATGTCCAGACCCCCCGTCAGATGCAGTGGTACACGCCCGAGGGCGAAGCCGAGATCGTGGCGGCTCAATGCCTGAAGGGCCGGTTGCAGCCCAGCGACGTGGCCGCGCTCGGCCTGTTCCTGGCCTCGGACGACGCACGCTTGATTACAGGCCACGAGTATTTCGTGGATGCAGGCTGGCGGTAGGGTCTTCTAAGCGTTTCACGCCCGCGTCAGACGGGTTCGGGAGGGATCAACGGAATGGCTGGACCAACGGGGGGCGCAGGCCCTGACATCGCGGGATCGGACCGCGTCAACATGGCGTTCATCGCCCTGATCGTGGCGGTGGCCACCATCGGCGGCTTTATGTTCGGCTACGATTCCGGCGTCATCAACGGGACGCAGGACGGGCTGGAAGCCACCTTCGATCTGTCGGCGCTGGGCACGGGCTTCAACGTCGGCGCCATTCTGCTGGGCTGCGCTTTCGGGGCCTTCGCGGCCGGGCGGTTGGCCGACGCCATCGGCCGGCGCACCGTGATGCAGATCGCGGCGGTCCTGTTCATCATCTCGGCCGTCTGGGCGGGGGCGGCCGACACCTCGGCGCATTTCATCATCGCGCGCTTCATCGGCGGTCTGGGCGTGGGGGCGGCCTCGGTGCTGTCGCCGGCCTATATATCGGAGGTCACGCCGGCCTCGATCCGGGGGCGGCTGTCGTCGGTGCAGCAGATCATGATCATCACCGGCCTGACCGGCGCCTTCGTCGCCAACTGGGCGCTGGCGCGCACGGCCGGCGCCTCGACGGCGGAGTTTTGGTGGGGCTTTCCCGCCTGGCGCTGGATGTTCTGGCTTCAGGTCATTCCGGCCGCCGTCTATCTGCTGGCGCTGCTGGCCATCCCGGAAAGCCCGCGCTTTCTGGTCGTGAAGCGCAAGGACGCCCAGGCCGAGGCCGTGCTGTCCAAACTGTTCGGCGCCGGCGCCGGGGCGCGCAAGGTCGGCGAGATCCGCGCCTCGCTGGCGGCGGACCACAAGCCCAAGTTCGCCGACCTTCTGGACCCGGCCACCCGGAAGGTGCGCCCCGTCGTCTGGGCCGGCCTGATCCTGGCCGTCTTCCAGCAGCTGGTCGGCATCAACATCGTCTTCTACTACGGCGCGGTGCTGTGGCAGTCAGTCGGCTTCTCCGAGAACGACGCGCTGCAGATCAACATCCTGTCGGGCGTGCTGTCGATCGCGGCCTGCCTGGCGGCCATCGCCGTGATCGACAGGATCGGGCGCAAGCCTTTGCTGCTGATCGGCTCGGCGGGCATGTTCGTGACCCTGGCGGTGGTGGCCTGGTGCTTCTCCGAGGCCGCGCTGGTCGATGGGTCGCTGCACCTGGACGACAACACCGGCCTGGTCGCCCTGATCGCGGCCAACGCCTATGTGGTCTTCTTCAACTTCAGCTGGGGCCCGGTGATGTGGGTCATGCTGGGCGAGATGTTCCCGAACCAGATGCGCGGTTCTGCGCTGGCCGTCGCGGGCTTCGCCCAGTGGATCGCCAACTTCGCCATTTCGGTCAGCTTCCCTTGGATGGCGGCGACGCTGGGCCTGGTGATCACCTACGGCTTCTATGCCGTCAGCGCCCTGATCTCCTTCTTCCTGGTTCAGGCGTGGGTGAAGGAAACCCGTGGCCGCGAACTGGAAGACATGACCGGCTGAGCGCCGGTCGACACCCTGTATCCCCCAAGCGGGCGACGCTCCCCCGTCGCCCGCGTCTCTTGAAAGGCCCTCGTCATGACGGACACGCTGGAACTCTCGCACTGGATTGGCGGCGAGCGGGTGGCGGGCGACCGGCCAGGCAAGAGCCTGAACCCGTCCGACACCCGCGACGTGGTCGCCCGCACGCCCAAGGGCGGGGCCGCCGAGGTCGATCAGGCGGTGTCGGCCGCGACCGACGCCTTCGACGACTGGGCCAACGCTTCGCCCGAAGTGCGTTTCGACGTGCTGGACAAGGCCGGGTCGCTGATCATGGAGCGCAAGGACCAGATCGGCCGGCTGCTGTCGCGCGAGGAGGGCAAGACCGTTCCCGAAGGCGTCGGCGAGACGGTCCGCGCCGCGCGCATCCTGAAATATTTCGCCGGGGAGGCCCTGCGCGTCCACGGCCAGAACCTGGCCTCCACCCGGCCGGGCGTGGAGGTGCAGACCTATCGCCAGCCGGTCGGCGTGTTCGGCCTGATCACCCCGTGGAACTTCCCCATCGCCATCCCGGCCTGGAAGATCGCGCCCGCCATCGCCTTCGGCAATACGGTGGTCATCAAGCCTGCCGGGCCGACGCCCGCCACCGCCGAGGCCCTGATCGCCGTCCTGCACGAGGCGGGGCTGCCCAGGGGCGTGGTCAACATGATCGTGGGCGATGGCGACGTCGGCCGCGCCATCGTCGCGCACGAGGGCGTCACCGGCGTTTCCTTCACCGGCTCCCAGGCGGTGGGCGCCTCGGTCGCCGAGGGGGCGGTCAGGCGCCAGGCGCGGGTGCAGTTGGAGATGGGGGGCAAGAACCCGCTGATCGTGCTGGATGACGCCGATCTGGAGCGGGCGGTGAACATCGCCCTGGACGGCAGCTTCTTCGCCACCGGCCAGCGCTGCACCGCCTCCAGCCGCCTGATCGTGCAGGACGGTATCCACGACAAGTTCGTCGCCGCCCTGGCCGAGAAGGTCGCGGCCCTGCGCGTCGGCGACGCCCTGGACCCGAACACCCAGATGGGCCCCGCCGTAAGCGAGAGCCAGCGTGAGACATCGTACAAGTACATCGATGTCGCCCGCAACGCAGGCGGGCGAATCGTCACCGGCGGCGAGCGGTTGAACCTGGACAAACCCGGCTGGTACGTGCAGCCGACCCTGATCGCCGACACGGCGCCCGACATGCGGATCAACACCGAGGAGGTGTTCGGTCCGGTCGCCTCGACCATCCGGGTCAAGTCCTACGAGGAGGCCCTGGCCGTCGCCAACGGGGTGGAGTTCGGCCTGTCGGCGGGCATCGTCACCCAGTCGCTGAAATACGCCCGGGACTTCCAGCGCCGCGCCAAGGCGGGCATGACCATGGTCAACCTAGCCACGGCGGGCGTCGATTATCACGTGCCGTTCGGCGGTTCCAAGAAGTCCAGCTACGGCGCCCGCGAACAGGGCTTCGCGGCGGTTGAGTTCTACACCCAGATCAAGACCAGCTATTCGGCCGGATGACGGCCGGAGACGCGGTGATGATCGACCTTGAGGCCGGGGCGTGGCGCGCGCGGCTCGCGCCGGAGATCGGGGGGGCGGTCTGGTCCCTGGACCATGCCGGGCGGCCGGTGCTTAGGCCGACGCCGCAGGGCGCGGCCGATCCGCTGGAGACGGCCTGCTTTCCGCTGGTCCCCTATGCGAACCGCATCGATCAGGGGCGCTTCGTCTTCGACGGACGCCGGTTCGATGTCGGCGCCACGCCCGGCTTCGAACCGCACGCCCTGCACGGCGTCGGCTGGCGCGCGCCGTGGCGGATCGAGGCGACGGGGACCGACCACGCGGTCCTGTCCCTGTCGCATCCGGGCGACAGCCGCTGGCCGTGGGCCTTCGCGGCCAAACAGCGGTTCTCGTTGGACGAGCAGGGTCTGACGATCGCGCTGACCCTGCTGAACCGGTCCGAAACTTCGGCGCCGGGAGGCTTGGGATTGCATCCTTATTTCCACCGCGTCTCCGGCGCCCGACTGAGGCTGAAGGCCGACCAGGTCTGGCTGTCGGACGAGACCCTGCTCCCGAGGCGGCTGGCGTCCTCGTCGGCCCTGGTGGACTGGAGCGCCGGGCAGGCGGTCGAGACCGCGCCCTTCGTTGACAACGCCTATGAAGGGTGGGACGGCCGCGCCGAGATCCGGGACGAGACGGGCGGCGCGGTGCTGGCCGCCCAAGGCGTGGAGCGCGTTCATGTCTATGCGCCGCCGGGCCGGGATTTCGTTTGCATCGAGCCGGTGTCCCACCGGCCGGACGCCTTAAACGCGCCGGACGGGGCGGCGGCGGGCCTTCGCGTACTGGCCCCCGGCGACCAGATATCCTTGACGATGACGATCGGCGTCTGAAAGCGCTTACGCGCCGCCCGCGCGGGGGCTACACCAGGATCATGAGCGGACCCGAAACGAAGCGCTCCACCCGACGTGGGGGGGGCGGTCGCACCATCAAGGACGTGGCGCGTCACGCCGGCGTCTCGCCGATGACGGTCTCTCGCGTGGTCAACGGCGAGCGCAACGTCCGCGACGAGACGCGCGAAGCGGTCATGAAGGCGATCCGGGAACTGGACTATGCGCCCAATCTGGCGGCGCGCAGCCTGGCCAGCGCCCAGTCGTTGAAGATCGGTCTGCTCTACAGCAACCCCTCGTCCGCCTATCTGAGCGAATTCCTGCTGGGCGGCCTGGACCAGTGCAGCCGCGCCGGCGCCCAGCTTCTGGTGGAGAAGTGCGATTCCGAAGCCAGCGAGGCCGAGGCGATCGACCATCTGTTGGCCGCAGGGGTCGATGCGGTCCTGCTGCCTCCGCCTCTATGCGATTCGCGGCGCGTGGTGGATCGGTTAAGGGCGGGGGGCCTGCCAACGGCTTCCATCGCCTCGGGGGCGCCCGCGCCCGGCGTTGTCTCGGTCCGCATCGACGACCGGGCGGCCGCGCGAGCGATGACACGTCACCTGATCGGCCTGGGCCACGAGCGGATCGCTTTCGTGCGCGGCAATCCCAACCAGACGGTCAGCGAGCTGCGATTCCTGGGCTATGCCGACGCCCTGGCCGAACGCGGCCTGGCCGTGGACGAGCGGCTCGTGGCGCAGGGCTATTTCACTTACCACTCCGGGCTTGACGCGGCCGACCAGTTGCTCAGTCTGCGCCAAAGGCCCACAGCCCTGTTCGCGTCCAACGACGATATGGCCGCCGCAGGCGTGGCGGTCGCCCACCGGCAGGGGTTGGACGTGCCGCGCGACCTGACCATCGTCGGCTTCGACGACACCGCCCTGGCAACCACCGTCTGGCCCCCCCTGACCACGATTCGCCAGCCAGTCGCGGAGATGTCGCGCGAGGGTGTCGCTGCCCTTGTCGAGGCCGTGCGCGGCAGGCCGGAAGGCGGTGAAGCCGCGCCGACCGAAGTGCTGCTCGATTTCGCCTTGATCCGACGACAGTCGGATGCGCCGCCCCTAGGCTGACGCGCTTTCGGACGATCGCGCCACGGAAAAGCGCCGATGCGGCCTCTTGTGCGGCGCAAGAATGGTAGCGCTATCACAATTTGCTTTCAATGCGTGAAACCTTGTGCATACTTGAAATGTCACGAGCCGTGAAAAGCGGCCGGCACTCGGGAGGGATGTTGCGCTGACTGCGGTTTTGCGGTGCGCGACCAGCAAGAAGGATGAGGCTCTTGTCTCGCAAAATGACTCTGCGTCGCATGGCTTGGCTGTGCGGAGGTTCCGTGTTGGCGATCGCGGCGATGTCGCCGGTCGCCGCCAGCGCCCAGACGGCGCAAACCCAGTCTCAGTCGGACGACGAGGCCACGACCGTCGATGAGGTGGTCGTGACCGGCATTCGCGCCCAGCTTCAGTCGTCGCAGAACATCAAGAAGAACTCTGAGGTCATCGTCGACTCCATCACCGCGGTGGATATCGGCGCCCTGCCGGACCGTTCGGTGTCGGAGGCGCTTCAGCGCATCTCGGGCATCACGCTCCAGCGCACCAACGAGAATCGCGACCCCGCCCGTCTGGCGGCGGAAGGCGGCGGCGTCTTCATCCGCGGCCTGTCGTGGGTGCGTTCGGAAACCAACGGGCGCGACATCTTCTCGGCCAAGAACGGCCGTGGCCTGTCGTTCGAAGACATTTCCGCCGACCTGCTGGCCGGCGTGGACGTGTACAAGAACCCGGCCGCCAACCAGATCGAGGGCGGCATCGGCGGCACGGTGAACCTGCGCACCCGCCTGCCGTTCGACCAGTCCGAGCGTCTGGCGGCGCTGTCGGTGGACTACAACTACGGCGACCTGATGGACAAGGGCTACTGGTCCGGCAGCGCCATCCTGTCCGACCGCTGGGACACCGCCATCGGCGAGATCGGCCTGTTGGCCAACGTCAGCGTCTCCAACGTCGGCAACCGCACCAATTCGATCACCACGGACCGGTTCGATCCTGTCACCACCCTGGACGGTGACACCGTCTATCAGCCCAAGTACCTGGGCTGGCGCGACGGGCGCTGGGAGCAGGAGCGCACGGCCTACGCCCTGGCGGCGCAATGGCGTCCGAACCAGGACCTGACCTTCACGCTGCAGGGCTTCTACAGCAAGGCCGATCCCAAGAACATCGAGCGCGTCGCGGGCATCCAGGATGGCACCACCCTGTGCCCCAGCGCGGGCCTGGTCTATGAGAACGGCGTCCTGGTCAGCGGGACGATGACGGGCATCCATCAGGGCGGCTGGGGCTGCTATCCCACCGGCGCGCAGGTGGGCGACCTGGGCACGCTGCAGGGCATCACCTACGACGGCAACGTCCGTTACGGCGAGGACCACAAGACGACCGGCGATTATTCGCTGAACGTCAAATACACCCCCGGCAACTGGGAAATCACCGGCGACATCCAGTATGTGAAGTCGACCGCCGAGATGCTGAGCATGACCGTGGGCACCCAACGGTCCATGCTGAACACCTCGCCGCTCAGCGCTCTCATCGACATCGGCGGCTCGGTGCCGTCAATCCAGATCACCGGCGGCGATCTGGACCGCGCCCAGGACTATTACTGGGGCTACGCCATGGACCACGTCGAGGACAATGACGCGGACTCCCTGGCCTGGCGCGGGGACGCGACCTACTATTTCGAGAACAGTTCGTGGCTGCGCAGCGTCGGGTTCGGCTATCGCGGAACCGACAAGACCTTCACCACCCGCCAGACCAACTGGAACTGGGGCATACTGTCGGCCCAGTACTGGGGCATGGTGAACGACAACGGCGGCGTCTACAGCTATCCGGCCGTCTATCTGACCGACGGCGCCCTGAACTCGCAACTGCTGCAGCAGAGCGAATACTACACCTTCGACAATTTCTTCCGGGGCGACATCGGCGTGCCGGGCGGCTTCTGGCTGCCGACCGCCTCGACCGTGGATCAGGGCCGCGCCTACGCCAACGCCCTGTTTTCGCCCATCGTCGGACGGCCGTGGCCGGAAGGGCAGGGCTGGGGCTGGTCGCCAGTGTCGACCGACTTCGAGAACTTCGTTCCGGGCGGCGACAATCCGACTGCGGGTGTGACGACGCAGGACGAGAAGACTCAGGCCGTCTACGCCTTCGCCCGCTTCGGCAGCGACACGGCGCTGCCGTGGCCGGTCGACGGCAATGTGGGCGTCCGCGTGGTCCAGACCGAGACGGAGACCGAGGCGCGGGTCCAACTGCCGACCTTCTCCAGCCCGACCTGCGTGGGTCCGGACGCGGCGGCTTGCGCCGACTTCAACCAGGCGTACGCCTTCTCGCAGGGCGGCGTGATCCAGGGGGTCGGCGTCTCGAACGACTACACCGAGGTCCTGCCCAGCCTGAACCTCCGGCTGCACCTGCGCGACGACCTGCAACTGCGCTTCGCCGCCTCGCGCGCCATGGTCCGCCCGGACTTCAACCAGATGCAGCCCTATACGACGCTGACGGTGAACTTCCAGGCGGACGGCTACACCCTGGATCCGAACACGCCCTACACCGGCACGGGCGGCAATCCGAACCTGCGGCCGATCAAGGCCGACCAGTTCGACGCCAGCCTGGAATGGTATTTCGCGCCCCAAGGCAGCCTGACCGGCGCGGTCTTCTACAAGAAGATCAAGGACTACATCTATTCGGGCGTCAGCACGGAAAGCTTCACCAACAACGGCGAGACGATCGAATTCGACGTGACGCGCCAGATGAACGGCGAGGAGGGCGACGTCCAGGGCTTCGAAGTCGCCTACCAGCAGTTCTTCGACTTCCTGCCGGGCGCCTTCGCCGGGCTGGGGGTGCAGGCCAACTACACCTACATCGACTCCAGCGGCGGTCGGAACACGGCGGTCAACATCTTCGACCCGAACCAGACCACGGGCGGCGGCAACCTGGACCTGCCGTTGGAAGGCATGTCGCCGACCAGCTACAACCTGGCGGCGCTTTACGAGCGGGGCCGGATCTCGGCCCGCCTGGCTTACAACTGGCGTGAGAAGTACTTGCTGACCACCTCGGCGGCGAACATCAACGCGCCCGTCTGGTCCGAGGATTACGGCCAGCTGGACGGCTCGATCTTCTTCAACGTCAACGACGACGTGAAGATCGGCCTGCAAGGCACCAACCTGACCCAGGAGCGCACCATCCTGCGCGTCGGCTATGGCGACCGCATGCCGCGCTACAGCTGGGTGGATACGGACCGCCGCGTCGCCGTGGTGTTGCGCGCCCGGTTCTGATCGGAATGGGAGTAGAGCGGGGCGTCGGTTCGCCGGCGCCCCGTTGTTTTAGCTGTCGACGTGGTGAGGCGCCGATGCGGACGTTCTCGAAACGCCTGAAATCCCTGCTTGTCGCCGGCGCCATGATGTCGTCGGTCGTGACGCCTGTTCTGGCGCAGGAGCCCATTCCGCAACTGGTCTCCCGCGACGGCCGCCACGCCCTGATGGTGGACGGCGCGCCGTTCGTCATGCTGGGCGCCCAGGTCAACAATTCGACCAACTATCCGGCGCCCCTAGCCGAGGCGTGGCCGGCGATCCGCCACATCGGCGCCAATACAGTTCAGGTCCCGATCGCCTGGGAGCAGATCGAGTCGGAGGAGGGGCGTTTCGACTTCTCCTTCGTCGATCATCTGGTCCAGGAGGCGCGCCGCAACGACGTGCGGCTGGTCATCCTGTGGTTCGCAACCTGGAAGAACACCTCGCCCAAATACGCCCCGGCCTGGGTCAAGCTGAACCCCGAGCGATTCCCGCACCTGATCCAGGCGGACGGAACGGATTCCTACGCCATGTCGCCCTATGGGGCCGAGACGCGGGCCGCCGACGCGCGCGCCTTCGCCGCCCTGATGCGTCATATCCGGCGGATCGACGAACGCGAACGCACCGTCATCATGGTCCAGCCCGAGAACGAGGTCGGCACCTACGGATCGGTTCGGGATCATTCGCCCGCCGCCCAGGCGGCGTTTGATGGGCCGGTTCCCGGCGCGCTTCTGGAACGGCTGGGCAAGCAGCCCGGAAGCTGGAGTCAGGTCTTTGGCGAGGAGGCGGACGAGTTCTTCCACGCCTGGTCGATCGCCGCCTACGTCAACGCGGTCGCCGAGGCGGGCAAGCGCGAATATCCGCTGCCGATGTATGTCAACGCCGCTCTGCCTGACCCGCATGAGCGGACGGCGCCGACCAACTACGCCTCGGGCGGTCCGGTCTGGCCCGTGTTCGACGTGTGGAAGGCCGCCGCGCCGTCCATCGATATGCTGAGCCCGGACATCTACAATCGAGAGTCCGCGACCTACGAGGGGCATCTGGACCGCTACGCCCGGCCCGACAACGCGCTGTTCGTCGCCGAGACGGGCAATGACCTTCCCTATGCCCGCTATCTGTTTTCTGTGCTGGGGCGCGGCGGCATCGGCTGGTCGCCGTTCGGGATCGATTACACCGGCTACGCCAACTATCCGCTGGGCGCCAAGGCGATCGACGAAAAGGCGCTGACGCCTTTCCGCGACGCCTACCGCCTGATCGCGCCGTGGCAGCGCGTCTGGGCCAGGCTGGCGTTTGAAGGCAAGGTCCGGGGCGTGTCGGAACCGGACGACCGGTCGACGCAAACGCTGGAAATGGGCGACTGGAACATCTCGGTCGCCTATCGCCGCTGGCAGTTCGGTCAGCCGGACTGGACCTGGCTTGGACCGCTGGATGATGTGCCGGGTACGGAAGTCCCCAACGGCGGCGCGCTGATCGCCGAGATCGAGCCGGGCCAGTTCATCGTCACCGCACAGCACGCCCGCGTCACGTTCACGCCCCGTGACGGCGCTGGCCGCCGCATGGTTGTGCGCTACGAGGAAGGCCGGTTCGACGATGCCGGGAACTGGGTCTTCGAGCGCATCTGGAACGGCGACCAGACTGACTACGGACTGAACTTCACCGACCGCCCGCAGCTGCTGCGCGTGGTCACCGCGACCTATTGATTCCTAGACGAAAGCGAGCGCTCTCATGACCCTCACTCTCGCCCGCCGCCTTTTCCTGGCCGCCGCGGCCTCGGCCTCCCTGAGCGCGACCCTGATGGGGGCGACCTCGGCTGTGGCGCTTCAGCAGGCCGCCTTCGAGCGCATCCCGTCCGGCGTCATCGTGACGCCAGAAGAGGGCGCCGCGCGCCGCGTGCGTCTGGAGGTCTATGGCCCCGAGACCATTCGCGTCACTGCCGTCGCCGGTGCGGACTTCACCCTGCCGCAGAGCCTGCAGGTGGTGGCCCAGCCGTCCACGACCACGCCGTTCGACCTCCAGACCCTGGACGGCAAGCTGGTCCTGAAGACCGCCGAAGCCAGCGCCGAAGTCTCTCTGGAGACCGGCGCCGTCCGCTTCCTGGACGAGGACGGCAAGGAGGTCGTCGCCGAGCGTCCCGGCAGCCGCGAACTGAGCCCGGTCACCGTCGAGGACCAGAACGGGCCGCATCGCTTCCTGGCCACGCGCCAGGTCTGGGAAAGCCCGGCCGACGAGGCCTTCTACGGTCTGGGCCAGCACCAGCAGGGGGTGATGAACTACAAGGGCCACGACGTGACCCTGGCCCAGCACAACATGGACGTGGGCGTGCCCTTCGTCGTCTCCAGCCGGAACTATGGGGTGCTGTGGGACAGCAACGCCATCACCCGTTTCGGCGATCCGCGCCCCTACGGCATGTTGTCCGACCGCCTGATCGTGCGCGATTCCGGCGGCGCCTTCGGCGGCCTGACCGCCAGCTATTATCAAGACGGCGAACTGAAGTTCCAGCGCCCCGAAAGCGAGGTGAACTACGAGTTCATCCGCGACCAGCAGCGCTGGCCCGTGGGCTTCAAGACCCAGCCGGGCGCCCCGGTCCAGACCGGCGACATGGGCAAGCCTGGACAGGCGGGCGTCAGCGTCGTCTGGGAAGGCACGGTCGAAAGCCCTACGGCGGGCCTGCACAAGTTCCGCCTCTATTCGTCGGGCTATGTGAAGGTGACGATCGACGGCGAGGTGGTCGAACAGAACTGGCGCCAGAACTGGAACCCGTGGGACCACGATTTCCAGGTCGCACTGCCCGCCGACAAGCCGGTCGCCATCAGGATCGAATGGACGCCGGAGGACGGCTATATCGCCCTGCGCCACATGGATCCGCTGCCTGCCGCCGATCAGGGCGCGCTCAGCCTGGCGTCCGAGGTCGGTCACGCGATCGACTACTACTATGTCGGCGGCGACGATCTGGACGAGGTGATCGCCAACTACCGCGCCCTGACCGGCAAGTCGGTGATGCTGCCGCGCTGGGCCTACGGCTTCTGGCAGAGCCGCCAGCGCTACAACACCCAGGACGAGGTCGTGGGTGTGGTGCGGCGCTATCGCGAACTGGGCCTGCCGATCGACAACATCGTGCAGGACTGGTTCTACTGGCCCGAGAACGCCTGGGGCAGCCACGACTTCGATCCGGCCCGCTATCCGAACCCGACGCAGATGGTGAAGGACGTTCACGACATGAACGCCAACATCATCATCTCGGTGTGGCCGAAATTCTATCCGACGACCGATCATTACAAGGAACTGGACGCCATCGGCGGCATGTACACGCGCAATGTCGATGTCGGCGCGCGCGACTGGGTCGGACCGGGCTACGCCAACAGCTTCTACGATCCCTATCTGCCGGCGGCGCGCGACCTCTACTGGAAGCAGATGTCCGACAGCTTCAAGGGCATGGACTTCGACGGCTGGTGGCTGGATTCGGTCGAGCCGGACATGCACTCCAACCTCGACATCGCTGAGCGCACCCTGCGGATGGGGCCGACGGCAGCGGGACCGGGCGCGGAGTATTTCAACTCCTACCCGCTGGTGAACGCCGAGAACGTTTATCGTCACTTCCGCGAGGAGAAGGGCGACGAGCGGACCTATATCCTGACCCGTTCCGCCTGGGGCGGCCTGCAACGTACGGGGTCGACCCTGTGGTCGGGCGACGTGGTGGCGCGCTGGGACAACCTGCGCGACCAGATTTCGGCCGGCGTGAACGCGGGCTTCTCCGGCATCGCCAACTGGACGCACGACATCGGCGGGTTCTCGGTCGAGAGCCGCTACTCCAACCCCGAGGGCATGAAGCCCGAGGACAAGGCCGAGTGGGACGAGCTTCAGCTGCGCTGGTTCCAGTTCGGCGCCTGGTCGCCGATCTTCCGTTCGCACGGCGAGTTCCCGCTGCGCGAGGTCTATAATCTGGCGGAACCGGGCACGGACTATTACGCCGCGTACGCCGCGCAGATGAAGACGCGCTATCGGCTGATGCCCTACATCTACACCCTGGCGGGCGACACCTGGCGAAAAGACGGCACCATCATGCGCGGCCTGGCGATGGACTTCCCGGGCGACGCGAACGTCCGCGACATCGCCGACCAGTATATGTTCGGCCCCAGCCTGTTGGTCGCACCTGTGACCGAATACCGCGCGCGCGAGCGCAGCGTGTACTTCCCGGCGGGAACGGCGTGGTACGATATCCAGAGCGGCCAGAAATATCAGGGCGGGCGGTCCGCCACGGTCGCGGCGCCGCTGGACAAGATTCCCGTCTATGCGCGGGCGGGCGCCATCCTGCCGACCGGGCCGGAAGTGCAATACACGTCCGAGCAGCTGGACGGGCCGATCACCCTGACCGTCTATACCGGCGCCGATGGAGCCTTCACCTTGTATGACGACGCGGGCACGACCTACGGCTACGAGCGGGGCGAGTTCGCCACCATTCCGCTAAGCTGGAATGATCGCACCCGCACCCTGACCCTCGGCGCGAGGGAAGGGACCTATCCGGGCATGGCGGCCGAGCGGACGATCAACGTCCGGTTCGTTTCCGGCCCCAGCCACAACGCCGAAAACTGGGACGCGGGCGTGGTCCGAACGGTCCAGTATTCGGGACAGGAAGTCTCGGTTCGTCGCTGACCTTCATCGCCGGTCCCGGTCCGCCGGGACGGGCGAGCCGTTTCAAGAGAATAGCCATGCGTAACCTGCTGCTCGCCGCTGTTTCCCTGACCACCCTGTCCGCCGCACCGGCCCTCGCGCAGCAGCCGGGCCTTCTGGCCCCGATGTTCCAGGATCACGCCGTGCTGCAGCGGGGACGTCCCGCGCCCGTCTGGGGCAGCGCAACGCCGGGCCAGGCGGTCACGGTCACGCTGGGAACGAACACGGTTCAGGCCGTCGCGGACGCGCAGGGACGCTGGCGAGCCGATCTGCCCGCCCTGACCGCGGGAGGCCCCTATGTGCTGGAGGCCCGTTCGGGCGCAGCGACGCAGAGCGTGTCTGATGTCATGATCGGCGATGTCTGGCTGTGCTCGGGCCAATCGAACATGGAGTTCGAGGTCCGCAAGGTCGCAAACACCGAGACCGAGGTCGCGGCGGCGAACGATCCGAACCTGCGACTGTTCCTGGTAGGGCGCTCCAGCCTGGCCGCGCCGTCGGGTGAGCCGGTTGCGGTGGGCCGCTGGGCGCAGACGACGCCCGCCTCGGTGCGCGACTTCTCGGCCGCCTGCTACTTCATGGGGCGCGATCTGCGCCGGGCCGAGGACGTTCCGGTCGGCCTGATCTCGGCCTCGTGGGGCGGGTCGATTATCGAGGACTGGCTGACGCGCCCGACGCTGGCGGCCAATGAACCCTATCGGCAGGGTCTGGACGCCCTGGCCGCCTATGCGCGCTCTCCCGAAGAGGGCGAGGCGGCTTGGAAGGCGGTGACCACCAACTGGTGGGCGGCGCACGATCCGGGCACGCAGCAGGGCTGGAACCGCCCGGACCTGAATGACGCTGACTGGGCGCCCATACCGGCGGAGGGCTTCTGGGAAGCGACAGTGCCGGGGCTGGAGACGTTCGACGGCATCGTCTGGCTGCGCGCCGAAGTCAGCTTGAGCGCCGCCCAGGCGCGCCAGGCCGCGACGGTCGTCCTTGGGCCCGTCGACGACGCCGACGCCACGTGGGTCAATGGCCGCTTCGTCGGTGGACAGCAGGGCTGGGACACGCCCAGAGCCTATGCGATCCCGGCCGGGACGCTGAAGGCCGGGCGCAACGTGGTGGCCTTGGGCGTGCTGGACACCAATGGCGGCGGCGGGGCCTGGGGACCGGCGTCAGAAAAGGCGATCCACTTCGCCGACGGATCTTCGGTCCCACTGACCGGCTGGAAGCACAAGGTCGCCGCGCCGCTGACTGACCTGCCTAATCCGCCGCGCACGCCCTGGATCGGCGGCAGCGGCCTGACCACCCTCTATAACGGCATGATCGACCCGCTGGGGCCTTACGGGCTGAAGGGCATGGCCTGGTATCAGGGCGAGTCCAACGTCGGCGATCCGGCCGGCTATCGCCGCCTGCTGGCCGACCTGTTCGCCGACTGGCGCGCGCGGTTCGAGAACCCCGAGATGCGGATGCTGGTGGTGCAACTGGCCAACTTCGGGCCGATGACCGCTGGGCCGAGCGACTCGGCCTGGGCGGCGCTGCGCGAAAGTCAGCGGGTGGTGACGAACGCCGATCCCCTGGCGGGTCTGGCCGTCGCCATCGACATCGGCGACCGCTACGACATCCACCCCACCAACAAGCAGGAGGTCGGGCGTCGCCTGGCGCTGGAGGCCCTGCGCCTGAACGGGCGGGCCGAGCCGGTGTCGCCCCAGCCCCAGGTCGCGCGCCGTTCCACCGAGGGCGTGCGCATCCGTTACACCGCGCCGCTGACCGCCTATGGCGCGGCCGGGCCGGTCGGATTCGAACTGTGCGGAGCCGACGGCGCGTGCCGGTTCGTGGACGCCCGGCTGGATGGGGAGGACGTCGTCCTGAACGGCGCCCGGCCGGAGGACGTCAAGGTCCGCTTCTGCTGGGCCGACAGCCCCGTCTGCAATCTCTACGGCCCCGCCGGGCTGCCGGCGGTTCCGTTCGAGATGACGATCGACTGACGGACGGAGCGGATCAGGTCAGGCCTGATCCGCTGAGGCGCACCGCCGGGGCCGTCGCGACGGGGCGATCCTCCGGCAGGTTGATGACCAGCCCCTGATCCGTCTGGCTGAAGGGCAGGGCGCCGCCGCCCAGCAGTTCCGCCTTCTCGACCTGTCCCGCCCGACCGGCGGCCAGCGACCGCACGACCATCTTGCGGTCCTCGGGCCAATCCAGCGCAAAGGCGTACAGGACGTCTCCCTTGGTGGTGAAACGGATGTCCTGGCCGGTCCAGGGCCGGGCGTCGCCTTCGCCGTGCATCCCGGCCTGCACCTCGGTCGGGCCTTCGCCATAGAGGCGCCATGGCCGAGTGTCGAAGATCGCCTCGCCGTTCACCCGCATCCAGGCGGCGATGTCGGCTAGGATTTGGCGTTCGTCGCTGTCGATGGAGCCGTCGCCGCGCTGGGGGATGTTCAGCAGCAGATTGCCGTTCTTGGACACGACATCGACCAGCCTCTGCACCACGCCGTGGGCGGGCACGTAGGAGTGGCTGGTGAAGCGGGCCCGGTTGTAGTGCCAGTCGCCGATACAGGTGTCGGTCTGCCACGGCTCGGGGCGCAGGGCGTCCGAGAAGCCGCGCTCCACCGTCTCGGTGATCCCCTTCCTCTGTTCCGGCTCCAGTCGCTTGCCGTTCACGACCGGTAGTTCGCCGCGCCACTCCAGCGAGGCGTTGTAGTATTCCGCCGTCGCCTCCAGCCCATAGCGGCCCAGCGGCAGGCCGTAGTTGTCGAAATAGACTATGTCCGGCCGATACTTCGTGATCAGGTCGCGCTGGCGCAGCACCCAGGAGCGGGTGAATGCGGGATTGTTCGGCGGCGGCGTTTCGATCCACTGGCCGTCGCGCGCATCGTGCCAGGCGTTCATGGCGGCGATGGAGTCGATCCCGTCCGGCGGGGCGAAGGTCGGGCCGGTATAGAGTTCCTGCGGGTCCAGACCGTCCCACCATTTGCCGGCGCCGTCGGCCTTGGTCAGGCGCGCGGCGTCATAGCGGACGCCCTGCATCGGTCCCTCGGCGTCATAGCCATAGGCCGTCTGCCACCAGTGCCAGGCGTGGGCGGCGTGGTTCGACACGCCGAAGCGCAGGCCGCGCGCCCGAACGGCCTTCTCCCAGGTTCCGACGATGTCGCGGCGCGGGCCGACGCGCATCACGTTCCAGGCGTGGTGAGTGCTGTCGAACAGGTCCAGATTGTCGTGATGGTTGGCCATTGAGACAATGTAGCGGGCGCCCGCCGCCTGATAGAGGTCCAGCAGGCCTTCGGGGTCCCACCGGTCCGCCTTCCACATGTCGATGAATTCCATGAAGCCGAAGCGGCTGGGGTGGCCGTAGGTCGCGACGTGGTGCTCGTAGAAGGGATTGCCCTGGATATACATCTGGCGGCCGTACCAGTCGCCGAACTCGGGCACGCATTGCGGCCCCCAGTGGGACCAGATGCCGAACTTGGCGTCGCGAAACCAGTCGGGCGTCTGATAGCCCGCGATCAGGCTGTTCCAACTGGCGTGGAACGGGCCGCGCGTCGTCGCGCCCGGCGCGGTCGCGCAGGCGCCCAGCAGGGAGGCGGAGGCGCCGGCCCCCAGAAGTCCGCGTCGGGAAAGGCTCATTGCGGTTCTCCATAGACCACGCCGCGGCCGTCGGTGGCCACATAGACCCGGCCGAACACGCGCGGGTCACCCGCGATGGCGCGGAAGCGACGACCGTACTCGTGCCGGGGATCGTTGACCCGCATCCACGACCGGCCCCGGTCGTCGGATCGGAAGACGCCGCGCACATCGCCCTTCGTCCCGATGGCGAACAGGGCGGGATAGGCCTGGCCGGCGGGCGGCTTGCCGAAGTCCAGCATCTCGACGTTCAGGCCGCCGTCGATCCGCGCGAAGCTCTGGCCGCCGTCGGCGCTGTGGAACAGACCTGCGCGGGAAACGAACCACAGGTCGCCGTCGTGATCGGGTGTCGCCTTCAGCGGGAAGGCGACCTCGCGCCAGGTCGGGCGGTCGTCGGCCAGGGTCGAAGGCAGACCCCGGCTGGGGACGGGGGCGAAGCTTCGGGCGCCGTCGACGCTGACGAACCAGTCGCCGGTGTGGAAGTCCAGGGCGTAGAACAACTGTCCGTCCTTGCGGTCCGCGACTGGACGCAGAAGCGGCGGCAGGCCAGCGCATGGCGTCCAGCTTCGTCCCCGGTCCGCCGACCAGACGACCTGGGGCGTCGCCAGAACGAAGGTCGCGCCGTCCGCCGAAACCATGATCGGCGCATCGCGATACAGGTCCATGCGCGGATTGTCGGGCGAGGGCGCCGCGTCGCCGGAGGCCGGGCGCGGGCGGCCCAACGGCTTCCAGCTTCGCCCCGCATCGTCGGACCAGGCCAGGGTCGAACCGTCGTGCCCCTCAGACCCGACGCCCTCGTGCGGGGTTCCGCTGCGGACCACGACGGTCGGCGCGGCGCCGGCGTAGTTGATCTGATTGGTGTTGGCGAAGACGGGGGTGGTGAACTGCAGATCGGGGGAGCGGTCCAGGTCCTCGTGCGCGAAGCCGGAGATGTCGCCGAACCCGGTCAGCAGCCGGGGGCCGACCGGCGGACTGACCAGGGTGATGACGGCGGTCTGCTCGATCCCCTCGACCCAGGGCGTCCAGTGCGTCGGCGCATTCCGGTCGGCGGCCGGCAGATCGCGGGTCTCATACACGGTGGCGCCGGTCGCATAGACCAGACGGTCGGAATTGAACGGGTCCAACGCCAGGGCGGCCATCCACCAGCCGAAGTCCGGCTTGTCATTGCCCCAGTTCAGATAGGGGGTGGCGCTGACGTCGGTCTCGGCCTTTTCGCGCAGGCTGGTCCAGGTCTCGCCGTCGTCGGTGGTCCGCCAGATCGTGTCGCCGGGCTGCCAGCGGTTCAGGGTCGAGATCATGAGCGTTCCCGGTCGCCGGCGATCGACCGCCACGCCCATGAAGCCGCCGGACGGTCGGGGCGGGGTGATGTCGCTCCAGGCGCCCGTGTCCAGGTCCAGGCGGAAGACGGCGCCGTCCGTGACGCCGTTGGGGCCGACGCCCAGGGTGCAGGTCAGATAGAGGACGCCACGCGCATCCACCTCCGCCTTGGCCGCTGACAGTTCCGGGCGCGGACCGCCGGGCACGGGCCGCCAGCTGCGTCCGGCGTCGTCGGAGCGGTACAGGGCGTGTTCGTGCGGATCGGCGACCCCGATCAGGATCGTCTGTGTCAACCGGCCTCGCGTTCCGCCGCGCGGATCGAAGACGACGAAGCTGAGGCCGCCGTGGGTCTCGCGTCCGGTCGGCAGGCCCAGGCCGGGCAGGGGAAAGCCGTCGACCTTGCTCCAACTGGCCCCGCCGTCGGTGGAGCGCTGTAGGCCGTCATGGCGCGAGCCGAAGTACAGGATGCGGTTGTCGTTCGGGTCGATCGCCAGGCGCTCGCCCAGGCCCCGGCCGTCCTCGTTGCCGCCCATGCGGAACGGAACCTCGACGCGGCTCCAGGTCCGGCCCCGGTCGTTGGAGCGCAGCATGGCGCCGGGATCGTTGCGGCTGACGCCGACGGCCGCATGGACCACATCCGGATCGACGGGATCGGCGGCGATGCTCTCTATGCCGAAATCGCCTGAGCGCGGGCTGTCGTCCATCAGGGGCGTCCAGCGATCCTCTGCTGAATCGAAGCGATAGGCGCCGCCCATGTCGGACCGAGCGTAGGCCAAGCCTTGCTCTATGCGGCTGAATACGACGCCGGGAATAAAGCCGCCCGCACCCACCTTCACATTGCGCCAGGTGTAGGGCCGCGACGTCGTGTCGCGTGCGCCTGCGGGGCTCTTGGCAGCGGCGGCCAGGGCGACAGTCCATACCCCAAAGGCGCGGCGCGTGGCGTTGACCATATCCTCTCCCCTTATCGGCGCCGGTTGTTCTGATAGCGCTACCATTATTCAGTTGACAGTATTGTCATGGGTGGATCAAGTTGCCTCTGTGAAAATCAGGCGGCGATTAACGCTGTCGCGGGAGCGAACCTCGGGTTCTCTGGATTTCTATCCGCCTCTCGCGGCTGCGCTGTGATGCCCGGTCTTCGCGCCCCTGAGCGAACCTCGACGCGGCGGGCCCCGCCGCGTCGGCTTTTTCTCCCGCAGACTGTCAATTCTGGATCTGCCGATATGAAGACCCGCCTCTCGAACATTCGTCACGCCTCCTCTTCGGCTCTGGCGCTGGCCGTCATGATCGGAAGCGCCCCCGTCGCCGCTCCTGTCGCCGCCCAGGCGATCGATGTGCCCGAGACGGCGCGCGCGCATCCCGAGATGTGGCCATCGGCGGAGACCCCCGCCGCGATCACCGACGCCCGGGCTCAGGCCTTTGTCGCCGAGCTGATGGCTCGGATGACGGTGGAGGAGAAGGTCGGCCAGCTGATCCAGGCGGACATTTCGGCGATCACGCCGGAGGACCTGCTGACCTATCCTCTGGGGTCGATCCTGGCGGGAGGCAGCTCCGGGCCATGGGGCGACGACAAGGCCCCGGCCGAGAAGTGGCTGGAGCTGGCGCGGGCCTTCCGCGCGGCGGCGGCCGAGCGGCCGGGGGCGAAGGTTCCGCTGATCTACGGCATCGATGCGGTGCACGGGCACAACAACGTGCCGGGCGCGACGATCTTCCCGCACAACATCGGCCTGGGGGCCGCGCGCGACCCCGACCTGATCCGGCGCATCGGGGAGGCGACGGCGCTGGAGGTGGCGGTGACGGGGGCCGACTGGACCTTCGGCCCGACGCTGGCGGTGCCGCAGGACGACCGTTGGGGCCGGTCCTACGAGGGCTATGCCGAGAACCCGGAGGTGCAGCGCGCCTACGCCGGGCCGATGACCCTGGGCCTCCAGGGCGAACTGGTTCAGGGCCGTCCGCTGGCGGCCGGC
>JAEWDF010000069.1 GCA_023390245.1 Pseudomonadota bacterium
CTGCTGCTGGGCGGCCAGGGCGATGGCGCGGCGGCGGGCCTCCTGCTCCTCGGCCGACAGGCCGCCTCCGGCGGCTTGCGGACGCGGCGCGGCCGGACGCGGGGCCGACTGGCCCTCGGCCTTCGGACGCGCGACGTCGAACCCTTGCGGACGCTGGGGTCCGGGGCCGCCCACGCGGCGCTTGGTCTCGACCACCACCGTCTTGGATCGGCCGTGGCTGAAGCTCTGCTTCACGGTCCCGGTCGAAACCGAGCCCGCGGCGCGCGGCTTCAGGCTCAGCGGCGCGCGCGGTCCCGATTGGGACGGCGTTCCGCCGGTGTTGCCCTGGCTCGAACCTTGGCCTTGGTTGGTCTTGTCGTTTTCGTCGCTCATCCGGTCGCTTTACTCGTGGCGGAGAATCCCGCCGTCGCCTCAATGCACATGAACGGCCGTGAGCCCGCCTCCGTCTCAGGAGACCGGCCCGCGCCCGCCAAATTCCTCAGCTCGCCTCCTCCGGGCGCGCCCCAGCCGATCCGCCCGCGCCGCCGGAAGAATCCCAGTGGGGAGGACGAAGCGGCCGGAAGCCGGCCAGTCGTTCGACCTCCAGGGTCCAGCGATCCGCCCTTCCGCCCGCAAGCAGGACGGCGTGTATCGCATTTTCCAGCCCAAGGGCCAAACTCAAATCGTCCGCGCCGAACGCGCCGCAGATTCGGGTGGTCTGATGGGCGGCCAGGGCCAGCAGTTTTCCGCGTCCGTCGGCCGAACCATCGGACGCCTCGACCAGCCATGCGGCCCGGCCGGACCGGATCGCAGCGGCGGACTTCTCGAAGCCGGAGATAAGCACGCCTTCGCGCCGGGCAAGACCCAGCTGCTCCAGACAGCGTCTGGCCAGCAGCCGCTCGACCGTGTCGGACAGGTCGGCGGGCGCCGCCAGCCGGGTCTTGGCGGCGCGGGTGAAGCCGTTCTTCTTCACCGCCAGGTCGACGGCGGCGCGGGTCGCCTCGACCCACAGGCCGCGCCCGGGGAGCTTGCGCCCCAGATCGGGAACCACCTGGCCGTCCGGGCCGGCGACGAAACGGATCAGGCGAGATTCATCCATGACCTGGCCAGAGGCCAGATCCCGGCGTTCCCTATCGATCGTCGCGTCGCGCAAGCTCATGGAGGGCCAGGGTCTCCATCACGCGTCGCGGGACTTTTCGAGGTCTTCGGCGAAGACCTCCGCGTCGCCATTGTCGAGCTCGGCCTGCTCCACGCCCTCGGACGAGGCCTCGCCGAACACCTGGTCCGGGTCGTACTCGCCTTCGGCGTATTCGCCCTCTTCCTCGTATTCCGGCTCGGGCTGCGGCAGTTCCGAGGCGTCGATCCAGCCGGCGGCCACGCGGGCCTGGAGGATCAGCATCTCGGCGTCTTCCTGCGACAGGTTGAAGCTTTCCAGCACGCCCGGAACCTTGACGCGCTCGCCGTTGCGAACCTCATAGCCGCCGCGCACCTCGTCGGTGGCCAGGTCGGCCAGGTCCTCGACCGTCTTCACGCCGCCCTCGCCCAGGGCGACGGCGATCGGCAGGGTCACGCCCGGCACGTCCAGAACCGCGTCCTCGACGCCCAGTTCCTGGCGGCGCGCGTCCTGCTCGGCGGCCTGCTTCTCCAGATATTCGCGGGCGCGGGTCTGCAGTTCCTCGGCGGTGTCCTCGTCGAAGCCCTCGATCTCGGCGACCTCATAGGCCTCGACATAGGCCAGGTCCTCGATCGAGGCGAAGCCTTCGGTGACCAGCAGCTGGGCGATGACCTCGTCCACGTCCAGGGCTTCCTGGAACAGGGCGGTGCGCTCGGTGAATTCCTTCTGGCGGCGCTCGGAATCCTGGGCCTCGGTGATGATGTCGATCTGCCAGCCGGTCAGCTGAGAGGCCAGGCGCACGTTCTGGCCGCGACGGCCGATGGCCAGCGACAGCTGCTCGTCGGGGACCACCACCTCGACGCGGCCGGCCTCTTCGTCGAGCACCACCTTCGACACCTCGGCCGGGGCCAGGGCGTTGACGATGAAGGTCGGCTCGTCGTTGTTCCACTGGATGATGTCGATCTTCTCGCCCTGAAGCTCGGCGACCACCGCCTGCACGCGCGAGCCGCGCATGCCGACGCAGGCGCCGACCGGATCAATCGAGGAATCGTTGGACAGCACCGCCATCTTGGCG
Source organism: Pseudomonadota bacterium (assembly GCA_023390245.1). Lineage (GTDB taxonomy): Bacteria > Pseudomonadota > Alphaproteobacteria > Caulobacterales > Caulobacteraceae > Brevundimonas. Next base: position 2,169 of record JAEWDF010000069.1, read on the forward strand.
CGCGAGCCGGCGTCGCGGGCGGCGGCGCGGATCTCGATCACGCCGTCATAGACCTCGGGCACCTCCTGGGCGAACAGCTTGGCCATGAAGCCCGGGTGGGCGCGGCTCAGCATCACCTGCGGGCCCTTGGCCTCGGGGCGGACGTCGTAGATGTAGGTGCGGATGCGGTCGCCGATGTTGAACACCTCGCGCGGGATCGACTGGTCGCGGCGCATCACGCCCTCGCCCCGGCCCAGGTCGACGATGGTGTTGCCGTATTCGACGCGCTTGACCGTGCCGTTGACGATCTCGCCGACGCGATCCTTGAACTCTTCGTACTGGTTGGCGCGCTCGGCCTCGCGGACCTTTCCGGTCACGACCTGGCGGGCCATCTGCGTCTGGACGCGGCCGAACTCGAACGGCGGCAGGGTCTCGACGTATTCCTTGCCGACCACGGCCTCGGGGTCACGCTTGGAGGCGTCCTTCAGGCGCACCAGCGCGCTGTCGTTGAACTCTTCCAGCTCGTCTTCCGGCTGCCAGTCGTCCTCGACGATGGTGACGTGACGGGTCAGCGCCAGTTCGCCGGTCTTGTGGTCGATCTTGGCGCGGATGTCGTGGTGGGCGCCGTAACGGGCCTTGGCGCCCTTCTGGATCGCTTCCTCGATCGCCTCGATCACGATCTCGCGGTCGATGTTCTTCTCGCGCGCGACCGCATCGGCGATCTGCAGCAGTTCGAGACGGTTGGCGGAAATGCCGGTCACGGCCATGGAGTCAGTCCTCGGAAGGCGCGGTTTGAGGGGATTTGTCGGCGTCGCCTTCCGGCAGGCCGTCGTCTTCGGGTTCGCCGCGGGCGGCGCGGATGGCCGCGCCCCGCTTCAGCAGGGCGTCGGTCATGACCAGCTTGGCGTCGGCCAGCCAGTCGAAGGGGATCAGGGCGGTGTCCTCCTCGCCCTCCAGGTCGATCAGGACGTTTCCGTCCTCATACCCGGCCAGGACGCCCTTGAAGCGCTTGCGCCCCTCGATCATCCGGTCGGTTTCCAGCCGCGCCTCCTCGCCCTCGAACAGGTCGAAGTCGATGGGACGGGTCAGCGGCCGGTCGATCCCCGGGGAGGAGACCTCCAGCAGATATTCGCCGGCGATCGGATCGGCGGCGTCGAACACCTCCGACACCGCCCGGCTCAGCTTGGCGCACTGTTCGACCGAAATGTCGTGGTCCGAGGGCCGCTCGGCCATGATCTGCAGCCGCTGACGCCGGGAGCCGGACATCAGGCGCACGCGCACGACCTCGAGGCCGAGGCTCTCGGCGACGGGGTCGATCAGCTCCAGAAGCTGTCGGTCCTGTACGGTCCTGGCGCGCAAGCGATGATCCAAAACAAAAGCGGCGACCCATCCGGGCGCCGCTTCGGAACGGCGTCGTCGGACGCCGGTCTAACGATGTGAGACGTCCTATAGGCGCATCACGACCGCTTGTCAGCCCTCTTCGTCGATGCGGCGGAATTCCAGGAAGATCGGCGGCGTGTCGCCCAGCTTCTTTTCCTCGTAGCGGGTGACGACGTGGTCGGCGGGGACGGCGAACCAATCCTGGTCCTCGGCGCCGATGCGCGCCAGTCCCGGCGTGCGCGAAAGGCGCTCCAGCGCCCAGTCGGCGTAGTCCAGCCAGTCGGTGACGAAGCGCAGCGTCCCGCCCGGCTTCAGGATGCGGGCGAAGGCGGCGGCGGTCTCGTCCTGGACCAGCCGGCGCTTGTTGTGGCGCGCCTTGTGCCACGGATCGGGGAACAGGATCAGGACCCGGTCGACCGAGGCGTCGGGCAGCGCGTCGACCACCGCGCGGGCGTCGTCGGCGTGGAGACGCACGTTCTCCAGCCCCATCTCCTCGACATGGCGCAGGGCCGAGGCGACGCCGTTCAGGAAGGGCTCGCAGCCGATCACCAGCACGTCGGGCCGGCGCGCGGCCTGGGCGGCCATGTGCTCGCCGCCGCCGAAGCCGATCTCCAGCCAGACCTCGCTCGCCCCGGGCATGAGCGCCGCCGGGTCGATCGGGCCGGCCGCAGGGTCGGGCACGGCGATGGCGGGCAGCAGGGTCTCCATCAGGGCGGCCTGGCGCGGCTTGATCGGCCGGGCCTTGATGCGGCCGAAGGAACGGAGCGGGCGGTGGGCGGGATCGGACATCCGCGGCTGCCTAGACGGCGCGCGACGTCAGGTCCAGCGGCCCGCGACGACGGGAGGACTTGCAATCCGGCGGAACGTGGCCGTTCATGCGCCGTTCAGCAGGCGAGGCGCCATAATGGGCGCAAAGGAGTCCCCTCATGAAGATCCCGACTTTCAAGACCTTGGCGGTCACAGCGATCGCCGGGCTGACTCTGGCCGCCTGCGCCACGCCGACGGCCTACGCCCCCGCCGGCTACAACGGCCAGCGCGGCGGCTACGCCGAGCAGCGCCTGGAGGCCAACCGCTACCGCGTCACCTTCTCCGGCAACTCCCTGACCTCGCGCGACCAGGTAGAGATGTCGCTGCTGCTGCGCTCCGCCGAGCTGACGCTGGAGAGCGGCTATGACTGGTTCTCCACGCTGAACCGCGCCACCGACCGCGACACCCGCTTCTACAGCAGCCCCGATCCCTTCTATTCCCGCATGTACAGCCCGTACTGGGGCCCGTCGTGGCGCTTCTATCGCCGGGGCTACTGGGGTCCGTGGGGCGATCCGTTCTGGGGCGACCGGTTCGACGTGCGCCAGGTCGACCGCTACGAGACCATGGCCGAGATCGTCATGGGACGCGGCGCCAAGCCGGCGGGCGACCCCAACGCCTTCGACGCCCGCGAGGTGGTCCAGAACCTGGGTCCGCGCGTCACGCGCCCGGCCGCCTGACATCGGATCAAGACGGAAGAAGGGGCCGCGCGGCGATCGCCGCGCGGCCTTTTCGCCGGGCGCGTTCGGACGGGGGTCAGCCGACGCGCGGCGTCTTCAGGCGGCGCTTGTTGATGTGGCTGGCCGGCGCGGGACCCAGGTCCTCGGGCAGTTCGCCCTTGAAGTAGAAGCGCTGCCACGCCTCCCGGGCCGCGTCGGGATCGCCCGAGGCCAGGCGGTTGTTGAAATCGGTGCGCGCCCGGTTCCAGGCCTCGAACTGGCCGTGGATGGTCGGGTTGGATTCCAGGGTGCGGATCACCGGCTGGAACTGCTCGACCTTCTTGTGTTCGATCAGATTGATGAAGCAGAAGGGCTCGCCCTTCTCGAACTTCACCCGGCCGGGGCGGGTGAATATCCAGTTCATGGTGAAGGGAAACGGCAGCCAGTCGGTCTCGATCAGGCCGACCAGCGGCTGGATGCCGTCCTTCACATGATTGGGCGAACCCGAGCACATCATCCCCCAGCCCGGCGGCGTACGGAACAGGTACTGCGGATGCATCGTCAGAACCCCGCGCGAGAAGTGCGAGGTGACGAAATGCTCCAGGTCGTGCTGGGGCCGGTCGGGGGTGATGACGATGTCGGCCTGCGACGGGCCGCCGTTCCATTCGGCCGTGAAGCCGAACGGGCACAGGATCTCCCACCCCGTGGTGTTGGCCATGTTCAGCGGCAGGCAGCGATAGGGATGGCGGCTGGCGAAGGCGTCCATCCAGTTGCGGCTCTGGCGGCCCGGAACCAGGTCCGGCGGCCGGGCCGTCATCGGATAGCATTCCAGTTCCAGCGGGCGCGTTTGCACGGTATCGACCATGCCATGCTCACTAACGCGCCGGACATGACCGCTCAACCTGCCTTCGACCGCACCCGCCTGGAAGGGTGGCTGGCCGACAACGGCGTCGACCACGCCACGCACGACCATCCGGCCGTCTTCCGGGTCGAGGAGGGGCTGGAGCTCAAGGCCGCCCTGCCCGGCGCCCACACCAAGAACCTGTTCCTCAAGGACAAGAAGGGCCGGCTGTGGCTGATTTCGGCGCGTCAGGACACGGTCATCGACCTGAAGCGCGCGCCGGCGGTGATCGGCTCGGACCGGCTGTCGTTCGGGAACGAGGCCCTGATGTGGGAGACCCTGGGCGTGCGACCCGGCTCGGTCACGGCCCTGGGTCTGATCAACGACAGCGACCGCCGCGTGACGTTTGTCCTGGACCAGCGGCTGTGGGAGGCCGACATCGTCAACTTCCACCCTTTGGCGAACACGGCCACCACCGCGTTGGAGCAGGAGGCGTTCCGGCGCTTGCTGGCGTTGCTGGGGCGTGAACCGGTCGTGGTGGATTTCAGCGCACTGAACTGTTCAAGGCGCCTGTAAACGAAATCGGCTACCTCGTCCGTCCAATGTCGGCTTTGGGGCTGGGCGCCTACCGCCTCGTTCGACCCTCAGTCGACTTTAGCTGCGTGCGCCTTGCGAGACAAGAAAGGCAGATACGTCGCGGTGTCGATTGCGGCGCGCCTGGCCCAATGGTGAGCGTAACTCTGTACCGCCCGTTTGAAGGTCGACCCTAACGGCCAAGTTGACGTCAGCGCCCCTGGCGACGAGATGTCGGACTGTTTCCAGATGTCCCTCTCGGGCCGCGTTGATCAGCGGCGTTTCATCATCCACGACGATGGCGTTTACGTCAGCGCCCTGTGCGATGAGATAATCAACCACTTCTGTCTGGCCGTGCGCAGCGGCGGCGATGAGGGGATTGCCGTCGCCAGCGGCGGGCTTATTGACGTTGGCGTCCTGCTCCACCAGCAGGCGGACCATTGCAATGTCGCCCTTCGCCGCAGCGACAATCAGCGGCGTTCCGTCGCCAGAGCGGACATGATCGACATCCGCTCCACGGGCGATGAACACGCGGGCAGCCTCCGTTTCCCTGTTTCGAGCCGCATCCACAAGCCAACTACCTGATGCCGTAGGGGCTACGCTTTGGGCCGTAGCGTTTAGCGCCATGCCGCCGATGACAGTAGCCAGCGCCGCAGCGCCGAGGAACATTGCTCCGCTTGAAATACCCCTCGACTTGGACATGCCTAGCTCCCTGATGACAGCCCAACATGACAGAAACGGCGTTCTTTCCAGCTTAAGGTTTTGTCATGCGCCACGCGAGTGGGCTTCAACTGGTTCGCTTTCCACCCCTCGCCGAAGTTCGGGAGGTCAGTTGGTTAGACTAGCGACGTTCGCGTTCAGCGCAGGTGCCGATTTCGCAATCGACCCGTTGAAGACGTTCAGGAGATAACGCCAACGCTGACGAGATCAGCACGGTTCGGCGGATCACAATCGACGCCAATCCATAGGTCGTCATGGTCACCGATAAAGTCCGCACCGCCCACACCAATCCAGAACGATCCGCGTGAAGTCTCATGCTTCACAGCGACCACTTGCCGGTCAGGATCATCGGGAAGGGCGAACAATTCCGCTGCGATCAGGGTAGAATCGATGAGCTGAAACCAGCGATCCCCCTGCAACTGCAGCCGGTCCAGCGCATGGGGAGCCCATGCCGCCTCGTTTCCCGTCGCAAGAATGAAGCGGTCCCTCTTCTGCCGCCATGACAGCCTGACGAATGCATCGCTCTCAAAACGAACATGCGCCACCCCCGAGAACGAGAACACTGCCGATTGGAGTTCTGCGGCGAGTTGTGGGGTGTCGGAGGCAATCGGCATCCAGACGATGCCAGCTACCGTCTGGCCTACTAGAGAGCGGTAGAGTTCGGGCCAGTCAGTCATGCCTTCTACAAACCATGCCCAACGTCCGCTTTCCACCCCTCGCGGAACTCCGAATAGTCCGCTCATCGGCGTGTTGGCCCACGTGTATTGGCCGCAAAACATCGTCAACTTGCACCCGCTGACGAACACGGCCACGACGGCGCTGGACCAGGCCGCGTTCCGGCGGGTTCTGTCGCTGCTGGAGCGTGAACCGCTGGTGGTGGATTTCGACGCGCTGGGGTGAACTCCAGTCTCCTCCCCGCCTTGCGGAGAGGGGGACCGCAAAGCGGTGGAGGGGGTCTTGGACGGCCTGGGCGGGAGGAGGAGAGACCCCCTCCGTCTCTCCGCTTCGCTCCGAGCCGCCTCCCCATTGCATGGGGAGGAGACGAGCGGTCAGGCCTGGCGGAAGCCCAGGACGTCCTGCATGTCGTAGAGGCCGGGGCGGCGGGTGCGGACCCAGGCGGCGGCGGCGACGGCCCCCTTGGCGAACAACGACCGGTCGATGGCGGAATGGCTGAGGGTCAGCACCTCGTCCTCCGAAGCGAACATCACCGTGTGGTCGCCGACGATCCCGCCCGCGCGGATGGAGGAGAAGCCAATCTTGCCCACCGGCCGCTCGCCGGTGATGCCGTCGTAGGGCTTGAGCCGCAGGTCCTCCAGGTCGGCGAAGCGGCCTTCGGCGGCGGCTTCGCCCAGCATCAGGGCGGTGCCGGACGGGGCGTCGGCCTTGCGGCGATGGTGAGCCTCGGTGACCTCCACGTCCCAGTCCTGGGCGTCCAACCGCTGGGCGGCGTGCTGGACCAGTCCGATCAGGATGTTCACGCCCAGGGAGAAGTTGCCGCTCTTGACGATGGCGACCGTTTCGGCGGCCTTTTCGATCTCGGCCTCCTGTTCGGGCGTGAAGCCGGTGGAGCCGATCACCAGGGCCGGACCGCCCCGTTCCGCCGCCGCCTTGGCCAACCCGACGGACGCCTCGGGCGTGGAGAAGTCGATCACCACGTCGCACAACGACAGGTCCGCGTCGTCGCCCCAGTCGATGCGGGCGGCGACGACCACGTCCTCGCGGGCGTCCAGCACCTGCGAGACCGCCCGGCCCATCCGGCCGCGATAGCCGGAAATGCCGGCGTGGAAGATGGCGCTCAAGCCGCGTTCTCTTTCGATCCGTCCGCGTCCTGACTGCCCAGGATGTCGGCCCAGAAGCGCTTGGCCTTTCCGGCGAAGCTGGAATTGCGGGGGTTCTGCGCCTCGCCGAACGATTGCGCAAGTTCCGCCAGCAGCTCCTTCTGGCGGGCGGTCAGGTCGGTCGGCGTCTCGACGAACAGTTCGACCACAAGGTCGCCCCGGCCGCGCCCGTTCAGATGCGGCATCCCCTTGCCCTTGATGCGGACGGTGCGGCCGGTCTGGGCGCCGGCGGGCACCTCGACCGCCGCCTTGCACTGGCCGTCGCAGGCCTCCGACACCAGGCAGGGGGCGTCGACGATCCCGCCCAGGGCCGCCACCGTCATCGGCACCGGCACGGTGACCAGGAGGTCCAGGTTGTCGCGCTCGAACAGTTCGTGCGGCGAGACCGACAGGAAGACGTAGAGGTCGCCGCGCGGGCCGCCCCGCGCGCCGGCGTCGCCCTCGCCCGACAGGCGGATGCGCGAGCCGTCGTCCACGCCGGCGGGGATCTTCAGGTTCAGGGCGCGGGTCCTGCGGACCTGGCCGTGGCCGTGACAGGCGGTGCAGACGTCGGCGGCGGCGATGCGCTGGCCGGCTCCGCCGCAGGAGGGACAGGTCCGCTCCATCTGGAAGAAGCCGTTGGCCTGGCGGATGCGGCCGGCGCCCCGGCAGGTGGAGCAGGTCGTCGGCTTCGAGCCCGGCTTGGCGCCCGAGCCCTCGCAGGTCTCGCAAGTCGCGGTCGCCGGAACCGCGATCTCGACCTCGGCGCCCTTGTAGGCCTGCTCCAGGGTGATCTCCAGGTCGTAGCGCAGATCGGAGCCCCGGCGCGGGCCGCCCTGGCCCCGGCTCTGGCGACCGCCGAACGCCTCGCCGAAGGCGTCGCCGAACACCTGGGAGAAGATGTCGTTCAGGTCGTGGAAGCCGGCGCCGCCCTGGCCGAAGGGATTGCCGCCGCCGCCGTTGACCCCGGCGTGGCCGAAGCGGTCATAGGCCGCGCGCTTCTGGTCGTCCGACAGCACGGCGTAGGCTTCGGAAATCTCCTTGAACACGGCCAGCGACTCCTCCGAACCGCCGTTGCGGTCGGGGTGATGCTGCATGGCCAGCTTGCGATAGGCGGCCTTCAGACCGGGCGCGTCAATGGTGCGCTCGACGCCCAGAACCTCGTAATAGTCACGCGCCATCTGGCGTTGGTCCTCATATTCCCCTGTCGCCCGCCGCCGCGCCTCTCATGGGCGCTGGCCGCGAACCGATGTCCCGACTGACATGGGGGCCGGGACGAACGATGCAAGTTTAAAGAAAAGGCCCCGCCTATCGCATGACAAGCGGGGCCGTATCGTTTCAGCGGCCTGAGGCGATCAGGCGCTCTTCTTGTCGTCGGAGTCCGAGACTTCCTCGAACTCGGCGTCGACCACGCCGTCGTCGGCCGGAGCCGCCTCGGCGTCGCCGGAACCCTGCTGGGCCGCGTACATGGCCTCGCCCAGCTTCATCGACGCCTGGACCAGGGTATTGGTCTTGGCGCGGATGTCCTCCGGATCGGTCCCGTCGCGCGCGGCCTTCAGTTCGGCGAGGCCGGTCTCGATGGCCGCCTTCTCGTCCGCGCCGACCTTGTCGCCGTGCTCGGCCAGGGCCTTCTCGGTCGAGTGGATCAGGCTGTCGGCGGCGTTCTGAGCCTCGACCAGGTCCTTGCGGGACTTGTCGGCGGCGGCGTTGGCCTCGGCCTCCTTGACCATCTTGTCGATGTCGGCGTCCGACAGGCCGCCGTTGGCCTGGATGCGGATCGACTGCTCCTTGTTGGTCGCCTTGTCCTTGGCGGTGACGTGGACGATGCCGTTGGCGTCGATGTCGAAGGCGACCTCGATCTGCGGCATGCCGCGCGGCGCCGGCGGAATCCCCATCAGGTCGAACTGACCCAGGATCTTGTTGTCGGCCGCCATCGGGCGCTCGCCCTGGAAGACCCGGATCGTCACGGCGGACTGGTTGTCGTCGGCCGTCGAGAAGGTCTGGCTCTTCTTGGTCGGGATGGTGGTGTTGCGCTCGATCAGCGGGGTGAAGACGCCGCCCAGGGTCTCGATGCCGAGCGTCAGCGGCGTCACGTCCAGCAGCAGCACGTCCTTGACGTCCCCTTGCAGCACGCCCGCCTGGACCGCGGCGCCCAGGGCCACGACCTCATCGGGGTTCACGCCCTTGTGCGGCTCCTTGCCGAAGAAGGCCTTCACCGCCTCCTGCACCTTGGGCATGCGGGTCATGCCGCCGACCAGCACCACCTCGTCGATGTCCGAGGCCTTCAGGCCGGCGTCGGCCAAGGCCTTCTTGCACGGATCGATGGTGCGCTGGACCAGATCCTCGACCAGGGCCTCCAGCTTGGCGCGCGACAGCTTGATGTTCAGGTGCAGCGGGCCCGAGGCGTTCATGGTGATGAACGGCAGGTTGACCTCGTACTGGGTGGTCGAGGACAGCTCCTTCTTGGCCTTCTCGGCCTCTTCCTTCAGGCGCTGCAGGGCCAGCTTGTCCTGGCGCAGGTCAACGCCCTGCTCCTTCTTGAACTCGTCGGCCAGGTAGTCGACGATCCGCAGGTCGAAGTCCTCGCCGCCCAGGAAGGTGTCGCCGTTGGTCGACTTCACCTCGAAGACGCCGTCGCCGATCTCCAGGATCGAGACGTCGAAGGTGCCGCCGCCCAGGTCGTAGACGGCGATCTTCTGACCGTCGTTCTTCTCCAGGCCATAGGCCAGGGCCGCGGCGGTCGGCTCGTTGATGATGCGCAGCACTTCCAGGCCGGCGATCTTGCCGGCGTCCTTGGTGGCCTGGCGCTGGCTGTCGTTGAAGTAGGCCGGGACGGTGATGACCGCCTGGGTCACCTTCTCGCCCAGATAGGCCTCTGCGGCCTCCTTCATCTTGCCCAGGGTGAAGGCCGAGACCTGCTGGGGCGAATAGTCCTTGCCGTGCGCCTGGACCCAGGCGTCGCCGGTCGGGCCCTTGACGATCTCGAAGGGCACCATGCCCTTGTCCTTGGCCACCACCGGGTCATCGTAGTTGCGGCCTATCAGGCGCTTGATGGCGAAGAAGGTGTTGGCCGGATTGGTCACCGCCTGGCGGCGCGCCGGCTGGCCGACGAGGATTTCGCCGCCGTCCTGGATGGCGACCACCGACGGGGTGGTGCGGGCGCCTTCGGCGTTTTCGATGACCTTGGGGTTCTTGCCGTCCATGACGGCGACGCACGAGTTCGTGGTGCCGAGGTCGATGCCGATGATCTTGGCCATGGGCGTTCTTTTTCTCTCCGTTGCGGCGGGCGATGCGGCGGCCTTCGACGAAGCGCCGCGCGTGACCGCCCCCAGTGGGTGGTTGACGTTGTTCCGGTCGGATAGCCCCAACTTTCTCGGGGTTTCTCCGAAGCTGGCCCCGATATGGGAAACACCCCTTGGGCCGCAAGGGCGATGTGCGAATCCGTATTTTCATCGAACGATGGAATTCGGACTCGCCTTTTGCGGAATCCGGCGCATAACAAGGTTACTTGCGCGGTCTGGGGCCGCGTTCGCCCTGGGGAGGGGGAAGATGAAGACGATGTTCGTTCGGGCCGCGCTGTGCGCGGCGCTTGTCGCCTGCGCGCCGGCGGCCCTGGCCGTTCCGGCGCCGGTCCAGTCCAGGGACGGCTACGACCGCCATGTGGTGATCAAGAACCGCACCGGCTGGACCATGGTGCGGTTCTACGCCTCGGATTCCCGTGCCGACGACTGGGAAGAGGATATCCTGGGCCGCCGCGTCCTGGGGAACGGCGAGGATATCCGAATCAACATCGATGACGGGTCGGGCGCCTGCCTCTATGATTTCAAGGCCGAGTTCACCAACGGCCAGGAGCTGACCCGTTTCAACGTCAACGTCTGCCAAGTCAGCGAATACACCTACACCCGCTGAGGTCGCGACGGCGGTCGAGGGCTTCCGCCTGTGGCCGGGCGCCCTCGATCCTTCGCGGCAGGCCGCCCTACTGGACGAGGTGTTGGCGGCGGCGCGCGCGGCGCCCTTCTACCGGCCCGTCACGCCGGGCGGGCGCCCCTTCTCGGTGCGGATGACCAACCTGGGCCCGCTGGGCTGGGTGTCGGACCGGGACGGCTATCGCTACCAGGCGCGCCATCCGGAGACGGGCCGGCCCTGGCCCCCGATCCCCGCCGCCCTGCTGGCGCTGTGGGACCGCACCGTCGGCTGGCCGGACCCGCCCGACGCCTGCCTGGTCAACCTCTACCGCGACGGCGCCCGGATGGGCCTGCACCAGGATCGCGACGAGACGGACATGGCGGCGCCGGTGCTGTCGCTGTCGCTGGGCGACACGGCGGTGTTCCGCATCGGCCCGGCCGGCGGCGGGCGGACGACGACGGTGAGGCTGGAGAGCGGCGATGTCTGCGCCCTGACCGGACCGGCCCGGCTGGCGCGGCACGGGATCGACCGGTTGCTGGAGGGCTCGTCCCGCCTGGTTCCCGGCGGCGGCCGCATCAATCTGACGCTGCGCCGGGCGGGTTGACGCCGCGTTCCGGGGATGGACGCGGGACGAAAGCCGGGCCAACGTGGCGACGAGCAATCGCGGAGCGCGCCATGACCGTCCTGAACCGTCCCGAAGGCCACGCCCCCCAGGATCTGACGCTGAGCCGGCGAACCCTCGGCGCCCTGGGCGGCCTGCTGTTCTCCGGCTACGCCGTCGCCGCCCTGGCGAAGGAGGCCAAGCCGATCACGACCGACGCGGAAGGCCTGGTCGTCGAGACCGTCTCCTATCCGGCACCGGACGGGTTCGACCTGCCCGCCTATGTCGCCCGGCCGGAAGGCGATGGCCCCTATCCGGTGGTCGTGGTGGTGTCGGAGATCTTCGGCGTGCACGAATACATCCGCGACATCTGCCGCCGCCTGGCCAAGCAGGGCTACGCCGCCGTCGCGCCGGCCTTCTTCGTCCGGGTCGAGGACCCGGCGCCGCTGTCGGACATGCAGCGGATCATGGAGATCGTCTCCGCCGCCGACTATGAGCAGGTGATGGGCGATGTCTCCGCCACTCTGGACTGGGCCAACCGCCAGCTCTGGGCCAAGGCCGACCGCGTCGGGATCACCGGCTTCTGCTGGGGCGGCAAGGTGGTGTGGCAGGCCTGCGCCCGCTTCGCCGTCCTGGACGCCGGCGCGGCCTGGTACGGCCGTCTGGCCCCGGCCGCCGACGCCGGGCCCGAGCAGGTCGCCTCGGGCCAGCCCTGGCCGATCGACCTGGCGGACGACCTCAGGGCGCCGGTGCTGGGCCTGTACGGCGGCCAGGACCAGGGCATCCCGCTGTCCAGCGTGGAGCGGATGCGCGACGCCCTGGCGCGGGCGCGCAAGACCCTCAGCGAGATCGTGGTCTATCCGGACGCGGGCCACGGCTTCCACGCCGACTATCGCGCCAGCTACGCCGAGGCCGACGCCAGGGACGGCTGGGCCAGGACGCTGGCCCTGTTCGAGCGGCGGCTGAAGGCCTGAGCCCGCCGCCTATTCCTCGGCCGGGCGGAACAGCAGGGCGGCGACCCGGTCCTGGCCGTCGAAGCCGATCAGCCATTCGGTGTCCTGGTTGTCGAACACGACTCGGAACAGCTGCGCCTCACCCTCCTGGCGGACGAAGGCGACCGAACGCACCGCGCCGAAGCCCTTGATCAGCGGCGTGACCTGGGCCGACTGCTGGCGGATCTGCGCCGCCAGATTGGTGGTGAACACCGAATAGTCGAAGCCGTCGCCCTGGGCGTCGGCGATGATGTCGCGCAGCGCCTCCTCCCCCCGGGCCACGTCCGGCGCAGCGGTCGGGGCGGGGGCGGATTGGGGGCGGGCCTGGGCTTGGCCCTGAGGCTGGCCTTGGGCGGGGGCGTCGAAGCTGTTGGGCACGGCGCCGGCGGCGACCTGGGCCAGGGCCGGGCCGCCGAGCGCGGCGGGGACCAGCATCAGGGCGGCGGCGGCGAGCAGGGTCTTCTTCATCGGAAGGCTCCGGTTCAGGTCAGGTGGGGCCACAGGGCCAGGCCCAGGGCCGTCAGGGCCGCGACCAGGGCGACCGTGACGGAAGCCGCCAGCCAAGCCGGGGTTCCCGGCTTTTCCATGACCACCGTCGTGCGCGGCGGATCCTGCACCAGGCGCGACAGGGCCCGCGCCGCCGCGACGATCTCGTTCAGGGCGTCGCGCGCCTGGGCCTGAGGCCCCAGTTCGCGGCGAATCCAGCGCTCGACCACCGGCTTGGCCGCCTGCCACAGGTCGTGGTCGCGGTTCAGCCGGCGCGCCACGCCCTCCACCGACACCATGGTCTTCTGCAGCAGAATCAGTTCGGGGCGCAGGTGCATGTCGAACAGGTCGGTGATCTCGAACAGCTGGCCCAGCAGCCGGCCCATCGACACCTGGCTGGCGGCGCGGCCGATCACCGGCTCGCCCACCGCGCGCAGCGCCTGGGCGAAGGTCTCGACCGAATGGTGCGGCGGCACATAGCCGGCCTCGAAATGCACCCGGGCGATGCGGTCGTAGTCGCGGCTGATGAAGCCCCATAGGATCTCGGCCAGATAGCGCCGCTCGGCGGGGCCCAGCCGTCCCACGATGCCGAAGTCGATGGCCGTCAGTTGCGCCGGGGCGGCGGCGAACAGATTGCCCTCGTGCAGATCGGCGTGGAAGACGCCGTGGTCCAGCGCCTGGACCAGGAAGGCCCGCACGACGTTGTCGGCCAGCCGGTCGCGGTCGATCCCCGGTTCGTCCAGCAACGCCGGATCGGTCATGGGCCGCCCCTGGGCCCACTCCAGCGTCAGCACCCGCTTGCCTACCCCGTCCCAGATCACGGCCGGGGCGCGCATGTAATCGTCCTTGGCCATGACCTCGGCCATCTCGCTGGCGGCGGCGGCCTCCAGCCGCATGTCCAGCTCCAGGTCCAGCGACTTGGCGATGGTCTCGACGAAGGCCTCGGGCTCCAGCCGCCGCGCCGCCGGGACCAGCCGCCACACCAGCCGCGCGCCCAGCCGCATGGAGTCCAGCCCCTGGGCCACGCGCCGCTCCACGCCCGGCCGCAGCACCTTGACCGCCACCTTGCGCCCGTCGGCCAGCCAGGCCGGATGCGCCTGGGCCAGGGAGGCCGCCGCCACCGGTTCGCCCAGGTCGATGAACAGGGCCTCGACCGGCCGGCCCAGCGACCGCTCGATCTCGCGCCGGGCCTCGGCCAGGGGGAAGGGCGGCAGGGCGTCCTTCAGCCGGCCCAGGTCGCGCGCGAACTCCAGGCCGAAGATGTCGGCGCGGGTGGCCAGGACCTGGCCCAGCTTGATCGCCACCGGCCCCAGGTGCTCGAAGGCCTTGCCCAGCCGCTGGCCCGGCCGACCTTCGCGCCCCTGCCGGCCCGAGAACATCTGCACGAACCGCGCGAACGGCCGCGTCCAGGCCGGCAGCAACGGCGTAACCTCGCGCGGGACCAGGGCGTCGTGGCGCACCAGCACCCACAGCCAGCCCATCAGCCGCAGCAGGGCCGCGACCGGATTGCGCACCGGCTCGGCCGCCGGCGTCGGCGGAGGCGTGCGATAGGCGGCGGTGGTCAGAGCGCCCACCCGTGATGGATGGCGGCGATCCCGCCCGACAGATTGGTCACCGACACCCGGCCGAAGCCGGCCTGTTCGATCAGGGTCTTGAAGGCCTGCTGGTCGGGGAAGCGGCGGATGCTCTCGACCAGATACTGATAGCTGTCGCGATCCTTGGCGACCCAGCCGCCGATGCGCGGGATGGCGTGGAAGGACCAGGCGTCATAGGCCTTGCGGATCGGCCCGGTCGTGGGGCGCGAGAACTCCAGGCACAGGAAGCGCCCGCCTGGCTTCAGCACGCGCCGGGCCTCCGACAAGGCCTTGTCGATATGGGCCACGTTGCGGATGCCGAAGCTGATCGAATAGGCGTCGACCGAGGCGTCCGGCAGCGGCAGGGCCATGGCGTCGCCGACGGTCCAGATCATCTCCGGCTCGCCGCCCTTGTGGACCCCGGCCAGGATCATCTCGGCGTTGTAGTCCAGCACGATGACCGAGGCGTCCTCGCCCCCGCGCCGCGCCTGGGCCGCGCGCGCCATCCTGGAATAGCGCCGCGCCATGTCGCCGGTGCCGCCCGCCACGTCCAGGATAGTCTCGCCGGGGCGCGGATTCAGCCTGGCGGCGGCCGCATCCTTCCACAGCCGATGCACGCCCGCGCTCATCAGGTCGTTCATCAGGTCGTAGTTGGAGGCGACGGAATCGAACACGCCGCGCACCATCCTGACCTTCTCGCGCGCATCGACGTCGCGAAAGCCGAAGGAGGAGCGGTCGCCCTGCGAATGCGGGCCGTGCGGGGAAGCGGTCATGGCGACGGTTTAGCCCTTCGGGCCGGCGACGTCACCGGCCGGTTTTCACGCGGCTTCCGGCTGCGGCTGCTCCAGTGCGGCCATGATGTCGCGCATCTGGCGATAGCAGCCGCAGGCGGCGCGCTCCAGGGCGCGACGGTCGGCGATCTCCACCCAGCCGCGACCGCGCCGGATCAGGTCCCGGCCTTCCAGTTCCGCGCCGACCTCCGACACGGTGGCGCGGCGCACGCCCAGCATCCCGGCGATGTCCGCCTGGGTCAGATCGAAGCGATCGCCGTCGGTCCGGTCGCGCAGGGCCAGCAGCCATCGCGCCAGCCGCTCGTCCAGCTGATGGCGCGCATTGCAGGCGGCGGTCTGCTGAACCTGGGCCATCAGCCCCTCGGTGAAGCGCGACAAGGCTTCGCGCAGAGCCGGGCTCTCGTTCAGAGCCGCGCCGAACACATCGGCCGGGCAGCAGGCGGCGACCCCGTCCAGCTGGCAAATGGCGCGGCTGGCGGCGCGCGCGTTGAACGGGCCGCAGGTCACGCCGACCAGTCCCTCACGCCCCACCACGGCCGTCTCCACCATCCGGTCGTCGGGCAGGACGGTCATTAGCGAGACCACCCCGCTCATGGGGAACCACACCGCATCGACGTCCTCGCCCATGTCGAACAGCAGCTGGCCGTGCTCGAAGGACCTTTCCTCGAGGTGCGGCTCGATCCGCCGCCGATCCGGCGCATCGAGGGCGGCGATCCACAGGTTATCCATCCTTCCACTCCTCGAATGCCAACGGCTCCGCTTGGCCGACGCCCCTAAACGCCAGAGCTTCGCCGCATGTTCCGGGACCGTTTCGCGGCCATTTCGGGGCGCTTGCGGCCGGGCGCCGGACGCCTTACGCCAAGGGGTGAAGAGGAGCCGCCCATGACCGACGCCCGCCTTGACGTGACGGAAACGCTGAAGGACCTGCCGTCCTGGAGCGCCAGCGACGGCGGCCGCGACGCCATCGAGCGCAGCCTGACCTTCCCCGATTTCAACGCCGCCTTCGCCTTCATGACGCGGGTCGCCCTGACGGCCGACAAGATGGATCACCATCCGGAGTGGTCGAACGTCTACAACCGCGTCCACATCCTGCTGACCACCCATGACGCCGACGGCCTGACCCGGCGCGACGCAGCCCTGGCCCAGTTCATCGACAAGGCCGCCGCCGAACTGGGGGCGGCGTGAGCCCGGTCCGGCCCGGCCGAGTCGCCGGCAAGACCGCCCTGATCACCGGCGCGGCCGGCGGCCTGGGCGAATCCATGGCCTGGCTGATGGCGCGGGAGGGCGCGCGGCTGGCCCTGACCGACATCGACGGGGTGCGCGTGCGCGCCCTGGCCGGGCGCATCAACGCGGAAATCCCCGGCGCCGCCTTCGCCCACGCCCACGATGTCGCGAACGAGGAAGACTGGGCGCGCGTCATGGGGGTCGCCGTCGCCGAACTGGGCGGCCTGTCGATCCTGGTCAACAACGCCGGCGTCGGCGGCCCCCTGGCCTTCGTCGAGCAGGACAAGGTCGACAACTGGCGCCGGCAGTTCGAGATCAACCTGCTGTCGGTGATGCTGGGGTGCAAGCACGCCATGCCGCACCTGCGCGCCTCGGCGCCGGCCTCGATCGTCAACATCTCCTCGATCGCCGGCCTGGCGGCGGCGCCGGGCATGGGCGCCTACAACGCCACCAAGGCCGGGGTGTGGATGTACACCAAGACCATCGCCCTGGAGGCGGCCAAGGCGGGCTGGAACGTGCGCTGCAACTCGGTCCACCCGGTCTTCATCAAGACCCCGATCCTGGACCCCTTCGTCGCCATGGCCGGCGGCGACGAGGCCAAGGCCCACGAGCGCCTGACGCGAGGCATCCCGCTGAAACGGATCGGCGAGCCCGACGACGTCGCCTGGTGCGTCCTCTACCTGGCCTCCGACGAATCCAAGTTCGTCACCGGCGCCGAATTCAAGATCGACGGCGGGACCACCGCGCAATAGGGCGCGGTGCGCCCTGCTGCTTTTTCTTTTGGCCTATCGCGCTTCGCGCTGCTTGAGGCCGAGCCCCCACGTCTCCTCCCCATGAAATGGGGAGGGGGACCGCGAAGCGGTGGAGAGGTTCTTGAAGCCGCTCCGGCGTTTGGGCGCCCAAAAGAGCCCCTCCGTCTCTCCGCTACGCTCTGAGCTGCGGCCCCATCTGCGATGGGGAGGCGACTAGGGAAGCAGATCCACCGGCAGGGTCTGGCTGGCCAGCAGGGCCTGCATCCCGCGCCAGTGATCCGGTCCCTGCCGCTCAACCCAGGCCTCCACCGTGTCGCGGCCCAGTCCATAGTTGATGATATAGCTGCGATAGGTGTCGATGAACCGCAGCCGCTGGGTCGCCTTCTCGCGCGACGCTAGGCTGT
The DNA here is from genome assembly GCA_023390245.1 of Pseudomonadota bacterium. Taxonomy (GTDB): domain Bacteria; phylum Pseudomonadota; class Alphaproteobacteria; order Caulobacterales; family Caulobacteraceae; genus Brevundimonas. The sequence continues at coordinate 19,672 of JAEWDF010000069.1, forward strand.
ATCTCATCAATCGCTCGATACTGGCCTCGCGATCGACGCGGCCCGACAGATAGTCGTCGGCGATGGTGTATTCCGCCCGTTCGAGCTGGCGCAGCAGGCCCTGGAGTTCGGCCTTCCGCTCCGCCGTCGCCGGGTCCAGGCCCGCCAGGGGGAACAGCACCGCCTGCTCGAACCGCAGCCCCTCGTCGCCGGGGAAGGCCAGGTCGATCCCATAGTTGGCGCTGCCCTCGGCGATGAAGGACATCGGGCTGAACAGCGGATAGACGCTCATCTCCACCCAGCCGCGGCCGCGCACGAAGGTCTGTTCCAGCAGCGAGTTGTAGACGTGGTGGCCCGGGTAGCCCTCGTGGCAGCCCAGGTCGATCGCCCGCTCGGTGTAGATCGGGAAATCGGCGTTGATCTCGATCTTCGAGGCCGCGTTCCCCTGATAATAGTTGTAGCCCGACCAAGGCTTGTCGCCGACGAAGGCCAGGGTGAAGCTTTCGTTCGCCGGCAGGGCGATGTGCTCAAGCGTCCTGCGCCGGCACTCGGCGATGGCGGCGTCCATCACCGCCTCCAGCCGGTCCTTGGGAATGACGTAACGGCTCTTGAAGGCGGTGACCCGCTCGGCCAGGTCGCCTTCGCCGGGGACCAGGGCGTCGATCCGCGCCAGCACCGGATCGAAGGACGACAGAGGCTTCAGCTCGGGACGGATGCCGAACAGGGCCTCGGCCTCGTCCTGAAAGCCCATCCTCTCGCCCGCCAGCATCCTCAGCCGCGCCGAGGCGGCGGCCACATGGGCCAGTAGGTACTTGCGCCGCTGCGCCGCCATCGGGTCCGCGCCGTCGACCGGCAGGGCCTGGAGCCGCGCGGTCAGCTCGGCCGCCGCCAGGCTCAGCTCGGACACGGTGCGCGGATGGGCCTTCGCCGCCGCCAGCCAAGCCTCCGGCCCGTAGTAGGCGTCGACATAGCCCGGCTCGCGCTCGCCGATCTCCAGCGTCAGCCGCACATAATCGCGCGCGGCCGCGTCCAGGTCGTCGCTCCTGACGGCCCGGCCCGTCGCGGTCGCGCCGGCGCAGCCCGCCAGCAACAGGGCCAGGCCCAGAATCATCCCTCTCATTGATCGCTCCTCCCAGGATCGGCGCGCATTCGGGATTGAGGCCGCCCGCGCCATGCTGTAAGCGGCGTCTTCCCGACGGACTTGTCCCGTCCCGCGCACCCGTAGCTCAGCTGGATAGAGCGTTGCCCTCCGAAGGCAAAGGTCACACGTTCGAATCGTGTCGGGTGCGCCACTTCCCTTCCTTCGACCTTCACCGTGCCGGGTCCCCGGCCCTTTTTTGATCGTGACGCTGGATCGCCGCGCCGACGGCCGCGGTCGCGAGCACGATCGCCTGAAGCCAGCGCGCGGCGATCACCAGAAAGCTGGTGGCGGAAACGAGCAGGCCGGGCTCCAGAAGGGCTGACAGCTCCAGGATCAGGCAGAAGCTTTGCAGGCCCGTCACCGGGATCAGCCAGCGATCCGACCAGGAAAGCGTCGCCTGGCCATAGGCGACGAGAACCAGGCTCGACTTCAGCGCGGCGCCCCAGGGCGCGACGAGCGGCCCCATGATCGCCAGCAGCGGCGTCAGGACCAGGGCGTCGGCGAGGACGATCCAGCCGCAGCGTCGCTGGGCCGGCCCGCCCAGGGTCAGCGCGATCAGGATCGCCAGCGCCGCGCCGAGCAGGATCGTGATCTCATAGAGGGTGTCGAACGGCGCAAGCAGGCGGCCCTCGAGGCTGCGGAACACCATTACGCCCGGCGCAGCGCGGGTTGGTCCGCCCGCTCGAACAATCCCCCGATGGTCGCGGCCGCCAGGACGATGAGCTGGAGCCAGCCCGCGCCGTTCAGCAGCAGGCCGTTGGACTGCTGGAGGATGGTGGGGTCGACCATCATCCCCAGGTGAAGAAGGACGCAGAAGACCTGCAGCCCCGTGACCACGATCAGCCAGCGATTGGGCCATTTGATCGTCAGCATCGCCATGGCCGCCAGGAACACCACCGACTTCATGTGCGTCATCCACAGGCGCTCCCGGTATTCGAACAGGGCGACCAGGACGAACATGCTGAGGCCGTCGATCAGATAGACCAGCGCGCAGGCGCGTTCCGGCCTGCGACCGACCGCCAGCGCGAATCCCGAAACCAGGAAGGCGCCCGAAAATCCGAGGATCTCGTACAGGCGGTCGATCGCGTGCAGCACATCCACGGCGTATCCCCCAAACGCCGCACCATGCCCGCCCCCGTCGGGGTGGTAAAGCGTCAGGCGCGCAGGCGAATGACCTGGTCATCGTGGGCGATCTTGGGGATCGGCGTTTCGTGGTCCTTGCCGTTGGTCGGCATTTCGGCGACCGTCACGCCCAGCTTGCGCTGGACCGCCGACAGGCTCTTGTGCGCGGCGATCAGCGAACCGCGCGCGGCGGTCATGTCACCCAGGGCGGAACAGACCGACGCCACCGCCGGCTGGGCCCAGGCGCCGTTCAGCCCGGCCTGCGTCTGCAGCCCCGGCAATTCGGTCAGCAGCAGCGAGGCGCGCGCCATGGCGGCGTCCATGGCCTGCTCGGCCTCATTGATGATGGCGGCGACCCGCTCGGCCGCCTCTTGTCGTTCGGACATGGTCGTCCCCTCCCGCCGTCGAGGGCGGGCCCCTTACTGTCGATGATGAAAAGATCCGGTCAGGAGCGCTCTTGGAGCGTTTCCACCAGCTTCTGAAGCGAGACCGCGCCATACAGCGCGGCTGGCGCGGCGATCGCCAGGGCGACGCCGATGGCGATGGCGAGGGTCAGCCGGAGGCCCGGCTGGTCCGCCAGCGTCAGGCGTCGAACGCCGGCGTCGGCTGATCCGCCATGCAGCTGCCCGAGCACAGGATCTCGAACATCAGCATCTCCCCGGTCAGGAAGGGCGCCTGCTGCTGCAGGGCCGACACGAGGAACGGCGCCATCTTCTGATGACGGCGCCCCGAAGCCACCCGCTCCAGCGCCGCCAGGAAGTCCCGATAGGTCATCGGCGGCAGCAGGTCGTCGGGGGAAGTCTCGCGGCGAAGCGGTGTAATCGCGTTCATGAGCGTCTCCGTACTGAACGGAAGAAGCTGAGCGCGCATCGGCCCCGGCCTCCATGGGGGGCGGCGCCCTATGGGGATTTTCCCCCAAGCCCGGCAGGGCGCCGGCCTCGAGCAGGACGCGCACCGCCTCCACGCGCGAGCTGACGCCGAGCTTGCGGCAGGCGCTGGCCACCTGGGCGTCGATCGTCTTGGGGGCGCGACCGGTCAGCCGGGCGATCGCCTTGCTGCGATAGTGGGCGGCGACATAGGCCATGACCTCGCGCTCCCGCTCGGTGAGCAGGCGGGTCAGCGGAGGTTCGGCGTCGTCGCGGTGGGGCGGCATGGAACAACGTTAACGTGCGTGATCCAGCCCTAGCCTCGTCCATGCGGCGCGTCCAGCCTCGCGGCCCCGGCGCCGGGATGCGCGGTCAGCGTGTTTCGTCGGACTCCGCCTCGGACGCGGCGACGGCGTCCCCGGCCTGGTCCAGAGCGTACTGGGCGATCAGGCCGTAGGTCTCGATCTGATCGGGATCGGGATTGGTCCACGCGCTGTTGCGGACGATGCCGGTTCCGGCGGCGATGCCGTTCTCCATGGCTCGCTGGACCTCGGGGTCGTTCAGCGCGTCGTGGACCAGAGCCTCGACATCGATGGCCTTCAGGGCCTCGGCGGCGATGGCGGAGGCGTGGCGCGTGACCTCGGCGGTGAAGGCCGACACCTCCGGCGAATATTGCGACCAGAGGGCGGCGATGCGAACGCCCTTCTCCTCCTCGGACAGGCTCTTGTCCTCCGAGATGGCTTCGGCGCGCTCGCCAAAGGCCTCCATGCGCGCCTCGAAGGCGCTGGAGGCCTTATCGAGGCGGGCCTCGGCCGAGCCGGGCGCGGGCGCCTGTTCCTGGGCGAGCGCCGAGGACAGCGGCAGAAGGGCCAGGGCGGCGGTCAGGCTGAGGACGCGGATCATGGGAAAGCTCCCGTTCGTGATCCGCGGAACCTCGACCGAACGCCGTCCGGCCTCAAGTGAAATCGTGGTAAGGCGACCTATTCCGCCGGGGCGGCCGAAGACGCCGCATGACGGGCGGCGATGGCCTGGTGAACCTGGCCGCGGATCTGCTCGGCCATGCCGGAGAGCGCGGTTTCCGTCCGCGCGGCGCCGGCCAGCATCTGGTCCTTGCCTTCGGCGTTCTCGGGCTTTTCCGCCTCGGCGCGCAGGAAGGCCGCGACCTCGGTTCCGAAAGTCGCCATTTCCGGGCCATAGCGGTTGATCACCGCGTCCGCCTCGGCCGTGGCCGTGGCGTCGTCCTTGGACATGTCCGAGACGATGGCGTCGATCTCGTCGCTCATCTGGTCCATGCGGGCCTCGAACGCCTCGGCCTTGGCCTCCAGCGCGGCCTCCTCGGGACTCTGGGCCTCGGCGGCGGCCGGCGGCGCGGACTGGGGAGCCGGCGTCGCGTCCTGGGCGAAGGCCGGGGCGGCGAAGGCGGCCGCGACGGCCAGCGGGATCAGGAAACGCATGTGTGGAGCTCCGAGGTAAGGGGCCGCACCCTGACCCGCGACCGGGGCCACGGCAACCCTGGAAATCAGCCCTGGCGGCCGTCGCGCTTGGCCAGCACGCGCAGACGAAGCGCGTTCAGCTTGATGAAACCGGCCGCATCCTTGTGATCATAGGCCTGGACGCCCTCCTCGAAGGTCACCAGGTCCTGGTCGTACAGGCTGTTGGGGCTCTCGCGGCCGACGACGGTGACATTGCCCTTGTAGAGCTTGACCCGCACCTCGCCGGAGACCTTCTCCTGGCTGTGGTCGATGGCGGCCTGCAGCATCTCGCGCTCGGGCGAGAACCAGAAGCCGTTGTAGATGACCGAAGCGTATTTCGGCATCAGTTCGTCCTTCAGGTGCATGGCGCCGCGGTCGAGGGTGATCGATTCCATGCCGCGGTGCGCCGCCAGCAGGATGGTCCCGCCGGGGGTCTCGTAGACGCCCCGCGACTTCATGCCGACGAAGCGGTTCTCGACCAGATCCAGGCGGCCGATCCCATTGTCGTGGCCCAGTTGGTTCAGCTTGGTCAGCAGGGCGGCCGGCGACAGGGCCTGGCCGTCGATGGCGACCGGGTCGCCCTTCTCGAAGGCGATGGTGACTATGGTCGGCGTATCCGGGGCGGCTTCCGGCGAGAGGGTGCGCTGGTGCACGAACTCGGGCGCCTCGACGGCCGGATCCTCCAGCACCTTCCCCTCGGAGGACGAATGCAGCAGGTTGGCGTCGACCGAGAAGGGCGCCTCGCCGCGCTTGTCCTTGGCGATCGGAATCTGGTTCTTCTCGGCGAAGTCCAGCAGGGCCTCGCGGCTGCGGAATTCCCATTCGCGCCAAGGGGCGATGACGCGGATGTCGGGCTGCAGGGCGTAGTAGCCGACCTCGAAGCGGACCTGGTCGTTGCCCTTGCCAGTGGCGCCGTGACAGACGGCGTCGGCCCCGACCTGGCGCGCGATCTCGATCTGGCGCTTGGCGATCAGCGGGCGGGCGATCGAGGTGCCCAGCAGATACTGGCCCTCATAGACGGTGTTGGCGCGGAACATCGGGAAGACGAAGTCGCGCACGAACTCCTCGCGCAGGTCGTCGATGAAGATGTTCTCGGGCTTGATCCCCAGCTTCAGCGCCTTCTCGCGCGCCGGCGCCAGCTCCTCGCCCTGGCCCAGGTCGGCGGTGAAGGTCACGACCTCCGCGCCGTATTCGGTCTGGAGCCACTTGAGGATGATCGAGGTGTCCAAACCGCCGGAATAGGCGAGGACCACCTTCTTGGGCTTGGAAGCGTCGGTCATGGGCGGATCTTTCGGCAGGGAGGGAGGTCTGCGCGCGCATAAGACCCACGCGCCCGCGATGCAACCTTGTCGGTCCGCCGCGGGGACGCGGCAGTCCTTGGCTAGCCTTCCGAATCCGCTTCCTCGACAGCGCCGGCGATCAGTTCACGCATCAGCCCGGCCACCATCTTCTGCTGGGCGGTGGTCAATTGCGGGGCCAGGCGGCTGATCTCGACGGTGTGGCGCGTCTGGGGCGGATCATGGTCGAAGGCCGCCGCCTCCTCGGCCACGCCCCGGACCGGGTCGTCATGGCCGGGGAAGAAGCCGGACAGGTCGACGTTCAGAAACCGGGCGATCTCGAACAGCTTGGAAGCCGAGATGCGGTTGGTCCCCTTCTCGTACTTCTGGACCTGCTGGAAGCTGACGCCCAGGGCGCGCGCCAGGGCCGACTGGCTGAGGCCCTGGCCAAGGCGATGCTCCTGGACGCGACGGCCGACGTGACGATCGACGGAATGGGGCTCTTCATTGTCGTTGCGCGCCATGTCCGCCTCCGATGGCTATCGATGGATTGCGAGCCTAGCGGGGGTTCCCAACGGCCACAAGGATAGGATGAACATCAGAACAGTCACCATCCAGAAGAGCAGGTCGCCGATCCGGCCGTAGGGAGTCACGCCCGTCGCCTGGGGCAGGCGCGCGTCGATCACCCCCATGACGCCGGGCTCCAGCCGCTCGCCCTCGACGACGCGGCCCCAGGGATCGATCATCGCCGATACGCCCGTGGGCGTGGCCCGCGCGATCGGCAGGCCCGTCTCGATGGCGCGGTAGCTGGCCAGGTTCAGGTGCTGACGCGGCCCGGAGGTGCGGCCGAACCAGGCGTCGTTGGACGCATTGACGATCCAGGCGGGGCGGCCCGCAGCGCCGGGCGTGAAGCCGGGATAGAGGCTCTCGTAGCAGATCAGCGGCTGCACCGGCGGCGCGCCCGGCAGGGCGATCGGCGCCGGCGTCGGCCCGGCCGAGAAGTCGCTGGGCATGTGGACCAGGCTGCGCAGACCGACGGCCGTCATCACCGGCCCCAGCGGCAGATATTCGCCGAACGGCACCAGCCGGTGTTTATCATAGACGGCGGCGACGCGCAGGCCCGCCCCGCCCTCGTCATGCAGGGCGAACAGGCTGTTGTAATAGCGCGCGCCTTCCGGCGCCGCCGGATCGGCGACGCCCCGGGCCAATCCCATCAGCAGGGTCTGGCCGGGTTGGAGCGCGGCGGCGATCCCTTCCCCCTCCGGGGCGCCGGGCGCGAACACCTGAAAGTCGGCCGCCGGCAGGGAACCCTCGGGCCAGATCACCACGTCGGGCCGCCGTGAAGCTGGCTGGCCGGTCAGGCGCAGATAGCGGTCGACGATGGAGCGATAGGCCTCCGGCGTCCATTTGGATTCCTGGTCCACGTTCGCCTGGACGATCCGCACCGTCGTTTCCGTGAAGCGCAGTTCGGCGCCGTTCAGTCTCACGGCGCCGAACAGGGCGACCAGGGCCAGGGCCAGGGCGCCCGCTCCCGCCGACATCCAGCGCCCGCGCCACAGCCCCGGCCCGACCAGCGGCCCCAGGGCCGAGACGGCGGCGACCGTGACCAGGCTGAGCCCATAGACCCCGACGACCGAGGCGGCCTGCGACATCACCCCGCCCGCGCGCCAGCTGGCCCCGGCGGGGTTCCACGGAAAGCCGGTCAGCACATGGCCGCGCAGCCATTCGAACAGGCAGAACAGGGCGGCGAACAACAGCACGCGGACGACGCCGAGGGGGGCGAGCCGGCGATAGAGGGCTGAGGCCGCTCCCCAGAACAGGCCCAGGCCCGCCGGCAGCAGGCTGGCCGCGAAGGGCGCCATCCACGCCTGCTCGGGATTGACGAAGAAGGCTTCCGCCACCCACCAGCAGCCGATGAAGAAATAGGCGAAGCCCGCCAGCCACCCCATCCAGAAGGCGCCGCGCACCCGATCGGACCGCTCCGACACGACCATCAGCAGCGGATAGCCCAACAGGCCGGGCAGGACCCCGAACGGCGGGTGCGCCAGCGCCGCCCCCGCGCCCGCCAGCAGCGCCAGGCCGACCCGGATCCAGAAGATCGCCAGCCGCCGCCGCCCCTCCGGCAGGGCGCGCAGGGACCGGGCGGCCCGGTCGATCAGGGCGTCAGGCGTGGTCAAGCGCATAGGGGTCCCCGACGCCCAGGCCGGCCAGGACGCCCCGCTCCTCGGCCTCCATCGCCTCGGCCTCGGCGTCGTCCTCATGGTCCCGGCCCAGCAGGTGCAGCACGCCGTGGACGACCAGATGGCTCAGGTGGGCCGACAGGGTCTTGCCCTGGTCCTCGGCCTCGGCCGCGCAGACGCCCAGCGCCAGGACGATGTCGCCCAGGTGCGGAAAGGCCGCCTCGGGCGCGGGGAAGGACAGGACATTGGTCGGCTTGTCCTTGCCCCGGAAACGGACGTTCAGTTCGCGCACGGTCGCGTCGTCGGTCAGCAGAACGACCACATCGCCCTCGACGGCGCCCAAGGCCGCGCCGGCGGCCTTTCGCACCACCGCCTCGGCGTCAGGCAGGGCGACGGTCCAGCCGTCGGCCTCGATCTCGACCTCGATCATCCCTGGTCCTCCAGGTCCGGCGCCGGCAGGCGGCGCGCGGCGTCGGCGTCATAGGCGCGCACGATCCGCTCGACCATCGCATGGCGCACCACGTCCGAGGCCGTGAACTTCAGCACGCCGACGCCCTCCACCCCATCCAGGATGCGCAGCGCATGGGCCAGGCCGGAATCGCGGGGATTCAGCAGGTCGATCTGCGACGGGTCGCCGGTGACGACCATCCGCGCGCCCTCGCCCAGCCGGGTCAGCACCATCTTCATCTGCAGGCGCGAGGTGTTCTGCGCCTCGTCCACGATGATGAAGGCGTGGCTCAGGGTGCGGCCGCGCATGAAGGCGATGGGGGCGGCCTCGATCTCGCCCTTGTCGCGGCGGCGCTGCACGTCCTCGGGCCCCAGGATGTCGTTCAGCGCCTCCCAGATCGGGGCCAGATAGGGATCGACCTTCTCGTTCAGGTCGCCCGGCAGGAAGCCCAGCTTCTCGCCCGCCTCGACCGCCGGCCGGGTGATGACCAGCCGGTCCACCTGTCCGCGCCGCAGCAGGCTGGCGCCGTAGGCGGCCGCCAGGAAGGTCTTACCCGTGCCCGCCGGCCCGACGCCGAAGCTCAGTTCGCAGCGCCCCAGCATGTCCAGATAGGCGGCCTGCGCCTTGGTCTTGGGCACAATGGCGCCGCGCTTGCCGCCGGGCAGGGAGACGCCCGCCGCCGCCAGCCCCGACCCGCCCTTGCCGCCGCGCGCCTGGCCCAGCGCCGCGCGCACGTCGGCCTCGGTCACCTCGGCGCCCATGGACGCCCGCTTGGCCAGATCCTCGATGACCCGGCGCGCATCGGCCCGGTCGCGCGATCCGCCGTTGATCGAAGCGCCGCCGCCCGGCGTCTCGACCAGCACCTTGAAGGCGTCCTCGATCAGGGCGACGTGACGGCTGTTCGGCCCGACCACGGCGCGCAGCTCGGCGTCGTTCAGCGGGACGAATTCGGAATCTCTCGCCACTAGGCCGCCTTTTCCTTCTGGCCCGCCGTCTCATCCGGGGCGGCGCCGAGCCGCCCGGTCAGGCTGTTCTGCTGGCCGCGCAGGATCTCGACCGGAACGACCTGGCCGATCAGATGATCCGCGTCCTCGACGTACACCGACTGGAGATAGGGCGAGCGGCCGATGGCCTGGCGCCCGTGCCGGCCCTTCTTCTCGAACAACACCGGAACGGTCCGCCCCGCCATGCCGGCGTTGAACGCCACCTGCTGCTCGGTCAGCAGGGCCTGGAGCCGATGCAGCCGCGCCTTGGCGACCTCCGGCTCGATCTGCGCCCCCATGCCTGCGGCGGGCGTGCCCGGGCGCGGCGAATAGATGAAGCTGAAGGCGGAGGCGTAGTCGACCCGCCGCACCAGGTCGAGCGTGTCCTCGAAGTCCCTGTCCGTCTCGCCGGGGAAGCCGACGATGAAGTCGCCGGACATGGCCATGTCGGGCCGGGCCTCTCGGATGCGGGCGACCAGGTCGAAATACTTCTGCCGGCCGTGCTTCCGGTTCATCAGCCGCAGGATGCGGTCCGAGCCCGACTGCACCGGCAGGTGCAGATAGGGCATCAGGGCGTCCAGGTCGCCATGGGCGGCGATCAGGTCGTCGGACATGTCGTTGGGATGGCTGGTCGTATAGCGGATGCGGTCGATGCCGGGGATGTCGGCGAGGGCGTAGGCCAGCTCCGCCAGGGTCGCCTTCCTTCCATCGGCCCGCTCGCCGTCGTAGGCGTTGACGTTCTGGCCCAGCAGGGTGACCTCGCGCACGCCCCGGTCGGCCAGGGCGCGGGCCTCGTCCAGCACCGCCGCCAGCGGCCGCGACCATTCCGCGCCGCGCGTATAGGGCACGACGCAGAAGGTGCAGAACTTGTCGCAGCCTTCCTGCACGGTCAGGAAGGCGGTCGGCCCGGTCGTGCCGCGCGCGGCCGGCAGGGCGTCGAACTTGTCCACCGGCGCGAAGTCGGCGCCGATCCGCTCGCCCCGGGCCCGCGCCGTGCGGGTCAGAAGCTCGGGCAGCTGGTGATAGGCCTGGGGGCCGACGACCAGGTCCACCGCCGGCTGGCGGCGCATGATCTCCTCGCCCTCCGCCTGGGCCACGCAGCCGGCGACGGCGATGGTCATGCCGCCGCGGCCTTCGTCGGCCTTGGCCTCCTTCATCTCGCGCAGCTTGCCGAGTTCGGAATAGACCTTCTCGGCCGCCTTCTCGCGGATATGGCAGGTGTTCAGGATGACGAAGTCGGCGTCGTCCGGCGTCTCGGTCGGCGCATAGCCCAGCGGGCGCAGGACATCGGCCATGCGCTCGCTGTCATAGACGTTCATCTGGCAGCCGTAGGTCTTGATGAACAGGCGCTTGGCCGGCGCCGGTTCGCCGGGGACGGCTGCGAGAACCAGGGTGTCGCTCATCCGGCGGCTTTTAGTGCGCTCTCGCGCTTCGCGCTACTTGGACGGCCCGAATTAGAAGGGCGTCCGATGCGACGGGACGGCTTCAGGACGCCGTCTCCTCGCGGGCGTGGTGGCGCTTGTAGATCAGGCCTTCGCGCTCGGCCGGCTCGGCCCCGGGAATGGCGTGGCCATAGAGCTCCAGCTTGTGGCCCACCAGTTCATAGCCCAGCTTGCGGGCGATTTCGGCCTTCAGCCGCTCGATCTCGGCGTCGAAGAATTCGATCACCTCGCCCGTCTTGGTGTCGATCAGATGATCGTGATGGTCGTCGCCGGCCTCTTCGTAGCGACTGCGCCCGTCGCCGAAGTCGTGCTTCTCGACCACGCCCGCCTCCTCGAACAGGCGCACGGTGCGATAGACGGTGGCGATCGAGATATGCGGATCGATGGCCGAGGCGCGGCGGTACAGCTCCTCGACATCGGGGTGGTCGTCGGCGGCGGACAGCACGCGTGCGATCACGCGGCGCTGTTCGGTCATTCGCATGCCACGCTCGGCGCAGAGTTTTTCGATCCGGTCCATGGACATGAGGATAGGGTCTCGCATCGTTCGGGGGAAGTCTAGCCGCTCGCCAGGTCGAAGCCCATGACGAGGGCGTCGGTGCGGCCGTGATTGTAATAGTTCTTTCGCCGCCCGATGGGGCGGAATCCCGCGCGGGCGTACAGGGCCAGGGCGGCGGCGTTGTCCTCCGCCACCTCGAGGAACAGGCGCCGGGCGCCGGCCTGGGCCGCGCGCGCCGCCGCGCGTCCCGTCAGCCAGCCGCCCAGGCCGGCGCGGCGCGCCTCGGGCCGCACCGCCAGGGTCAGAATCTCGGCCTCATCCATCACCACGCGGACCAGGATGAAGCCGTCCGCCTCGGCGACCGCGAAGACCCCGGCCTGGTCCAGCAGGGCCGCGAACGATTCGGCCGTCCACGGCTCGGGGAAGGCCGTGGCGTGGAGCGCGGCCAGCCGCTCCGGCCCGGGCCGATCCGAGGCTTCGTCGGAGGGCGTCATGGCGGAGGTCAAGACACAGCCTGGCGCGGCTGGCCCGGCAGGCGGCTGGGCGGACTGGCGTCCGGCGCACGCAGATACAGCGGATGCGGCGGGCCCGCCGCCGGATCGGCCGACAGGGCCAGACGTCCCAGGGCCCGGGGCGTCGGCGCGGCCAGCGGCTCGACGCCCGCCGTCGCCAGTTCCGGAAAAGTCTCGGCCAGACCGGCGGCGGCGCTCCCGACCAGCCGCGCCGGCGCGCCCAGGGCGGCGATCCGCTTCGCCGCCTCCTCCACCGTCCAGGCGGCCTCCGGCGCCTGCGGCCGACCGTCGACGAACAGTCGCGCATAGACCTGGCCGCGCCGCGCGTCGATCAGGGCCGCGACCGGTCCCGCCTCGCCCGCCAGCGACGCCGCCAGTCCGTCCAGCGTCGAAAGCCCGACCACCGGCCGGTCCAGCGCCGCGCCCAGCCCCTGGGCGAAGGCCAGGCCGACCCGCAGGCCGGTGAACGATCCCGGCCCGACCGTGACGCCGATCCGGTCCAGGGCGTCGAAGCCGATCCCCGCCGCGTCCATCGCGTCGCGGACCAGGCCGCCCAGCCGCTCCTGATGTCCCCTGGCCATCGGCTCGGAGCGGACGGCCATCGCCTGGTCGCCGTCGAACACCGCCGCCGTGCAGGCGCCGAGCGCCGTATCGATCACCAGAACCTTCATGGGCGACGTTCTAGAGCCTGATCGGCCGGGGGGAAATCGCTTCGCGATCCGCCGGGGCCGTGAATTCAGGCCGCCGCAGAAACCGGGCCGGAGCCCGCGCCCGCCGCCGACCCGCGTCCGACCATGGTTTCGGCCTAGGCGGCGCGCGCCAGGACCTCCACCAGCCGCGTGAGCGCCTGCCGCACCGACCGGTCCTCGATCCGCGCGAAACCGGCCGCCATGGCCTGGCCTTCCGGCGTCGCCGTCAGGACGCGCACGGCCGCCGAGGCGAGGTCGCCCCGATCCGCCTCCCGTTCGGGGAAGAAGGCGCCGACGGGCAGGCCCAGGGCGATCGAAAGGGCGTGGAGCCGCGAGGCGGAAATGCAATTCTGCCCGCCCTCGTACTTCTGCACCTGCTGGCAGGAGACGCCGATCCGCTGGCCCAGCGCCGTCTGGGACAATCCCAGCGCCTGTCGGCGGGCGGCGATGCGGCGGCCCACGACGGCGTCCAGCGGCTCGGCCGCCCTCGATGACCGTCCCGATGATGACATGCGCCTTCTCCCGATCCGGACGGGAAAGTTTCATGAAACCTTACTGCATGCAATCTTTTTGTTTCATCACTCCAGGCGCGCCGTCACGGCGGAGATCGCCGCCACCTGCGCCCTCGGCACGGTCTCGATCCGCTCCAGCCCGCCGGCGCCCGCCAGGCGCAGGACCTCCGCGTCCGCCCCGTCATACAGGCGCGCCCGGCGCGAGCCGTCGGCCATGTCCACGATGCAGCCCTGGCCCCGGCGCGGCCATTGGCCCGGCCGGTACTCCAGGACGACGCCCGAGTCGGCCCAGGGCGCGAGTTCGTCGCTCGAGAGGACATAGTGCTCCACGGCGGCCGGGACCGGCGCCCGCCACGACCGGGACCGGCTGGCCACGCCGTCGGGCGCCGGGGCGGGCGACGCCGCCTCCGCCGGCCGGGTCCGGGCGAGCATCAGCGCCAGGTCCTCGGGCGCGGCGTCGAGGGCGGCGGTCAGGCGGCGCTGGACGTCCGGCCGGAACAGGCCGGGACGGCGGCCGGATTCATACAGGCCCCAGCCCTGGCTGGTCATGTCCAGGCGCGCGCCCGCCTCGGCCTGCGACAGGCCGCGCTCGCGCCGCAGCGCCGCCAGGGCCTCGCCCAGGCGCTGTATTTCGGGATCGGGGGCGAAACGCGGCATGGCCGCGAGCATGGCGCCGGGCGCGGCGCATGGCGAGACGGAATCGTTTCAGGCGGATCAGAGGGTCTGTTCGACCCGGGTGACCTCTGGGACGTAGTGCCGCATCATCTGTTCGACCCCCGCCTTCAGGGTCGCCGAGGACGACGGGCAGCCCGAGCAGGCGCCGCGCATGCGCAGGCTCAGCACCCCGGTCTCCTCGTCGAAGGAATCGAACAGGATGTCGCCGCCGTCCTGGGCCACGGCGGGGCGGATGCGGCTGTCCAGCAGGGCCTTGATCTCGGCGACCACCTCGGTGTCCGGTTCGGCGGGGGCGGCGTCGGCCTCCCCGGCCCGGGTCAGCGGACGGCCCGAGACGAAATGGTCCATCACCGCGGCCAGGATCGCCGGCTTCATCGCCGTCCAGTCCGGGCCGTCGGCGCGGCGCGTCACCGACACATAGTCGGCGCCGAGGAAGACGCCGTCCACGCCCTCCAGTTCGAACAGCGCCTCCGCCAGCGGCGAGGCGGCGGCCTCGTCGATGGTGCGGTACTCCAGCGCGGCGGCCGGCGACACGTCGCGGCCGGGCAGGAACTTCAGCACATTGGGATTGGGCGTGGGTTCGGTCTGGATGAACATGGTCCGCAGATGCGCCCCCTCTCCCCGGCTTTCAAGGCCCGGCCCGGCCGATCAGCGCCGGCGCAAGCCGCCCAGGACCCCCCGCAGAAGCTCGCGCGTGATGGTCGAGCCCGCCGTGCGCAGCACCGACTTGGTCAGGGCCTCCATCGGCGTCTGGCGGTTGGAGGCGCGGGCGCGCGGCGCCGCCGGGGTGCGGGCGGCCTTCCCGGCCCGGGCCTCTTCCCTCGCCTGTTCCTTGCGGCGGGCCGCCTCGGCCCTGTCGGCGTCCGCCTGAACTTGGGCCTGAGCTTGGGCCTGGTCGGCGGCGGCGTGGCGGCCCGCCAGGATCTCGGCGGCCGACTCGCGGTTCAGCACCTGGTCGTAGAGGCCGCGCACCGGGCTGGCGGCCATCGTCGCGGCGCGCTCGGCGTCGGTCGCCGGCCCCAGGCGCGAATCCGGCGGCCGGATCTTCGTCCGCGCCACCACCGTCGGCGCGCCCTTGTCGTCCAGCACCGAGACCAGGGCCTCGCCCACGCCCAGGCCCTGGATCGCCTCGGCCGTGTCGAAGGCGGGATTGGGCCGGAAGCTGTTGGAGGCGGCCTTCAGGCCCTTCTGCTCGGACGGGGTGTAGGCGCGCAGAGCGTGCTGGATGCGGTTGCCCAGCTGGGCCAGGACGCTGTCGGGGATGTCGGCCGGGTTCTGGGTGACGAAATAGACGCCGACGCCCTTGGAGCGAATCAGGCGCACCACCTGCTCGACCTTGTCCAGCAGGGCCTTGGGCGCGTCGTCGAACAGCAGGTGCGCCTCGTCGAAGAAGAAGACCAGACGCGGCCTGTCCGGATCGCCCACCTCCGGCAGCTGCTCGAACAGCTCCGACAGCAGCCACAGCAGGAAGGCGGCGTACAGGCGCGGGCTGTTCATCAGCCGGGTGGAGTCCAGCACATTGACCTGGCCCCGGCCGTCCAGGCCGGTGCGCATCATGTCCTCCAGCCTCAGCGCCGGTTCGCCGAAGAAGCCGGCCCCGCCCTGCTGCTCCAGCTGCAGCAGGGCGCGCTGGATGGCGGCCACCGAGGCGGGGGCGACGTTCCCGACCTCGCGGCCGATGCGGTCGGCGTTCTCGCCGACATAGACCAGCACGCTCCTCAGGTCGTCGAGGTCCAGCAGCAGCAGGCCCTCCTTGTCGGCGACATGGAAGGCCACCGTCAGCACGCCCTCCTGGACGTCGTTCAGATTCAGCATCCGCGCCATCAGCACCGGGCCGATCTCGCTGATGGTGGTGCGGATCGGATGGCCCTTCTGGCCGTACAGGTCCCAGAACACGGTCGGCGCGGCGCGCGGCGTCAGGGTCAGGCCCATCTCGGCGGCCCGCGCGGTCAGTTTCTCATTGGGCGAACTGGGCTGGGATACGCCCGACAGGTCGCCCTTCACGTCGGCGCAGAAGACGGGAACGCCCGCGTCGGAGAAGCCCTGGGCCATGATCTGCAGCGTCACCGTCTTGCCAGTGCCGGTCGCGCCGGCGACCACGCCGTGACGATTGGCCCGGTGAAACAGCAGGCGTTCCGCCTCGCCCTGGTCGGACTGGCCGAGGAAAAGGCCCTGGACGGCGTCGGTCATGGAGGTCTCCGCATGGTCAGCCGCCAAGCTGTAGCGCGCCGCGTGCCCGCGCGGAACCATTGACGCGGCCTGGCGGGCCGCCGACAACGGCCCGATGAAGGAACCCGTCGTCATCTCCACCCCCGCCGTGGCGCGGAACGCCCTGACCCTGGTGGCGACGGTCGCGGCCGGGGCGGCGATCTACTGGCTGCGCGACATCCTGACGCCGCTGGCCATGGCGATCTTCCTGCTGATCATGATCGACGGGCTGAAGCGCTGGATCGCCGCGCGCACGCCGCTCAGCGACCGGCTGGCCGGATTCGCCGCCCTGACCCTGGTGGTGCTGGGCTTTTTCGCCTCCATCGCCATCATCATCGACGGCGCGACGGGCTTCTTCGGCCAGGCCTCGGGCGTGTCCCAGAACCTGGGCCCGCGCCTGGACCAGATCATCGGCGACGTCTGGGGCCTGTTCGGCCAGCCCAATCCGCCGACGGCGCAGGACCTGCTGCGGGACGTGGACCTTCGCGGCTATCTCGCGACCATGGCGGTGCAGGTGCAGGGCGTCGCCTCGGGCGCCTTCTTCGTCCTGGTCTATCTCGGCTTCCTGCTGGCCTCCCAGGCCGGCTTCCGCCGCAAGCTGGTCAACATGTTCCCCGACCGCGTCCAGAGGGACGAGGCGCTGGCGGTGTTCCAGCGCGTGCGCGGCGGCGTGGAGGGCTATCTCTGGGTCCAGGCCGTGACCGGGGCGATGATCTGCGTCGTGGCCTGGCTCCTGATGCGGGCGGTAGGCCTGCAGAACGCGGAGTTCTGGACCTTCGTCATCTTCGTGGTGGGCTTCATCCCCGTGCTGGGCGGCGCCATCGCCGGCCTGGCGCCGCCGCTATTCGCCCTGGTCCAGTTCCCCAGCTACTGGCCAGCCGTCATCCTGCTGGTCGGGCTCCAGGCCATCCTGTTCGTGGTGGGCAACTTCGTCCAGCCGCGCATGCAGGGGGACAATCAGAACATCGACCCGATCACCGTCCTGCTGGCCCTGGCGTTCTGGGGCAAGGTCTGGGGCGTGGTCGGCATGTTCCTGTCCACGCCCCTGGCGGTGATGGCCATGGCGGTCCTGGCGGAGTTCAAGGGATCGCGCTGGATCGCGGTGCTGCTGTCGGGCGACGGGGAGCCGGATGCGGAACCCCCGCCGCTGGTCCGGCCGACCCGGCGCAAACGCCCTGCGGCCAAGGGCTGACGGGCTGCGGCGCCTTGCCGCGGATCGGCCTCCGGTCCTCCCTTGAACCCGACAGGCGCTTTCCCCATCTAGGGGTCAACGCCGCGGGACATCCCCCCCTCCGACCCGCGGCGCATGCGAGACCGGCGCCCCCTCCCCCCAGCGTCGGCCCGCGCAGGCCGCCGGACTCCCCCGTCCGGCGGCCTTCTCGTTTGCGGCGCCGCAACATCATTCCAAGATGAACGGCGATCATGAGAACGATCGTCCGCGAGGGGCTTCCGACGCGACCGGACTTGGCCTAGTGAGCGGTTGTGGCGCGCGCCGCGTCACGCCCCGAGCGGCTTGTCGCCGCGTCTCTCGAGACTGATGTCCATGACCGCCCTCGATCCGCGCCTCGTCCCGGTTCAGCCGATCGCCCCGGCCGCTGTGGAGGCGGCCTTCGCGCGGATCGTCGGAACGGGTCCGGGCGCGGCCGGGACTTCCTTCCTGGCCCAGGCGCTGGAGGACTATGCGGCGGACGAGACGCCGGGTCTGGACGGCGAATCCCTGGCCGGCGTTCTGGCCGACGCCTGGCGCGCGGCGCAGGATTACGACGCCGGCTCGCCGCCCCTGATCACCGTCGGCCCGCTGGCCGGCGACAACGCCTATGATCTGATCCGCATCGTCCAGGCGGACGCCCCCTTCCTGGTCGACAGCGCCCTCGGCGCCCTGGCCGACACCGGCGCCTCGGTGCGCGCCCTGTTCCACCCCGTCATCGACCTGGACGGCCGTCGTCTGTCGGTCATCCTGATGCTGATCGACTCGACCCCGCAGGAGCGGCGTGACGCCATCGGCGAAGGCCTGGCCGCCGCCCTGGCCGACGTTCATGCCGCGGTCCAGGACCACGAGGCCATGCTGGCCCTGGCGCGCAGCCTGGTGCAGCAGATCGAGGCCGCGCCCGGCGTCGACCCGGAGGTGCGCGACGAGACCCTGGCCTTCCTGCGCTGGATGAAAAGCGACCACTTCGTCTTCCTGGGCGCGCGCGAATACGACTATCCCCGCGCCGCCGACGGCGATTACGAGCCCGACGCCGTGCTGAACCAGACCGGCCAGGCGCTGGGCATCCTGCGCGACCGCGAACGCACCATCCTGCGCCGCACCAACGAGCCGGCGGTCCTGACCCGCCAGATGCGCCGCCTGCTGGACCTGTCCGAGCCGGTCACGGTGGCCAAGGCCAACGCCCGTTCGCGCGTCCACCGCCGGGCCTACATGGATTACGTCGGGGTCAAGCGCTACGGCGCGGACGGCAAGCCGGTCGGCGAGACCCGCTTCGTCGGCCTGTTCACCTCCGAGGCCTACGACCAGACGGCCGCCGAGGTGCCGCTGGTGCGGCGCAAGGTCGCCAACGTCCTGGCCCGCGCCGACAAGACGCCGGGCAGCCACAACGAAAAGCGCCTGCGCAACATCCTGGAGAACTATCCGCGCGACGAGCTCTTCCAGATCTCGGAAGACGAACTGCTGTCGATCGGCCTGGGCATCCTGCACCTGTACGACCGGCCGCGCATCCGCATCTTCACCCGCCAGGATCCGTTCGACCGCTTCGTCTCGGTGCTGCTGTTCGTGCCGCGCGAGCGCTATGATCCGTCGGTGCGCGAGCGCATCGGCCAGATCCTGGCCCGCGCCTGGGGCGGCCGCGTCTCGGCCTGGTATCCGCAGCTGTCGGACGCGCCCCTGACCCGCGTCCACTTCATCATCGGCGTGAACCCCGGCGAGCATCCGACGCCGGACCCGGCCCAGCTGGAGGCCGATGTCGCCGAGGCCGGCCGGGGCTGGGTCGAGCGGTTCGAGAGCGCGCTGCGCCGCTCGGACGTGGAGGAGGTCGCCGTCGGGCCGCTCAGCGCCCGCTGGGCCCGCGCCTTCGGGACCGCCTACCGCGATCGCTACGACGCCGACGAGGCCGTGCGCGATCTCGAGGAAATGAGCCGCCTGGGCGCGGCTGGAGAGGGCGGCGAGGCCCTGGCCGTGCGCGCCTTCCGCGATCCGGGCGACAGCACCCTTCAGTTCCGCTTCAAGCTGTATCGCCGCGGCCCGACCGTGCCGCTGTCCGACGTCCTGCCGATCCTGGCCGACATGGGGCTGAAGACGCTGGAGGAATACGGCTATCCGATCCGGCCGCAGGGCGAGGACGAAATCCACGTCCACGAATTCCTGATGGAGGACCCGCGCGGCGAGGCCCTGGTGTTCGAGGACGTCAGTCGCCCGTTCGAGCAGGCCTTCGCCGCCGTCTGGACCGGCCGCACCGAGAGCGACGGCTTCAACCGCCTGGTGGTCGAACTGGGCGTCAGTTGGCGCGAAGCCGCCTTGATCCGCGTCCTGGCCCGCTATCGCCAGCAGACCGGCCTCGATCCGTCCCAGGCCGTGCAGGAAGAGGCGCTGCGCGAATATCCCGACGTGTCGCGCGCCCTGGTCTCGCTGTTCCGGGCCAAGTTCGAGGGCGACGCCCCCGCCGAAGCGCGCGAGGCCAAGGTCGCCGAACTGAACGACAAGATCGGCGGCCTGCTCCAGGCCGTCGGCAGCCTGGACCACGACCGCGCCCTGCGCCGCCTGGCGGCCCTGGTCGGAGCGGTGAAGCGCACAAACTACTTCCAGACCGACGCCGACGGCCGGCCCAAGACCTACATCTCCCTGAAGATCGCCTCGCGCGAGCTTGAGGACCTGCCGCTGCCCAAGCCCTATCGCGAGATCTTCGTCTGGGCGCCGCATGTGGAGGGCGTCCACCTGCGCTTCGGCCCGGTGGCGCGCGGCGGCCTGCGCTGGTCCGACCGCCGCGACGACTTCCGCACCGAGGTGCTGGGCCTGGTCAAGGCGCAGCAGGTCAAGAACGCGGTCATCGTGCCAGTCGGCTCCAAGGGCGGCTTCTACCCGAAATGCCTGCCGCGCACCGGCGACCGCGAGGCGATCCAGGCCGAGGCTGTCCGCGCCTACAAGACCTTCCTGTCCGGCCTGCTGGACCTGACCGACAACATCGCCGCCGACGGCGCGGTGGTGCGTCCGGCCAACGTCGTCGCCTGGGAAGACGACGATCCCTATCTGGTCGTCGCCGCCGACAAGGGCACGGCGACCTTCTCCGACATCGCCAACGGCGTCTCGGCCGCCTACGGCTTCTGGCTGGGCGACGCCTTCGCCTCGGGCGGATCGGTCGGCTACGACCACAAGGGCATGGGCATCACCGCCCGCGGCGCCTGGGAGGCGGTCAAGCGCCACTTCCGCGAGCGCGGCAAGGATATCCAGACCGAGCCCTTCACCATGGTCGGCGTCGGCGACATGTCGGGCGACGTGTTTGGCAACGGCGCCCTGCTGTCCAAGGCGACGCAGCTGGTCGCCGCCTTCGACCACCGCGACATCTTCATCGACCCGACGCCCGACCCGGCGACCAGCTGGGCCGAGCGCAAGCGCCTGTTCGACCTGCCGCGCTCGTCCTGGCAGGACTATGACAAGAGCCTGATCTCGGAGGGCGGCGGCGTCTTCTCGCGCACCGCCAAGTCGATCGCCCTGACGCCGCAGATCAAGGCCCTGCTGGACATCGCCGACGAGGCGCTGGACCCGATCAGCCTGATCCGCGCCATCCTCAAGGCGCCGGTCGAGCTGCTCTACCTCGGCGGCATCGGCACCTATGTGAAGGCCGCGTCCGAGACCGACATGCAGGTCGGCGACAAGGCCAATGACGCGGTGCGGATCAATGGCGACGAACTGCGGGTCAAGGTGGTGGGCGAGGGGGCCAACCTGGGCTTCACCCAGGCCGGGCGCATCGCCTTCGCCCAAAACGCGCGGGACGGCGACGGCGGCCGCATCAACACCGACGCCATCGACAACTCCGCCGGCGTGGACACCTCCGACCACGAGGTGAACATCAAGATCCTGGTCGGCTCGGCGGTCACCAACGGCGTCCTGCCGGTCGACCAGCGCGCGGGCCTGCTGACCGGCCTGACCGACGAGGTCGGGCGCAAGGTGCTGGAGCACAACTACGACCAGACCCTGGCCCTGACGCTGCAGCAGGCTGAGGGCGTCGCCGCCCTGGACGGGCAGCAGCGCTTCATGCAGGCGCTGTCGGCGCGCGGAAAGCTGGACCGCAAGGTCGAGGGGCTGCCCAACGACGCCCGCGTCAAGGAGATGATGGCCGGCGGCGTCCCGCTGTCGCGGCCGGAACTGGCGGTGCTGACCGCCTACGCCAAGCTGGAGCTGTCGGACGACATCGTCGCCTCGGCCGCGCCCGAGGACCCCTTCTTCGAAGAGACCCTGGTCCGCTACTTCCCCGAGCCGCTGGCCCGGTTCGAGCCGGAGATGAAGAGCCACAGGCTGCGGCGCGAGATCATCGCCACCGTCCTGGCCAACGAGATCGTCAACATCTGCGGCCCGACCTTCCCGGACCGCCTGCGCGGCGCGGCCGAATGCGACGCGACCGCCCTGGTCCTGGCCTTCGAGGCCGCGCGGCGCGCCTTCCGCCTGGACGAGGCGTGGGACGCCGTCTCCGCCCTGGACCTGAAGATCTCGGCCGAGGCGCAGACCGCCCTGTACCAGGAGATCGCCGTGGTCCTGCGCCGCCAGACCTTCTGGCTGGCCCGGCGCGCCAAGGACGGCGTGTCGGTGCAAACCCTGATCGACCGCTACCGTCCCGTCGCCGACGCCCTCCAGGCCGAGGGGCCGGGCGTGCTGTCGCGCTTCGAACAGGGCCGGCTGGAGGACCGCGTCCGCCGCTTCGCCGACCTGGGCGCGCCCGAGGACCTGACGCGGCGCATCTCCATCATGCGTCCGCTGGTCGCCGCCGCCGACATCGGCGACCTGGCGGCCGAGACCGGTTGGCCCGTGGCCGAGATGGCGCGCCTCTACCACCAGGTCGGGGCCGCCTTCGACTTCGACCGCCTGCGTGCGGCGGCCGGCTCCATCCCGTCGGCCGACCACTTCGACCGGCTGGCGGTGCGTCGCCTGATCGAGGACCTGATGCAAGAACAGCGGACCCTGGCCCGCGCCGTGGCCAAGGGCTCCGATCCGTCGGTCGGCGTGTCGGAGGAAGCGGCCGAGACGGCCGTGGACGCCTGGATCGGGCCGCGCCTGGCGGTGGTCGAGGGGGTGCGCGCCTCGGTGGACGAGATCGAGCAGTCGGGGTCCGGCTGGACCTTCGCCAAGCTGACCATCGCCAACGCCACCATCCGCGATCTGGCCAGCGCCGCCCTGGCGACGGCCTGACCATGACTTGACGGCCGGGGCTGGCTGCGGCCTCCTCGCGCTCCAGGACGCCCAGGGGCGGGCAGGGAGGCCGACATGCCGAGAAAGTTCCTCGTCGTCGTCGACGACAGTCCGGAATTCGACGCGGCGCTGCGCTTCGCCTGCCGTCGCGCCCGGTCCACCGGCGGGCGGGTGGCCCTGCTGCGCGTGATCGCGCCCGACACGGACGCCCACTGGTCCGGCGCGCGCGAAGAGATCGAGCGTCAGCAGCGCGAGGAGGCCGAGGCGCTGCTGAACCGCCTGGGCGCGGAGGCGACCGCGCGGTCCGGCGCGGCGCCGATCTTCCTGATCGAATTCGGCGATCCCCAGGGGGCGATCCGCAAGGTCGTGGGCGAGGATCCCGACATCAAGATCCTGGTCCTCGCCGCCGGCGCCGGCGCGCGGGGCCCAGGCCCCCTGGTGTCGGCCATCATCAAGACCGGCGCCCAGCTCGGCGGCCGCAAGCTCCCCGTCACCATCGTCCCCGGCGAACTGACCGAGGACGAGATCGAGGACCTGGCCTGATGCGGGCCTTCTCCCTCCCCCGCAGGGATGGAGGAAGCCGCGAGGTCAGCCCTTCGGGACCAGCCGCCACATCCGCAGGGGATGACGCACCGCGCCGGCCTCGCCGCCGGCGGCCTCGCCGCGCCCCATGTAGAGATCGGCGCGCACCGGCCCGGTGATGGCCGATCCGGTGTCCAGCGCCACGACCAGGCCGCGATAACTGGCCCGCGCGCCCGCGAGACCGCCGCCGTCGGCGTCGACCCAGGCCAGGTCGCCATAGCTCCAGTTGCGCGGATCAACGGCGACGGCGCGGCGCGGCGTCAGGGGGGCGCCCGCCGCCCCGGCCGGCTCGCCGCCGTCGTCCGGGTCCATGCGGAAGAAGATGTAGCGCGGGTTCAGGTCCATCACCGCCCGCGCCTCCGGCCCGCGATGCGCGGCCAGCCAGCCGCGGATGGCGTCGCCGGAGGTTCCGTTCGCCGGCAGCAGGCCGCGCTGCGCCATCGGCCGGGCGATGCCGACGAAGGTCTTGCCGTTGTCGCCGGCGTAGGCCGCGCGCGCCTTGGCGCCGTCCTCGAAGGTCAGATAGCCCGAGCCCTGGATCTGCAGAAAGAACAGGTCCTCGGCCCGCATCCAGGCCAGGGCCTGGTCGGGCCGCGCCTCGGCCTCGATCGTCGCCCGGTCTCCGGCGGCGCGCGGGTCGGCCGGCGGGGCCAGCACCGGCGCGTCGAACGCCGCATCGGGCCGGCGGCGCGCCTCGTACTCAGGCGCGAAATAGGCGGTCAGGAGGCCGGGCCGTCCGTCGGCGGTCTCGGTCGGAGAAACGAAGAAGCCGGTCTCGAAGAAGGCGCGGGCGTCCGACGGCGTCGGATTGCGCTCCGCCAGGGCGCGGCCCCGCTCGCAGGCCCGCTGCGCCGCCGCCTCGCGCGCGACGCCGCAGCCGGCGACATAGGCCTGGAACGCCGCCAGGTGGTTCTCCTCGCCCCAGCCCGGCAGAACCTGCGGGCCGGCCCCGACCGGCTGCGGTCCAGGAGCCGGCGACGGGACGGGCGACGGGGCCGGCGGGGGCGAGGGAAGAGGCGTCAGGGGCGTTGGAGCCGGCGTGGCGCAGGCGGCCAGGACCAGGGCCGCGACGGCGGGAAACAGCGCCGCCCGCGCGGAGCGGCGCGCCGCCAGGAGAGGGCCGCGCATCGGGATCAGGCCGTCGCGGGCTCGACGCGGGCCAGCACCCAGTTGGGATCGCTGGCGCCCAGCATCCGCTCGAAGGTCCAGTGCTCGGCCGTGCGGCGTTCCTCGACCAGGGGCTCGCCCGTGGTGGAATCGGCGGTCTCGCCGGACGCCTTGGTCACGCGACTGCGCAGCTCGGCCAGGAAGCGCACCTTGGCCACCGCCTTGTCGCCCTCGGCCGAGGCCCCTTCCAGGTCGGCGCGGGGAGGAAAGAGGAATTCCACCGTCTCGCTCTCGCCCCGCTGCTCGCGGGCGGCGATGCCGGCCTCGAACGAGGCGAGGACCACCGGCGTCAGCAACGGCTTCAGCGCCGCGCGGTCGCCCGATGCATAGGCGCTGACGATCGTCTCATAGGCCTGGCGCGCGCCCTCCAGGAACCGCGCGGGATCGAAGCCGGGATCGCGCGCCTTCAGGCTGGAGACCGAGGCCAGGGTGGCCGCGTCCAGCGCCGGCGCCTTGACGGCGTCGGCCTGCGGCGGAGGCGCGACGACCTGGGCGTCCTCCTGCGGCTGGCGACCCACCCGCTTGCCCAGCACATTGTAGAGCTGGAACAGCACCAGGGCGGCGATGACGGCGAAGACGACGATCTGAAACGGGACCGGCAAGGGAGGACTTCCTGTCTGTCGGGGCGCGAAGGGCCCACGCGGGCACGATTACGGATTGATATAGGGCGAAGCAAGGCGAAGCGCGCCCTCTCGGTCCGCCGCCGTTGCGGCGATACGTCCCGCCGTGCTAGTCGCGGCGCCTTATTCCGGCCGCATCCGGCCTCCGTTTTCCAGAGATCGTCTTCATGACCGACGCCATGCCGCCCGCCGACGCCCAGAACGGCGCCCCCGCCGGCGCCGAACCGCAGCAGGGCCAGCCGGCCGGCCCCGGCTTCCGCATCCTGGCCCAGTACGTCAAGGACCTGTCGTTCGAGAATCCCCGCGCGCCCGAGAGCCTGCGCATCGACGGCAAGCCCGCCATCGACCTGGGCGTCGAGATGGGCGCCCAGGGCCGCCCCGACGGCCTGTTCGAGCTGGACCTGAAGCTGTCGGTCAAGGCCAGCCACGAGAACCAGCCGGTGTTCCACGTCGAACTGGTCTATGGCGGCCTGTTCCAGCTCGCCAACGTCCAGGAACGCGACATCGAGCCGCTGCTGCTGATCGAATGCCCGCGCTACCTGTTCCCGTTCGCGCGCGAGGTCATCAGCCGCGCCACCGCCGACGGCGGCTTCTATCCGCCCTTCATGCTGGACCCGATCGACTTCGCCGCCATCTACATCGCCCGCCAGCAGCAGATCGCCAACCAACCCCCGGCGACCGGCCAGGCGTAAGACCTTCGCAAAGCTTTTCCCTCCCCCTGCGGGGGAGGGTGGCCGAGCCGTAGGCGAAGCCGGGTGGAGAGGGCCAGGCGATACGCCTCGGATTCCCTGCCGTCAGGCCCGTGTGGGTCGCCTTGCCGCCCCCGCCCCGTCGCTCTGCGACGACCCTCCCCGCAGCGGGAGGGAGAAGACCTGCATTGTTAGGCCGCTTCTTCGTCTGCGACCGTCACGCCATAGCCCGCCCACAGGCTGTGGTCCTTCAGATTGGCGCGCAGGAAGGCCAGGTGCGCCGCCGCCGCCTCGACCGTCACCCGCGCCGCCAGGGGCCGCGGGCGCGGCGGATAGGCCGTCGCCGCCACGCTCGTTCCGCCGCCGGCGACGGGCCGGGCGGCCGACAGGTCCAGCACCCGCTCCTTGCCGCCCTTCAGTTCCAGATAGACCTCGGCCAGCAGCCGGGCGTCGATCAGGGCGCCGTGCAAGGTCCGCTCGACCAGCGAGATCTTGAAGCGCTTGCACAGGGCGTCCAGCGAATTGGCCATGCCCGGAAAGCGCTTCTGGGCCAGAGCCAGGGTGTCGATCCAGCGCGGCTCGCCGGTGACGGGACGTCCGCAGCGGCCCAGTTCGAAGTCGATGAAATTACGGTCGAAGGCGGCGTTGTGGGCGATCAGAACGGCGTCGCCGACGAACTCCAGCAGGTCGTCGACCACCTCATGGAATTTTGGCGCGTCCCTGACCTTGTCGTCGGTGATGCCGTGGACGCGGATCGCCTCGGCCGGGATCAGCCGCTCCGGATTGACGAAGCGGTGGAAGGTGCGGCCCGTCGGCAGCAGGTCCTCCAGCTCGATGCAGCCCACCTCGATCAGGCGGTCGCCCGTCCGGGGGTCGAATCCGGTGGTTTCGGTGTCGAGGACGATCTCGCGGGCCATGGCCCCTTAATGGAGAAATTCGGCCGGTTGCGGAAGGGTTCGCCTCGGGGATTTCCAGCCGGGATCGAGCACGGTCGCCACGATGGCCTCGACCTCGGCCCGCGCCGCCTCCAGTCCCCCGCCGGTGTCGACGACGAAATCCGCCCGCGCCCGCTTCTCGGCGTCGGGAAGCTGGCGCGCCAGGATGGCCTCGAACCGCTCGCGCGTCATGCCGGGACGGGCCAGCACGCGCTCGGCCTGGATCTCCGGATCGGCGGTGACCACGACCACCGCGTCCACGGCCCGGTCGCCGCCGGTCTCGAACAGCAGGGGGATGTCCAGCACCGCCAGCCGGACGCCCGCGGCCCGCGCCGCCTCCAGGTCGGCCAGCCGGCCCTCGGCGACCAGCGGGTGGACGAGGGTCTCCAGCCGGCGGAAGGCGTCCGCGTCCCGGCCCAGGGCCTCGGCCAGCCGGGCGCGATCGACGGTCCCGTCCACGACCACGCCGGGGAAGGCCTCCCCGACCGGTCCGACCGCCGCCCCGCCCCGGGCGTAGAGCCGGTGGACGGCGTCGTCGGCGTTCCACACCACCGCCCCCAGGTCCGCGAACATGGCCGTCGTCGTCGACTTGCCCATGCCGATGGAGCCGGTCAGGCCCAGGACGATCATCCGCCCGTTCCCGCCAGATGCGCCGTCAGCAGGGCGCGCAGGTCCAGCCGCGGCGGCGGGCGGCGGAACAGGGCCTCGAACGACGGCGCCGCCTGACCGATCAGCATCGACAGGCCGTCCACCGTCTTCAGCCCACGCGCCCGCGCCGCCTGCAGGAAGGGCGTGTCGAGCGGCTTGTAGGTCATGTCCATCGCCACGGCGTCGTCGGGCGCCCGGGCCAGGTCGATGTCCGGCTGGACGCTCAGCGCATTGACGACCAGGGCCGCGCCGTCGAGGGCCGCCTCCGCCGTCATCACCCGGACCGACGGCCCCAGGTCCGCCGCCAGGGCCTCGGCCCGGTCGCGCGACCGGTTGACGATCCGCACCTCGGCGCCCGCCTCGACCAGGGCGCCGGAGCCGGCCCGCGCCGCGCCGCCCGCGCCCAGCACCGCGACCGGCCGCCCGCGCACGTCGAGGTCCGGCGCCTGCTCGTTCAGCCCGCGCATCAGGCCGATCCCGTCGGAGCTGTCGGCGCGCACCCGCCCGTCGTGGAAGGCCAGGATGTTGGCCGACCGGGTCAGCCGCGCCGCCGCCGTCGTCTCGTCCGCCAGGGCGAAGGCCAGTTCCTTGAACGGCGCGGTGACGTTCAGCCCCAGGACCAGGCCGGCGCGTCCCGCCGCGACCAGGGCGCGGAAGCCGTCGTCGTCGGCCGGGGCGAAGGGGACATAGGCGCCGTCGATCCCGCCCGCCGCCAGCCAGGCGTTGTGGATGACGGGGCTCAGCGAATGCGCCACCGGCCGGCCGGCGATGCCGGCGACCAGCGCCGCGCCGGTGATGCGGCATCCGCTCATGATCTCAGCACCCCCGCGCGCCTCAGCTCCGCCAGCACCGGCCACAGCGGCAGGCCCAGCACGGTGAAATAATCGCCGTCCACCGCCTCGAACAGCTGCGATCCCAGCCCCTCCAGCCGATAGGCGCCGACGCAGGCCAGCAACGCCTCGCCCTCGCGCGCCAGATAGGCGTCCAGGAAGGCGTCGGAGACATCGCGCATCCGCATGTGGGCGGTGTCGACCCCGGACCAGACCACCTGGCCCTTGATCGCCAGGGCCGCGCCGGAATGCAGCTGGTGGGCGCGGCCCCGCATCGCCGCCAGCCGGGCGCGCGCCGCCTCCAGGTCGCGCGCCTTGGACACCAGGCCGCCGTCGAAGGCCAGGGTCTGGTCCGAACCCAGCACCCAGGCGTCCTCGTCGTCGCGGGACACGGCCAGGGCCTTGGCCTCGGCCAGCCGCACCGCCAGGGCCGCCGCGTCCAGGTCGGCCGACGCCGCCTTGATCGCCTCTTCGTCCACATCGGCGACGCGCGCCTCGAACGGCACGCCGGCGTTCTCCAGCATGGCGCGACGCGCGGCGCTCCTGGAGGCCAGGATCAGGCGCGGCGCCGGGGCCTCCGCGCCGCTCACCACGCCGCTCCCAGCTGGCGGCTGCGTCGTTCGCTGAGCAGGTTCAGGATCGAGGCCGCCGTCTCCTCCACCGACCGACGGGTCACGTCGATCACCGGCCAGCCGCGCCGCTCGAAGGCCCGCCGCGCCTTGATGATCTCGTCGCGCACCGCGTCCTGGTCGGTATAGTCCGAACGCTGGCTGGCGTTCAGGTTGTCGATCCGGTTGCGGCGGATCTGGACCAGCCGGTCGGGCGACACCGTCAGGCCGATGACCAGGGGATTGTTCAGCCGGGTCAGCCGCTCGCCGTCCTCCTGGCCCGGGACCAGCGGCACATTGGCCGCGCGCACCCCGCGGTGCGCCAGATAGATGCAGGTCGGCGTCTTGGAGGTGCGGCTGACCCCGCACAGCACCACGTCGGCGCCCTCCAGCTGCTCCACCGTACCCTGGCCGTCGTCATAGGCGATGGCGAAGTCCAGGGCGGCGATGCGGTTGAAATAGTCGTGGTCCAGGGCGTGCTGGGCCCCGACCCGCTTGGACAGGGCCGCGCCCAGGTAACGGGACAGGGCGCCGATCAGCGGGTCCAGCGCCCCGATCTGCGGCATGTCCAGCCGCCGGCATCCCTCCTCGAGCTGTTCGCGCAGCTCGCGGTCCACCAGGGTGTGCAGGACCACCCCGGGCGCCGCGGCGATCTCCTCCAGCACCCGGTCCATCTGCTTGGGCGAGCGGACCAGGGCGTAGATGTGCTCGATCGGGATGACGCCGTCGAAGCGGGCGGTCACCGCCTTGGCCATGGCGTTCAGCGTCTCGCCGGTGGAATCGGACACCAGGTGGACATGGAAATAGGTGGCCAGGCGCGGATGGGGGCGGACGGGTGTCATCGGGATCGGTTCGCTCCCTGTGGAAAGGGCGGTGGGCGAGGGGCGCAAGACGGCGCCGGCTTCTCCATAGCGGCTCCCCGGACGAGGGGCGAGCGGGGATGACGGGGGATGGTCGCCGGACCCGGCGGCCGGTTCATCCCAAGGCGGGAGGACGGTTCGCGAACCGCTGTGGAAAATCCTAATGAGGGGTTAACGGCCCTTAACCCAGACCACAGGGCGCGGGCCCGGGAATCCCTTGTCGGGTAAGGTCTCGTTAAGGATTGTCCACCGCCGCGACCGTGCGGGAAATCGCTCCGGACGACCGGTGGATGTTCGCGTCTGTTCCGGGGACGCCCCGCGAGTCTTCCCCGGCTTTCCCGGGTCCTGCCAACTTCTACGAATCTTTTAATTCTTAATCTGATTAGGGATTGAGGCCCGGAGCCTGTGACCCTATGCGTCCCGGCATGACCACGCCCCTCCTGATCAAGGCTCTCCGGGGAGAGACGTCGGACCGCCCGCCGGTCTGGTTCATGCGCCAGGCGGGCCGTTACCTGCCCGAATACCGCCGCCTCCGCGCCGAGGCGCCGGACTTCATCGCCTTCTGCCTGAACCCCGAGATGGCGGCCGAGGCGACCTTGCAGCCGATGCGCCGGTTCGGCTTCGACGCGGCCATCGTCTTCGCCGACATCCTGCTGATCCCGCGCGCCCTGGGCCAGGACGTCTGGTTCGAGGCGGGCGAGGGGCCTCGCCTGGGCGAAATGCCCGTTCCCGGGCGCATGGCCGAACTGGCGGCGGCGGCGGGCGAGCAGTTGTCGGCGGTGGGCGAGACCCTGGGCCGGGTCCGCGCCGAGCTGGAGCCTGAGCGCGCCCTGATCGGCTTCTGCGGCGCGCCCTGGACCGTGGCCACCTACATGCTGGACGGCGAGCACCGGACCATCGGCAAGGGAGAGCGCGCCCAGGCCCGGACCTACGCCTACGCCGATCCCGAGCGGGTCGATGCGACGCTGGAGGTCCTGGTCGAGGCCAGCGCCCGCTATCTGAAGATGCAGGCCGACGCCGGCGCCAACGCGCTGAAGATCTTCGAGAGCTGGGCCGAGGGCCTGCCCGACGACCTGTTCGAACGCCTGGTGCTTAGGCCGCATCAGGCGCTGGTGAAGCGCGTGCGAGAACTGGGCGTGACGGTTCCCCTGATCGGCTTTCCACGCGGCTCGGCGGCGCTGGCCGAGCGCTACGCCGCCGAGGTCGAGGTCGACGCCGTCGCCCTGGACACCCCCTGCCCGCTGGAGGTCGGCCGCCGCGTCCAGGCGATCAAGCCGATCCAGGGCGCGCTCGACCCGCTGCTGCTGCGCGCCGGCGGCGACTTGCTGGACCGGCGCGTCGACCGGATGATGGAGGCCTGGGGTCAGGGTCCGTGGATCTTCAACCTGGGCCACGGCATCCTGCCGGACGTGCCGGTCGACCACGTCGAACAGGTGCTGCGCCGGATCGGCGCCCAGTGAAGGCGGCCACGGCCACGGGAGGACGCCGCATCGCGGTGGTGCTGTTCAACCTGGGCGGGCCCGACGACCAGGCCGCGGTCAAGCCGTTCCTGTTCAACCTGTTCAACGACCCGGCCATCATCGGCCTGCCGGGAATCCTTCGCACGCCGCTGGCCTGGCTGATCGCCCGTCGGCGCGAGAAGACGGCCCAGGCCAATTATCGGCTGATGGGCGGCGGTTCGCCCCTGCTGCCCGAGACCCGGCGTCAGGCCGACGCCCTGGCGCGGGCCGTGGCGCGCCGCCTGCCGGGAGACGAGGTGCGCGCCTTCGTCGCCATGCGCTACTGGCGGCCGCTGACCGAGGAGACGGCCGCCGAGGTCGCCGTCTTCGGCCCCGACGAGATCGTGCTGCTGCCGCTCTATCCGCAGTATTCGACGACGACGACCCAGTCGTCGCTGAAGCGGTGGGCCGAGGCCTACGCCGGTTCGGGCCTCAGCCGGGCCGTGTGCTGCTGGCCGCGCGCCGAGGGCTGGGTCGAGGCCCAGGTGCAGCTCATCTCCGAGACGCTGGACAAGGCCGGCGGCCGGCCCGTGCGCCTGCTGTTCTCCGCCCATGGCATTCCCGAGGCTCTGGTCAGCGGCAAGGGCGATCCCTACCAGGAGCAGGTCGAGGCGACGGTCGAGGCGGTGATGGCGCGGCTGACCGCCCTGCGTGGGCCGCTGGACCACGCGGTCTGCTACCAGAGCCGCGTCGGGCCCCTGAAATGGCTGGGGCCCTCGACGCCCGAGGCGATCCGCCAGGCGGCGGACGACGGCCTGGGCGCGGTCGTCGCGCCGATCGCCTTCGTGTCCGAACATGTCGAGACCCTGGTCGAACTGGACATCGAATACGGCGAACTGGCCCGCGGCCTGGGTGTCGCGCCCTATCTCCGCGTTCCCGCCGTCGGCCATCGGCCGGCCTTCGTCGAAGGCCTGGCCGATGCGGTGATCGACGCCTTGCCGCGCGCCGGCGCGGCCCCCTATGGTCCGGGCTGCCAGGGGCGCTGGGCCGCCTGTCCGCATCAGAAAGGCTGCGCCGCCGCATGAACGCCCCAAGATGAACGCCTACGATCTGGCCCGGGGCCTGCACATCCTGGCCGTCATCGCCTGGATGGCGGGAATGCTCTTCCTGCCGCGCCTGTTCGCCTATGACGCCGAGCAGGCGACCAAGCCCGAGCCGCTGCGCAGCGAGATGCAGGCCCTGCTGCGCCTGTGGCAGACTCGGCTGCTGCGCATCATCATCAATCCGGCGATGATCCTGGCCTGGGGATTTGGCCTGTGGCTGATCCACATCGACGTCTCTGCGCGCGGCTGGGCCTTCCTTGCGGAACCTTGGATGATCACCAAATTGGCCGGTGTCCTGCTGCTCAGCGGCTGGCACGGCTTCCTGGCCGGTCAGCGCCGCAAGATCGCGGCGGGCACCTCTAGATATTCCGGCAAGTTCTGGCGGATGACCAACGAGATCCCCTTCCTCTTGGCCATCGTCATGGTCCTGTCCGTCACCACGGAGTGGACCTTCGGCTAAGCCGTAAGCCGTCTCCTCCCCGCGAAGCGGGGAGGTGGCTCGAAGCGCAGTGGAGAGACGGAGGGGTTCTTCTCGCCCGTCCAGACGCCGGCGCCGCTTCAAGGGCCCCTCCACCGCGTAGCCTGTCCTCGGGCTCGCCTTTGGCGAGCCCCGGGGGCGGTCCCCCTCCCCACAGGACGGGGAGGAGACCTCCAGCCGCAAAGGCCCCGCTTGACCTTCCCCGCCGCCTGTGGTTCCGCTGGCGGCGAACCGTCCGGCGCCGCGCCGGCGGTCCCTTTCTCTCGCGGCGCCTGTCCCTTGGCGGACGGGAGCCCGCCGCACCTCCCTTCGGCCCCAAAGGCCAGACATCCTGAGTTTCCCCGCCGCGCGCCCTTTGGCGTGCGCGACCGCGAGCCTGCATCATGACCGACGTGCGCGACACCAATCCCGATTCTCCCGAGACCGAGGCGGACGACACCGCCCTGGACCTGACGCCGGACGCCGACCCCGCCGTCGACGCCGGCGACGCCGTGGTCGAGGACGAGGATGAAGAGGACGGCGAACCCGTCGTCCCATCCGGCCGCATCACCCTGGCCGAACTGAACGAGAAGTCCCCGGCCGACCTGGTCGCCTTCGCCGAACAGCTCGAGATCGAGAACGCCTCCAACCTGCGCAAGCAGGACCTGCTGTTCGCCATCCTGAAGGGCTTGGCCGAGGAAGAGGTCGAGATCATCGCCGACGGCGTGCTGGAGATCCTGCCCGACGGCTTCGGCTTCCTGCGCAGCCCGGACGCCAATTATCTTCCGGGTCCGGACGATATCTATGTCTCGCCCTCGCAGATCCGTCGCTTCGGCCTGCGCTCGGGCGACACGGTCCATGGCGCCATCCGCGCCCCGCGCGAGGGCGAGCGCTACTTCGCCCTGCAGAAGGTCGACACGATCAACCTGGAAGACCCGGAAACGGTCAAGACCAAGGTCCTGTTCGACAACCTGACCCCGCTCTATCCGGAAGAGCGGCTGCACATGGAAATCCAGGATCCGACGCTGAAGGATCGCTCGGGCCGGGTCATCGACATCGTCGCCCCGCTGGGCAAGGGCCAGCGCTGCCTGATCGTCGCCCCGCCGCGCGTCGGCAAGACGGTGATGCTGCAGAACATCGCCAAGTCGATCGAGAAGAACCACCCCGAGGTCTTCCTGATCGTCCTGCTGATCGACGAACGGCCTGAGGAAGTCACCGACATGCAGCGCACGGTGAAGGGCGAGGTCGTGGCCTCGACCTTCGACGAACCGGCCACCCGCCACGTCGCCGTCGCCGAAATGGTCATCGAAAAGGCCAAGCGCCTGGTCGAGCACAAGAAGGACGTGGTGATCCTGCTGGACTCCATCACCCGCCTGGGCCGGGCCTACAACGCCACCGTCCCGTCGTCGGGCAAGGTGCTGACCGGCGGCGTGGACGCCAACGCCCTGCAACGGCCCAAGCGCTTCTTCGGCGCCGCGCGCAATGTGGAGCAGGGGGGTTCGCTGACCATCATCGCCACGGCCCTGATCGACACCGGCAGCCGCATGGACGAGGTGATCTTCGAAGAGTTCAAGGGCACCGGCAACTCCGAAATCGTGCTGGACCGCAAGGTCGCCGACAAGCGCATCTTCCCGGCCATCGACGTGCTCAAGTCCGGCACCCGCAAGGAAGACCTGATCACGCCCAAGGACCAGCTGGCCAAGACCTACGTGCTGCGCCGCATCCTCAATCCGATGGGGCCCCAGGACGCGATCGAATTCCTGCTCGACAAGCTGCGCCAGTCGAAGAACAATTCGGACTTCTTCCAGTCGATGAACACCTGAGGCGGCGCCGTCGCCGGGCGTTCTGTTTCACGTGAAACGGAGCCGAGCCGATGAAGATCAATGTCGAGATCGACTGCACCCCGGCGGAGGCGCGCGCCTTCCTGGGCCTGCCCGACGTGGCCCCGCTGAACGAGGCCATGGTCTCGGAGATGCAGGCGCGCATGAAGGCCAATGTCGCCGCCATGCAGCCCGAGGAGCTGATGAAGGCCTGGACCAGCGTCGGCCTCCAGGCCCAGGATCAGTTCCGCCGCATGATGGACGCGGCCGTGAAATGATACCCCGTCTCCTCTCCATGAAATGGGGAGGGGGACCGCCCCCGGGTCTCGCCAAAGGCGAGCCCGAGGACAGGCTACGCGGTGGAGGGGCTCTTCCCGCATTCATCGCCGCAGAACCCCTCCGTCGCTCCGCTGACGCGGCGCGCCACCTGCCCATCGAAGATGGGGAGGCGACCCATTGACCGACGCCATCTTCGCCCTCGCCACGCCGCCCGGCCGGGGCGCCATTGCGGTGATCCGCCTGTCCGGCCCCGGCGTCGACGACGTGCTGGCCGCGCTGGGCGCCGGCGGCCTGAAGCCTCGGCTGGCGTCCGTTCGCGACCTGTCCCATGCCGACGAGCACATCGACCAGGCGCTGGTCCTGCGCTTCGTGGCTCCTCACAGCTACACCGGCGAGGACTCCGCCGAACTCCACCTCCACGGCGGCCGCGCGGTGGTGGAGGCGACCAGCCGCGCCCTGATCGCGCTCGGCCTGCGTCCGGCGGAACCGGGCGAGTTCACCCGCCGCGCCTTCCAGAACGGCCGCATGGATCTGGCCCAGACTGAGGCCGTCGCCGACCTGATCGACGCCGAGACGGCGGCCCAGGCGAGACAGGCGCTGGGTCAGCTCGACGGCCGGCTGAGCGAAACCTACGCCGGCTTCCGCCGCGACCTGCTGCACGCCCTGGCCCTGGTCGAGGCCGAGATCGATTTTCCGGACGAGGAAGTGCCCGACAACCTGGCCCGCACCGCCGGACCGGTGCTGGACCGGTTGGCCGACGACCTGGCCCGCGCCGTCGACACCGGCCGGCGCGGCGAGCGGGTGCGCGAGGGCTATCGCATCGTCCTGATCGGGGAAACCAACGCCGGCAAGTCGTCGCTGTTCAACGCCCTGGTCGCCCGCGAAGCGGCGATCGTGACGCCGATCGCCGGCACCACGCGCGACGTGCTGGACGCCGACCTGATCATCGGCGGCTACGCCGTCACCCTGTCCGACACCGCCGGCCTGCGCGACAGCGACGACCCGGTCGAGGCCGAGGGCGTGCGCCGCGCCCGGCGCCGGGCGGAGGCGGCCGAGCTGCGCCTGTGGGTCCGCGCGCCGGGCGACCCGGCGGGCGCGGCGGCGGATTACGCCCGGCCCGGCGACCTGGTCGTGGCCAACAAGGCGGACCTCGGGCCAGCCGAGGTCGATCCCGGGTTCGAGGTTCTGGCCGTCAGCACGGCGACCGGCGAGGGGCTGGCGGCGCTGCACGACTGGTTGGCCGCCCGGCTGGCGCGCGACCTGTCCGGCGCCGACTTCCCCGCGATCACGCGCGAGCGTCATCGGCTGCGGCTGAGTGAGGCCCTGGCGGCCGTGCGCGCGGCGCGGATCGCGCTGGACCGCGCGCCGGAGATGGCGGGCGACGACCTGCGCCGGGCCGCCGAGGCCCTGGCCCGCGTCACCGGGGCCATCGGAGTGGAGGACATATTGGGAGAGGTCTTCTCCACCTTCTGCATCGGCAAATAAGCTTGGCCATACCGATGTTTCACGTGAAACGGCGGGGATCGAACCGGCGCCGCATCACGCCGGCCGCGTCGCGGCGCTGGCGAAATCCGGTGGTTTGGACTATGTGCGCGTCATGAGTTCCTCCCTCGACCCTGCCTTCGACGTCGTCGTCATCGGCGGCGGCCACGCCGGCTGCGAAGCCGCCGCCGCCTCGGCGCGCGCGGGCGCGCGCACCGTCCTGCTGACCCAGACGCTGGAGACCATCGGCGAGATGTCGTGCAACCCGGCCATCGGCGGCCTGGGCAAGGGCCATCTGGTGCGCGAGATCGACGCCATGGACGGGATCATGGGACGGTTGGCCGACGTTTCCGGCATTCAGTTCCGCCTGCTCAACCGGTCCAAAGGCGCCGCCGTACGCGGCCCGCGCAGCCAGATCGACCGCCGCCTGTATCGAGAGGCCATGCAGGCCGAACTGGCTGCGACCCCGAACCTCACCCTGATGGCGGGAACCGCCGAGGGCCTGATCCTGGACGGCGACCGGGTGGTCGGCGTCGTGACCGGAGCGGGTGAGCGCCTCGGCGCCGGCGCCGTGGTGCTGACGACCGGCACCTTCCTGAACGGCGTCATCCACCGGGGCGATGAGCGCATCCCGGCGGGCCGTCATGGCGAGGCGCCCTCGACCGGCCTGGCCGCCGACCTGCACGCGGCCGGCCTGGCCATGGGCCGGCTGAAGACCGGCACGCCGGCGCGGCTGGACGGCCGGACCATCGCCTGGGACCGGCTGGAGATGCAGGCGGCGGACGAGACGCCGGCCGCCTTCTCCTTCCTGACCGACCGGATCACGGTCCCCCAGATCGCCTGCGGGGTCACCCACACGACTGAGGAGACGCACCGGATCATCGCCGAGAACCTGGGCGAGAGCGCCGTCTATGGCGGCCGGTTTTCCGGGCGCGGGCCGCGCTATTGCCCCTCGATCGAGGACAAGGTGGTCCGCTTCGCCGACAAGACCAGCCACCAGATCTTCCTGGAGCCGGAGGGGCTGGATGACCCGACGGTCTATCCCAACGGTATTTCGACCTCGGTGTCCGAGGCGACGCAGCTCGCCTTCCTGCGCACCATCCCCGGCCTGGAGCGGGTCGAGGTGTTCCGCTACGGCTACGCCATCGAATACGACTATGTCGATCCGCGCGAACTGACGCCGGCGCTTGAGGTCAAGGCGCGCCCCGGACTCTATCTGGCCGGCCAGATCAACGGCACGACCGGCTATGAGGAGGCGGCGGCGCAGGGATTGATGGCCGGGCTGAACGCGGCCCGGTCGGCGGCCGGCCTGGCGCCCGTCGTGCTCGGCCGGGACCAGGCCTATATCGGCGTGATGATCGATGACCTGGTGACGCGCGGCGTGACCGAGCCCTACCGGATGTTCACCAGCCGAGCGGAATACCGGCTGTCGCTGCGCGCCGACAACGCCGACCAGCGCCTGACGCCCCTGGCGATCGAGCTCGGCCTGGCGGGACCGGTTCGCCGCGCCCGCTTCGAGGCTAAGGCGCGCGCCCTGGCCGGGGCCCAGGCCGTTTCACGTGAAACCCTGTTCACGCCCGGCGAGGCCAATGCGCTCGGAATCCCGGTCAACGCCGATGGCCGCCGCCGGTCGATGCGCGAGTTGCTGGCCTTTCCGGATGTGGCCCTGGACCGGTTCCTGCCGGTCCGGCCCGAGATCGCAGGCTGGCCGGCCGAGGTCCGTGAACAGGTCGAGATCGACGCCGGTTACGCCGCCTATCTGGATCGCGCCGCCCAGGACGCCGAGGCGCTGAGGGCCGAGGAGGCGCTGATGCTGCCGGACGGACTGGACTACGCCGCCATCGGCGGCCTGTCGAACGAGGTGCGCGAGAAGCTGGCGCGCGTCCAGCCGCGCACCCTCGGCCAGGCCGGCCGCATCGAGGGCATGACCCCCGGCGCCCTGACGGCGCTTCTGGCCCATGTGAAGAAGTCCGGTCGCGCGGTCGCCGCCTGATGGCCGAACCGGATCTCGGGGCGGAGAAGGCGCTCTTCCAGGCCAGGACCGGCGCGACCTTCGAACAGATGGCCGACCTGGAGGTGTTCCGGGGGATGCTGGCCGAGGGCAATGCGGTGATGAACCTGGTCGGGCCCGACAGCCTGCCGGACTTCTGGAACCGGCACGCCTGGGACAGCGCCCAGCTCATGGGTCATGCGCCCGAGGCCCGGACCTGGGCGGACCTGGGCGCCGGCGCCGGCCTGCCCAGCGTGGTCCTGGCCATTCTGCTGAAGGGGCGGGAGCGGGGCCATGTCTGGATGATCGACAGCCTGGGCAAGCGCTGCCGCTTCCTCCAGGCGGTCGTGGATCGGCTGGCCCTGCCGGCGACGGTGATCAACGGCCGGGCGGAGGCGCAGGCGATCACCTGCGACATCGTCACGGCGCGGGCGGTGGCGGCGATGGACAAGCTGCTGGGTTATGCACAGCCCTATTTCGAAAGGGGTGCACAAGGCCTGTTCCTCAAGGGCGAGAAGGCGGAATCCGAGTTGATCGAGGCGCGGCGAAACTGGCAGTTTGAGGCCAAGCTGGCCGTCTCGCAAAGTGATCCCCGCGGCCGCATCGTGACCATCCGGAGTGTTCGCCGTGCCCGCTAGAAAGCCCGCCCGCGTCCTTGCGGTCTCCAATCAGAAGGGCGGCGTGGGCAAGACGACTACGGCGATCAACCTGGGCACGGCCCTGGCGGCGATCGGCGAAAAGGTGCTGATCGTCGACATGGATCCCCAGGGCAACGCCTCCACGGGCCTGGGTGTTCCACGTGAAACACGCCGGGTCACCATCTACGACGTGGTGGTCGACAAGCGTTCCATCGCCGATGCGGCCGTGCCGACGGCCGTGCCCGGCCTGTCGATCGTGCCGGCCGATCCGGACATGTCGGGGGTGGAGATCGAGCTGAGCCAGGCGGATCGTCGCTCCTATCGGCTGCGCGACGCCCTGCGCGCGCACGACGAAGGCCCTACCGGGTATGACTATGTGCTGATCGACTGCCCGCCGTCGCTGAACCTGCTGACGCTGAACGCCATGGCGGCGGCGGATGCGGTGCTGGTGCCGTTGCAGTGCGAATTCTTCGCTCTGGAAGGCCTCAGTCAGCTGATGCGGACGGTGGACATGGTGCGGCACAGCCTCAATCCCGCGCTGGAGATCCAGGGGCTGGTGCTGACCATGTTCGATCGGCGCAGCGCCCTGTCGGGGCAGGTGGCCAACGATGTCCGCGCCCACTTCGGCGACAAGGTCTATGACAGCGTGATCCCGCGCAACGTCCGGGTGGCCGAGGCGCCGTCCTTCGGCAAGCCAGCCCTGATCTACGACCTGAAATGCGCCGGCAGCCAGGCCTATCTGCGGCTGGCGCGCGAGGTGGTGCGGCGCGAGCGGCAGCGCCAGAAGCTGGCCGCCTGATTTCATTTTTAGTATGACGGAACAACGACTTGGCTGAGCGACAAAGAGGTCTGGGACGCGGGCTGTCGGCCCTGCTGGGAGAAGACGCCGAGCCGGCGCCGGTCACGCCCGGCGCGCCGCTGCCGAGCGGCGTGCAGCAGGTTCCGATCGAGAGCCTCAAGCCCAATCCGGACCAGCCGCGAAAGACCTTCACGCCCGAACAGCTGGAGGAGCTGACCGTCTCCATCCGCGACAAGGGGGTGTTGCAGCCGATCCTGGTGCGCAGCCAGCCCGGCGAGGACGGCGTCTGGCAGATCATCGCCGGCGAACGCCGCTGGCGCGCTTCTCAGGCCGCGCGCCTGACCGAGGTGCCGATCATCGTCCGTGAGATGGACGACGTGGAGGTGTTCGAGGTCGCCATCGTCGAGAACGTCCAGCGCTCGGACCTCAATCCGCTGGAGGAGGCGGAGGCCTATCGCGTCCTGATGGACCGCTACGGCCGCACTCAGGACCAGGTCGCCGGCGTCGTCGGCAAGAGCCGCAGCCATGTGGCGAACACCATGCGCCTGCTGCAACTGCCGGAACGGGTGTTGTTCTATGTGCGCGAGGGCAAGTTGTCGGCGGGCCATGCGCGGGCGCTGATCAACACGCCCGATCCCGGCGAACTGGCCGACATCGCCTATGTCAACGGCCTGAGCGTGCGCGAGACCGAGGCTCTGGCGCGCAAGGCGGTCGAGGGCCCGAAGCCCTCCAAGGCCTCGCCGTCCAAGGGCGGGGAGGGGCGCTCCTCGGCCGACGTCGTCGCCCTGCAACAGGACCTGGCCGACGCCCTGGGCCTGAAGGTCCAGCTCAGCGACCGGAACGGCAAGGGCGAACTGACCATCCGCTACGGCTCGCTGGAGCAGCTCGATGACCTGTGCCGCCGCCTGATGCGGGGCTGAGGGCCTTTCACCGCCCGTCATCCTCGGGACAAGCCCGCGGATGACGATCATTTAGAACGAGACGCAAAAAGGGCGGGCCCATCGCTGGACCCGCCCTTCTCGTATCAGCGAGGCTGACGCGGACTTAGAAGTCCATGTCGCCCATGCCGCCCATGCCCGGAGCGCCGGCCGGAGCGGCCGAGGCCTTCTTCGGGGCGTCCGCGACGGCGGCTTCGGTGGTGATCAGGATGCCAGCGACCGAGGCGGCGTCCTGAAGCGCGGTGCGCACGACCTTGGCCGGGTCGATGACGCCCATCTTGACCAGGTCGCCGTACTCTTCCGTCTGGGCGTTGAAGCCGAAGGCGGCGTCGTTCGATTCCAGCACCTTGCCGACCACGATCGAGCCTTCCACGCCGGCGTTCTCGACGATCTGACGGATCGGGGCCTGGAGGGCGCGCCGGATGATGTTGACGCCGGCGTTCTGGTCGGCGTTGTCGCCGGTCAGGCCTTCCAACTTCTTGGAGGCCTGCAGCAGGGCGATGCCGCCGCCCGGGACGATGCCTTCGTCCGCCGCCGCGCGGGTGGCGTTCAGGGCGTCGTCGACGCGGTCCTTCTTCTCCTTGACCTCGACCTCGGTCGAGCCGCCGACGCGCAGCACGGCGACGCCGCCGGCCAGCTTGGCCAGGCGTTCCTGCAGCTTCTCGCGGTCGTAGTCCGAGGTGGTGTCCTCGATCTGCTTCTTGATCTGGCCGACGCGGGCCTCGATGCCGTCCTTCTCACCGGCGCCTTCGACGATGGTGGTGTCGTCCTTGGTGATCGAGACCTTCTTGGCCTTGCCCAGCATGTCGAGCGAGACGCTCTCCAGCTTGATGCCCAGGTCCTCGGAGATGACCTGGCCGCCGGTCAGGATGGCGATGTCCTCCAGCATGGCCTTGCGGCGGTCGCCGAAGCCCGGGGCCTTCACCGCCGCGACGCGCAGGCCGCCGCGCAGCTTGTTGACCACCAGGGTGGCCAGGGCCTCGCCCTCGATGTCCTCGGCGACGATCACCAGCGGGCGGCCCGACTGGACCACGGCTTCCAGGATCGGCAGCATCGGCTGCAGCGAGGTCAGCTTCTTCTCGTGGAGCAGGATCAGCGGCTCCTCGAGGACGGCCTCCATCTTATCGGCGTTGGTGATGAAGTAGGGCGACAGATAGCCGCGGTCGAACTGCATCCCCTCGACGACGTCGACGGTGGTTTCGGCGGTCTTGGCTTCCTCGACCGTGATCACGCCTTCATTGCCGACCTTGGCCATGGCCTGGGCGATCAGTTCGCCGATCTCGGCGTCGCCGTTGGCCGAGATGGTGCCGACCTGGGCGATTTCCGAGTTGTTCGAGACCGGCTTGGAAATGGTCTTGACCTCGTCCAGGACGACGGTCACGGCCTTGTCGATGCCGCGCTTCAGGTCCATCGGGTTCATGCCGGCGGCGACGGCCTTCAGGCCTTCCTGCACGATGGCCTGGGCCAGGACGGTGGCGGTGGTGGTGCCGTCGCCCGCCTTGTCATTCGTCTTCGACGCGACTTCGCGGATCATCTGGGCGCCCATGTTCTCGAAGGCGTCTTCCAGCTCGATTTCCTTGGCCACCGAGACGCCGTCCTTGGTCGAGCGCGGGGCGCCGAAGGACTTCTGGATCACGACGTTGCGGCCCTTGGGGCCCAGGGTCACCTTGACGGCGTTGGCCAGGACGTTGACGCCCTTGAGCATCTTGTCGCGCGCGTCGGTGTTGAACTGTACGATTTTAGCGGCCATGCGGGCAGCTCCTATCTATATGTTTTTATTAAAGAAAACCGGAAACCAGGGCGTGTCTTACGACAGCACGCCCAGGACGTCGGATTCCTTCATGATGATCAGGTCCTCGCCGTCGATCTTCACTTCCGTGCCCGACCACTTGCCGAACAGGATGCGGTCGCCGGCCTTCAGCTCCAGGGCGTTGACCTTGCCGGAGTCGTCGCGGGCGCCGGGGCCGGCGGCGACGACTTCGCCTTCCTGGGGCTTTTCCTTGGCGGTGTCGGGGATGATGATCCCGCCCTTGGTCTTGGATTCCTCTTCCACGCGCTTCACGAGCACGCGATCGCCGAGCGGACGAAACGCCATTGGTGTCTCCCTTAAAACCCCCGGAACGGGGCGTTCTGAAACAATGAGCGAAGCCCTCCCCGGCCCCGGTTTTGGCAGCCGACGGGGGAGAGTGCTAACGCGGCCGGGAGTTAGGCAGAGGCCGCCGCCGCGTCAAGCGCGACGGAGGCGGATTCCGCGCGAAAGCGGGCGTAAGAATGAACCGGAGATGAACGGAAGCCTCCGGGGACGTTCAAGCGCGGCGCCCTAGAACGACGTTCAGGCTGGCGCGTTCGTCCGAGCGCGCCTGGATAAGGAGACGAACCATGTCGAAGATGATCAAGATCACGGCCGCCATCGCCGCCCCGGTCGTCGCCCTCGGCCTGATGGCGGCCCCGGCCTCGGCCCAGTCCTATCGCGACCGCCATCACGACCGCCGCGACAACACCGCCGAGAACGCCCTGATCGGCGCGGCGGTCGGCGGCCTCGCCGGCGCCCTGATCGGCAATGGCGACGGCAGCTACATCGCCGGCGGCGCCCTGGCCGGCGCGGCCCTGGGCGCGGTCGCCAGCGACAACCGCAACGACCGTCGCTACGACAACCGCCGTTACGGCTACGACTATCGCTACAACCGCAACTACAACAACAGCCGCTACAACAACGGCCGCTACCATCGCGACTACCGGGCGCACCCGGCTCCCCGTCGCGACTATCGCTACGACCGCCGCTGGTAGGCTGTCCGACGTGGGAATGAAGAAGGGCGCTCCGGTCGGAGCGCCCTTTTTTGTCTCCTCCCAACCGCAGATGGGGAGGTGGCGCGGTGCGTCTTCCGCGCCGTGACTGAGGGGGTCTTTGAGGCGACCTGAACGCCCAAGCGAGCGCAAAAGCCCCTCCACCGCTTCGCGGTCTCCCTCCCCATTGCATGGGGAGGAGACGGATGCAGCGTCAGCCCATCAGCCGCGTCATCAGGTCGGCGGTGGACGGGTCGAGATCAGGCGAAGGCCCGCCCGCCCGGACGTCCTTCAGGATCGCCCTGGCCAGCACCTTGCCCAGCTCCACGCCCCACTGGTCGAAGCTGTTGATGTCCCAGATCACGCCCTCGACGAAGGTCTTGTGCTCGTAGAGGGCGATCAGGGCGCCCAGCGTCCCGGGCGTCAGCCGGTCCATGACGATGGCGGTCGAGGGCCGGTTGCCGGGGAAGGCGCGGTGTTCGGCCAGTCGCGCGGCCTCGGCGGGGTCGAGGCCGGAGGCCAGCATCTCCGCCTCCGCCGTCCCGGCGGTCTTGCCGTTCATCAGCGCCTGGGCCTGAGCCAGGGCGTTGGACCACAGCGGCGCCTCGGGATCGTCGCCCGGATCGCCATGGGTCCTGGCCACGATCACGAATTCGGCCGGCACGACCTGAGGCCCCTGGTGGATCTGCTGGAAGAAGGCGTGCTGGCCGTTGGTGCCGGGCTCGCCGAACACCACGGGGCAGGTCTGGCGATCGACGGGCGTCCCGTCGCGGCGCACGCGCTTGCCGTTCGACTCCATCTCCAGCTGCTGCAGGAAGGCCGGCAGGCGGCGCAGGGCGTGGGCGTAGGGGGCGACCGTCCGCGCCGAGCGGTCCAGGCCGTCGACGTTGAACACCTGGGCCAGGGCCATCAGCACCGGGGCGTTCCGCTCCAGCGGGGCCGAGACGAAATGGTCGTCCATCGCCGCCGCGC
The DNA here is from genome assembly GCA_023390245.1 of Pseudomonadota bacterium. Taxonomy (GTDB): domain Bacteria; phylum Pseudomonadota; class Alphaproteobacteria; order Caulobacterales; family Caulobacteraceae; genus Brevundimonas. Next base: position 63,708 of record JAEWDF010000069.1, read on the forward strand.
CGTCCAGCATGGCCTCGAACGCCGCCCAGCCCAGGGCGATGGCGCACGAGAGACTGACCGCCGACCACAGCGAATAGCGCCCGCCCACCCAGTCCCTGAAGGCAAACGTCCGGCCGCAGCCGAAGGCGGCCGCCCTTTCCGGCGCCGCCGTCACCCCGATGAAGTGCCGGGTCAGGCCCTCGGCCGGCAGGGCCGCCGCCAGCCAGGCCTTGGCCGCCTCGGCGTTGGCCAGGGTCTCCTGGGTGGTGAAGGTCTTGGACACCACCACGACCAGCGTCGTCTCGGGGTCCAGCCCGGTCAGGGCCTCGGCCATGTCGCGGGGGTCGATGTTGGCGACGAAGCGCAGGTCGATGGCCGGATCCAGCGGGCGCAGGGCGTCCCAGATCACGCGCGGCCCCAGGTCCGACCCGCCGATGCCGACATGGACGATGGCCCTGAACGCCCTTCCGGTCGCCCCGGCCTCGGCGCCCGAGCGCACGGCTTCCGCATAGGCCTTCATGTCCGCGCGCACGGCGTCCACCTCGGCCGACACCGGTTCGCCCAGGGCCTTGAAGTCCCCGCCCGCCGGCGCACGCAGGGCCGGGTGCAGGACCGCCCGGCCCTCGGTCAGGTTCACCGCCTCGCCGCCGAACAGGGCCGCGCGGCGGCCCTCGACGTCGCAGGCGCGGGCGAGGTCCAGGCAGGCCTCGAAGCCGGCGCGGGTCCAGCTCTGCTTGGACAGGTCGACATGGAGCCCCGCCGCCTGGACCGACATCCGCGCCAGGCGGCCGGGATCGGCCTGGAACTGGTCGGCGATGCGCAGGGTCGCCGCCTCGCGGGCGGCGCTGTCGAAGGCGGTCCAGGCGTCTTGACGGGTCATGATGGTCCTCTGGGCGGTCCTTGGGGGCGTCGGCGGGAAGAGGGTAAACAGTCGTTTACGGCTTGGGGCCTAGGCTGTCGGAAACGTCCTAGCGGCGCTGGAACAGGAAATCACGCCCATGTCCTGCGGAATCGCGCTCACCGTCGCGCTCGCCCTGTCCAATCCGGAGGTCGCCCTGGCGGCGGCCCAGCCGCCCGTCGCGGCCGATGCGCCGGTGTCGGTGGCGGGCGAGCCCCTGTTCGTCGACATCGTCGCCCGCTCGACGGCGCTGAAGGCCCTGGTCGACGGCTGGGCCGAGGCCCGGGCGGCCGACCAGGCCGGCTTCTTCGCCGGCCAGGCCTTCTCCGGCTTCGAGGCGCAGGCCGGGGAACTGGCGGCGCTGGACATGCAGGGGCATCTGATCCTGAAGGAGCGGGGCACCGACAACGATCTGAAGTGCATCCTGCGCGGCATTTCGGAGGACATTCCGGTCAAGATCCAGGCGGTGCGCGACGCGACCGACCCGACCGAGCGGGCCGCGGCCCTGTCGGACCTGTCCTATCTGCTGAACGACAATGTCGAGGTCATCACCTCGCCGCCCAAGCCGGAAGTCTGACCGCGCGACCGGCGCTTCTTCCTCCCCAAGGCGGGAAGGAAAAGCGGGTGACGGTCTACCCCTCGACCGTCTCTGGATATTTGATCGCACAGCCATAGGGTTGGGCAAAGGCGGTCCGCACCGGCCGGCCCGCCTCCAGGTCCTCCAGCGCCGCCCGGACGAAGTTGTTCGCGCCCTGCAGGTCCTCGGGCCGGTTGGTCGGCCGGTCGTCGATCCCGCCCTCGAAGACGATGCGGCCCCCGGGGTCGATCACCCGCATGTCGGGCGTGGTCCTGGCGCCGTAGAGTTTCCCGACCTCGCCGGTCGGATCGAGCAGCAGGTGGGCGTAGGCCGCCTCATGCCTGGCCTTGTAGGCCCGGGCCGCCTCGCCCTCGACGAAGCCCTGGGTCCCGGGCGCGGAGGAGACGATGGTCAGCCAGACCACGCCGTCGGCCGCGGCCTGGCGCTGGAGGGCCTGCATGGCGCCGGCGTCGTAGTGCTTCCGGACATAGGGACAGCCTTCGTTGGTCCATTCCAGCACCACCGTCCGTCCCCGGAAGTCGGCCAGGGACCGCTGCACGCCCTCGGCGTCGACCAGGGTGAAGGCGGGCGCCAGGCCCTCGGCCGTCGCTTCGGCTCGGGCGTCGGCCTGGACGGTATGAGCGGGCGTGTCGGCGGCGGGCTTGGCCGGCTCGCGCTGGCAGGCGGTCAGAAGGGCCAGGGACGCGGCGGCGATCACCAGATGACGCATGACGCGTCCTCCTCATTGCGACGGCGTCAGCGCGCCGCCTTCAGGGAGTCTATCACCAGGCCTTCGGTCAGCAGCTGCGGCAAGATGCGCGGCTCGCCGCCGCCGGCGGGATAGAGCAGATAGAGCGGGACGCCTGATCGGCCGCGCCGCTCCAGCTCGCGGGTGATGGCGTCGTCGCGGCGGGTCCAGTCGCCGACCAGATAGACGGCCCCGGCCTCTTCCAGCGCGCGGGCCACGCGGGGCGAGGAGAGGGCTGCGCGCTCATTGATCTTGCAGGTGACGCACCAGTCGGCGGTGAAGTTGACCAACACCGGGCGTCCCGCGTCCCGCGCCTCGCGCACCGCCGCCTCGGACCAGGGCCGGGCCGCCAAGGCCCGGCCTTCGGAGCCGTCGATGTCC
>JAEWDF010000118.1 GCA_023390245.1 Pseudomonadota bacterium
TCCGTAAACGCCCTTATCACAGCTTTGCCGCAGATTTTCCGGGGGAAACCGGTCGCCTTTCAGAGATTGTCGCGCAGCCAGCCCGCGACCCGCCCGACCACGTTGCCGCGATGCACGCGCGGCGCGTCCGCGGGCCATAGGCGGCGCGCAGCAGCACCCCGGCCGTGGCGCAGAAGGCGGGGCCGGAGGCGGCGTCGGCCAGGTGCGGCGCGCGCTGCGGCTTGCCCAGGCGCACCGGGCGGTCGAACACCCGCACGGCCAGCTCGCGCACGCCGTTCAGCTGGCTGGCGCCGCCGGTCAGGACCAGGCCGGCGCCCGGCTCCAGCCCCACGCCGGCGTTCTTCAGCCGGTCGCGCAGCAGTTCCAGCGTCTCCTCGACGCGCGGGGCGATGACGGTCTTCAGCATGGCGCGCGGCACCACCACCGGGCCGGCCGAGGGGTCTTCTCCGCGCGGCGGCGCCTCCAGCATCTCGCGATCCTCGTTGGCGCTGGCCATGGCTGAGCCGTGCAGGGTCTTCAGCCGCTCAGCGCCGGCCTTGGAGGTCGACAGCCCTCGGGCGATGTCGGAGGTCACATGGTCGCCGCCGACGTTCAGGCTCTCGATGTGCAGCAGGGATCGCCCGCCCCACACGGCGGCGCTGGTCGAGCCGCCGCCCATGTCGATGCAGACGCAGCCCAGGTCCATCTCGTCGTCCTCCAGCGCGGCGAGCGAGGAGACGACCGGCGCGGCGGCGACGCCCTGCAGGTCCAGGTGGGCCAGCTCCAGGCAGTGGCTCAGCGTCGTGAACACATTCTCGGCCATCGACACGACCAGCAGGTCCAGGCCCAGCGAGCCGCCGCGCATGGCGCGCGGGTCGTGCACGCCGCGCGCGCCGTCCACCGACCAGGCGATCGGCAGGACGTGGATCGGGCGGCGATTGGGCAGGCGGATCTGCGCCAGGGCCATGCCGATCGCGCGCGCCAGGTCGGCGTCGCCGATCGGATTGGCGCCCAGCGACACCCGCGCCTGGACCCGGTGGCTGGCCATCTGGCCGATGGCGGTGGTGACGACCACGCCGGACACCGGGCTCTGCGCCGCGCGCTCGGCGCGTTCGACGGCGTGGCCGATGGCCTGGGCGGCCTCGTCCATGTTGATGATCGCGCCGCCCTTCACGCCCCGGGCCTGGACGTGGCTGGCGCCGGCGACGCGGATGGTCCGGTCGGCGTGGCGCACGCCGTCCGGCTTCATGATGAAGCACGAGACCTTGGAATGGCCGATGTCGAGCGCGGCGACCACGGGCGCGCGCCCGGCGCGCGGGTCCAGCCCCCTGCCGTGATCGTTCGCCGCGCCGCGCTGCTTGCCGCCCATCTGTCTGCTCATCTCTTCGTCAGGCGTCGCCGGAAGGGCGCACGGCGACCTCCTCCGGCGTTCTCAAATCTACACGCGCGAACCCCAGGTCGAGCAGCCGCTCGCGCTGGTCCAGCGCATCCAGGCGGATCAGAGCCGCCTCCTGCTCGGTCGCCGGCAACTGAATCAGGCTGCCGTCCTTGAGGCGCAAGTCCCAGCGGCGCTCGTCGACGCGCACCAAGGCATCCATGCGCCCCATCAGGCGCGGTCGCTGGGCCAGCAGCGGCAGAATCTCGCCGGCCGCGACATCGGCGCCGCGCCCCACCACCAGCGGCAGGGTCGGATAGCGGCGCGCGTCAGCGCCGTCGATCACCTGGCCCTTGGCGTCGATGACCTTGATCTGGCCGTTGACCTGCCAGACCGCCAGCCGGTCATGCTCCTTGACCTCGACGATCAGGGTGTCGGGCAGCAGCCGCACGATCCGCACATCCTTGACCCAGCCGACCGACCGCACCCGCTCGCGCAGCGCGTCCAGGTCCAGGCCGATGATCGGCTGGCCGGCCTGCAGGTCCAGCGCGCGCTGGATCGCCGGCTCGGCCTCGGCCGAGGCCCCGGCGACATGCACGCGCCGCAGTTTCAGGCCCATGCCGGCCGTCGCCGCGTCGACGCGATGGGAGACGGCCTGGCCGATCCGGTCGGCCCGCGCGCCGGTGGCCAGCACCCCGACCAGCAGCAGGGCGCCGGCGCCCAGGGCGATCATGGCCGCGCGTGGAGAGATGTCGACGTGGCCGATGGCGGCCATCTTGCCCGGGATGGCGGATGCGGGGCCCGCGCCGCGCGTCCGGCTCCCGCCCTTGGAAGCCGCGCCGCGCCGGGAAGACGGAACCGAACCCTGTCGCCGACCGCCGCGAACTACCGCGGGCATGAGGCGTCCTCCACCATCCACCGAACCAACGCTTCATAGCTCATGCCCGCATGGGCGGCCTGCTCGGGCGCGAGCGAGGTCGGCGTCATGCCGGGCTGAGTATTGACCTCCAGCAGAACCAGAACGTCCTTAACATCGTCATAACGGAAGTCGCTTCGGGACACGCCCCGGCAACCCATGGCGGCGTGGGCCAGCTCGGCCTGGCGCAGGGCCGCCTCGAACACGTGCGGCGGCAGGTCGGCCGGCAGCGCGTGGGTCGATCCGCCCGGCGCATATTTGGCTTCATAGTCGTAGAAGCCCTTGGCCGGGGTGATGTCGGTCACCGTCAGGGCGCGCGGACCGGAGGCTTCGCCGATGACCGTGACGCACAACTCCTTGCCGGCGACATAGGGCTCGACCATCACCTGTTCGCCATGGGCCCAGTCATCGGCCCCCACCTCGGCCGGCGGGCGATTGGCGCCTTCGCGCACCAGATAGACGCCGACGGACGACCCCTCGGCGTTCGGCTTCACCACATAGGGCGGCTCCATGACGTGGCGGCTGGCGACCTCGTGGCGGTCGTAGAGGCCGCCGCCCGGCACGGTCACGCCGGCCGCCTTCAGCACCGCCTTGGACTTGTCCTTGTCCATCGCCAGGGCCGAGGCCAGGACGCCCGAGTGGGTATAGGGAATGCGCAGCGTCTCCAGCACGCCCTGGACGCAGCCGTCCTCGCCCCAGGCGCCGTGCAGGCAGTTCAGCACCACATCGGGCCTCACCAGGCCGGACAGCACATTGGCCAGGTCCCGACCGGCGTCCACGCGGCTGACGCGCACGCCCTGCCGCTCCAGCGCCTTGGCGCACTCCTCGCCCGAGGACAGCGACACCGCCCTTTCGGCGGAGATCCCGCCCATCAGGACGGCGACATGGAGGTCGGAAAAGGGGCGGGACATCATCGGCTCCAGACTGGGTTCTGGATGCCCCCGAGGTCGTTAACAGCACGTCAACCCTATCGGGGAAGCTCACCGTTTCGGGCAGGCCTGTCGCGCGCCTCAATCTTCGACTGGACGACCGACGGTTGTCGGTATAGTCAGCGAGAGAGGACGCTGGGGTGCGTCCGAGGGGGAAAGATGTTTCGCATATTGACGATCGCATTCGCGTGCGTGCTGGCGGCTGCCTGCACGACGACGGACACACGCCTGGCCAAGGGCCTTGGCGCGCCGCGCAGCGGCGCGACGGTCCTTCTGATCAAGCCGGACGTGCAGCTTGGCCTTCTGACAGCCGCCGGCCTCAACGAAGCGCGCGCCGACTGGACCGCCGAAGGCGCGGCCAATCTGCAAACGGCGCTGGAAACCGCGCTGGCCGGCTCCAACTACACGATCCGGCCGATCGACCCTGACGAGGCGATGGCCGGCCGCACCGGACAACTGCTGCGCCTTCACGAAGCGGTGGGCCAGTCCATCACCCAGTTCGAATACGGTCCCTATCGCCTGCCGACCAAGGCGGACGGGTTTCAGTGGACGCTGGGCGAAGGGGCGGGATCGCTGGCCGAGGCTTATGACGCAGACTATGCCCTTTTCACCTACGGGCGCGGCACCTACGCCAGCGGCGGCCGGATCGCCGCCATGGTGGCGCTGAGCGTCGTCGGCGTCGGCATTCCACTTGGCAGTCAGCAGGCCTTCACCTCCCTCGTCGACCTGCGGACCGGTCAGGTGATCTGGTTCAACATGGCCATCGCCGGGCCTCAGGCGGACATGCGCAACACCGAGGGCGCGACCTCCCTGGTCACATCGCTGCTCAAGGACGCGCCTCTGTGAGGCGCGCCGCTCTTGGTGGAGCGGCGCTCGCGATCGGACTGGCGACGGCGACGCAGCCGACGGCGGCTCAACAGCGGGCGCCCAGGCTTGCGCCGGCTCCCGCTTCGGCCGAGGCTGGCCTGTGGTCCCTGATGGATCGCGCCGAGCGCGATGCCCGCCGGTCGGCCGAGCTGAACGCCGATCCCACCTTGAACGCCTATGTCAGGGGCGTCGCCTGCGCCGTCGCCCCGGACTACTGCGACGAAATCCGCGTCTATGTGATGGACCGGCCCGCGCTGAACGCCTCGGCGGCGCCGAACGGCTATCTTGAGGTGTGGTCCGGCCTTCTGCTGCGCGCCGAATCCGAGGCGGCCCTGGCGTTCGTCCTGGGCCACGAGATCGGTCACTATGCCGAGAACCATTCGATCGAGCGCTGGAACGTCAACAAGGCCTGGATGACGGCGGCCATGGTCGTTACCGTCGGAGCGGGCGCGGCCGGCGCCTATTACCAGGTCGATCTGTCCGGCCTGGGCAATCTCGCCTATCTGACCGCCGCGTCCGCCTATTTCAGCTACGGCCGCGAGCAGGAGAGCCAGTCCGACGCCATCGGCCTGAGCCGCATGGCGGACGCCGGCTACGATCCTGGCGCCGCCGTCGAAATCTGGCGCGACCAGCAGGCGGAAACCCGCGCCTCGACCTTTCCCAGCGTGAGGCGCCGCGACGCCGCCAACAGCGTGTTCCGCACCCATCCCCTGACCGAAGAGCGGATCGCCGCCCTCGAACAGGCCAGCCGCATGCTTCCCGCCTCCGGCCGCCTGGAAAGGGCGCGGCATCGCGACGCCATCCGCCCCTTCCTGGGGCCTTGGCTGGATGAAGAGCTTAAGCGGCGCGACTTCGGCGGCCTGCTGACTTTGGTCGACCGACTGGCGCAAGACGGCCAGGACCTGGGCGTCCTCGATTTCTACCGCGGCGAAATCTACCGCCAGCGGCGCGAGGACGGAGACCTGATGCGGGCGCGCGACGCCTATCGATCGGCGGTCCAGCATCCCGATGCGCCCGTCGCCGCTTGGCGCGAGCTGGGCGACGCCTCGGCCCGCCTGCGCGATACGGACGCGGCTCGCCAAGCCTGGACCGCATACCTCGACAACGCCGCGGCCGCCGATGACCGGTGGATCGTGGAAGACAGCCTGAAGGGCCTGGAGACATCGACGTGAAGACCTTGACCAAATCCCTCCTGGCCGCCGCCGGCGCCGCCGTCGCGCTGTCGGCCTGCTCTCCGATCACCCTGGCCCCGGCGGGCGCCTATCGGGTGGGCTCCGGTCACAGCGTGACGCTGGACCGCCCGTGGAACGACGTCAGCGGCGTCTGGGCTGGCCGCCCGCCCAAGGTCCGCCTGCTGACGCTGGACGGTCCGCAACTGAACCGGTTGTATCTGACGGAAGGCCTGACGGAAGGCGACGCCATCGCCCGCGTGCAGCGCCGCGAGGCGCACGCGGCGGTTTACGCCGACGCCATGTCCGTGACCGAACAGGTGGAGTTCATCGCCGAAAGCGTCGGCGCCCTGGGCTACGAGCGGGTGACGACATCGGGGGTGCGCCCGGTCACCGTGGACGGCGAACGCGCGGTGCGCTTCGACATCGAGGCGGCGACCAGCGAAGGCCTGAACATCCGGGGCATCGGCCAGGCCGCCAAGCGGAACGGAAAGCTGTTCGTCGCCATCTATCTGGCGCCGGCCGAGCACTATTTTGAGGCCGCCCGCGTCTCCGCCGAAACGGCGATGGGCGGCGCCGTCGGCTGACGCCTTCGGCGGGTCAGGCGCGCCCGATCCGCCGGATTTCCCATTCCAGCTGCACCCCGGTCTTTTCCAGCACGTCGGCGCGCACCGCCTCGCCCAGGCCTTCGAGGTCGGCGGCGGTGGCTTCGCCGGGGTTGATCATGAAGTTGGAATGCAACTCGCTGAACTTGGCCCCGCCGCCGGTGACGGCGTGCAGCCGTCCACGCCAGCCGGCCTCGTCCACCAGCTTCCAGGACGAATGGCCGTCCGGGTTCTTGAAGGTGGAGCCGCCGGTCTTCTCGCGGATCGGCTGGGTCTGTTCGCGGCGGCTGGTGATCTCGGCGATGCGGGCGGCGACGGCTTCGGGCGCGCCGGGCGTGCCGCGATAGACGGCCTCGACCCAGAGGATGTCGGCCGGCGCCTGGGAGTGGCGATAGGTATAGCCGAAGTCGGCCAGGGCGTAGTCCACCCGCTCGCCCGCCCGCGTCAGGCCCCAGGCCGAGACCAGCACGTCCTTGGTCTCCGCGCCGTAGCAGCCGGCGTTCATGGTCAGGGCGCCGCCGATGGCGCCGGGGATGCCGGCGTAGAACTCCAGCCCCGCGATCCCGGCCTTGGCCGCGGCGCGCGCCACCATGGCGTCCAGCGCTCCGGCTCCGGCGGTGATCGTCAGGCCATCCGTGGTCACCTGGCCCCAGGCGCGCCCGGCCAGGCGCACCACCACGCCCTCGACCCCGCCGTCGCGGACGATGACGTTGGACCCGACGCCCAGCACCGTCACCGGCACGTTCGGATCTAGAGCCCTCAGGAAGTCCGCCAGGTCGTCGGCGTCGGCAGGAATGAACAAGGCGTCCGCCGCGCCGCCCACGCGGAACCAGGTGTAGGGGCCCAACGGCTCCTCCAGCAGCAGCTTGCCGCGCACAGCGGGCAGGTCGTCGCGCCAGTCGGTCATCTATTCGTTCCCCGCATCCGCGGACGCCTGGTGCGAGACCATGCCGTCCAGACGGGCGTCGCCCTCCCCGTCGCCGGTGCGTTCCTCCGGCAGGCCGTCGCACAGCCTCAGCCAGGAGACGCGGGACTCCACGCCGTAATGGCCGCTCATGTTCGCCTGTTCGGGATCGTCCAGACTGCCCATGGTGACGTTGGTCCCGTCGGTGTCGTTATAGGTGAAGGTCAGCGGCGTGCCGCAGTCGCGGCAGAAGGCGCGGGTCGCGACGCTGGAGCTGGCGAACACCGCCGGCTCCCCGCGCGTCCAGGCGAAATCCGCCTTTGGCAGCCAGGTCAGGGCGGCGAAGACCCCGCCGGTGGCGCGCTGGCACATGCGGCAGTGGCAGAACGATCCCGTCGGCGGCGACAGCAGGACGTAGCGCACGCGGCCGCATTGACAGCCGCCTTCCAGCACCGGCGTCCGGGTCACTTCAGCGCCTCCAGCTGCGCCGGCAGGGCGTAGGCCCAGCTGGTGATGTCGCCGGCGCCCAGCAGCACGACCACGTCGCCGGAGCGGGCCTCGTCCTTCACCGCGCGCGGCAGGACGGCGGCGTTCTCCAGCGCCTGGACGCGGCGATGGCCGTACCGGCGCACGCCCTCGACCAGGGCGTGCTTGTCGATGCCCGGGATGGGCTGCTCGCCCGCCGGATAGACGTCGGCGACGATCACGCTGTCGGCGTCGGAGAAGGCGGTGGAGAAGTCGTCCATCAGGTCGCGCAGGCGGGTGTAGCGGTGCGGCTGCACCACGGCGACGACGCGGCCTTCGGTCACCTGACGCGCGGCCTTCAGCACGGCGGCGATCTCCACCGGATGGTGGCCGTAGTCGTCGACGATCCGTACGCCGTCGACGACGCCCGTGGTGGTGAAGCGGCGCTTGACTCCGCCGAAGCCGGCCAGCCCCGCGCGGATCGCATCGTCCGACACGTCCAACTCGCACGCCACGGCGATGGCCGCCAGGGCGTTCGAGACGTTGTGCCAGCCCGCCATCGGCAGGTGCAGGTTCTCGATCCGGCGTTCCTCGCCGTTGCGGATGATGACATCGAAGCGCGCGCCGTCGGGGCCCATCTGGCAGCCCTCGGCGCGCACCATCGCCTGCGGATTCAGGCCGTAGGTGACCAGGCGGCGGTTGTCGATCTGGGCGACCAGCCGCTGCACCTCCGGGTGATCCAGACAGACGACGCCGAAGCCGTAGAAGGGAATGTCCTCGATGAAGGCGCAGAACGCCTGACGCACCGCGTCGAAGTCGCCGTAGTGGTCCAGATGCTCCGGGTCGATATTGGTGATCAGCGCCACCGTGCACTTCAGGCGCAAAAAGCTGCCGTCGCTCTCGTCGGCCTCGACCACCATCCAGTCGCCGTCGCCGACCTTGGCGTTGGTGCCGTAGGCATTGATGATGCCGCCGTTCACCACCGTCGGGTCCAGCCCGCCCGCATCCAGCAGCGAGGCGATCATGGAAGTGGTCGTCGTCTTGCCGTGGGTGCCCCCCACGCCGATGGAGAATTGCAGCCGCATCAGCTCGGCCAGCATCTCGGCGCGGCGGACGACGGGGATGCGGCGCTGGCGCGCGGCCTTCATCTCCGGGTTCTCGGCCTTGACCGCGGTCGAATAGACCACCGCCGAAACGTTCTCGCCCAGGTGCGCGGCGTCGTGGCCGATGAAGATACGCGCGCCCAGCTGTTCCAGCCGCTCGGTGTTGGCGCTGGCCTTGGCGTCGGAGCCCTGCACCGAATAGCCGATCTTCAGCATGATCTCGGCGATGCCGCTCATGCCGATACCGCCGATGCCCACGAAATGGACGGGGCCGAGGTCGAAGGGAACGGGGCGGAGGCGTGCGATCATCGCCGCGTCATAGCGGGGACCGCTCCGGAATGCACGAGGGGGCGAAGCGGGTTTTAGGCTAGGGCGCCGCGGCCCTCCGCTCGGCGATGCGGTCGTACTCGGCCCTCTCAAAGAAGGGTTGTTGGCAAAGGCTGGTGGCCAGACGTCCCTGATAAGCTTCAGCCAGCACCAAATAGGTTTCGCCGGCGCGGAAGCTGATCCCGCAGCCCGCGCTGGAGCCTCCGGGGTGGGCGATGCGGCGAACCTGACGCGCGCCGCCTTTGAGGGTGCGCACCACTTCAAAGCGCGTCACCTTGCGCTCGGCGTGGGCAGGCTGGCCGGCCTCCGCGACCGTACGAACGGCGCGTCCGACGAAGATCAGGTCGCTACGGTCAAATTGAGCGACCGCGGACTCCGGCAGTATGCAGCTGCACGCCCAAGCCGCCCCCGCTCCCGTCAAGGACGCAAGAACGAAGGCGATGATCATTAGACGCACATTCATGGCCCCATGACACCGTGCTCTTGCGGCGAAACTCAGGCCGCGTCCGCCGCGTTTAGCCTGCCTTAACCGTAAGGATTCACCATCGCGGCTCCTATCGTTCCGGGGCCGCGTTCCATGTCCGAACTGAAGACCGACGTCATCCATCGTGGCGACTGCATCGAGGTGCTGAAGAGCCTGCCCGATGCGTCGGTGGACATGGTCTTCGCCGACCCGCCCTATAATCTGCAGCTGGGCGGCGACCTGCTGCGTCCCGACAACTCCAAGGTCGACGCGGTCGACGACGACTGGGACAAGTTCGGCAGCTTCGCCGAATACGACACCTTCACCCGCGCCTGGCTGGCCGAATGCCGCCGCGTGCTGAAGCCGGAAGGCTCGATCTGGGTGATCGGCTCCTATCACAACGTCTTCCGCCTGGGCTCGGCGATCCAGGACCTGGGCTTCTGGGTGCTGAACGACATCATCTGGCGCAAGTCCAACCCGATGCCGAACTTCAAGGGCACGCGCTTCACCAACGCCCACGAGACGCTGATCTGGGCCGCCCGGTCGCGCGACCAGAAGCGCTATACCTTCAACTACGACGCGCTGAAGGCCTTCAACGAGGATGTCCAGATGCGCTCGGACTGGACCTTCGCCCTGTGCACCGGCGAGGAGCGGATCAAGGACGCCGACGGCAAGAAGGCCCATCCGACCCAGAAGCCCGAGGCCCTGCTGCATCGCGTGCTGCTGGCCGCCACCCGTCCCGGCGACGTGGTGCTGGACCCCTTCTTCGGCACCGGCACCACGGGCGCGGCCGCCCGTCGCCTGGGCCGCCGCTACATCGGCGTCGAGCGCGACGGAACCTACGCCGACCTGGCGGAGAAGCGCATCGCCGCCGTGATCCCGGCCAATCCCGAGGATTTGACGGTCATGGGCTCCAGGAAGGCCGAGCCCAAGGTGCCCTTCGGCGCCCTGGTCGAGGCGGGACTGCTGCATCCCGGCGACCGCCTCTACTGCCCCAAGGGAGAGCGCGAGGCGCGGGTGCGCGCGGACGGCTCCCTGGTGTCCGGCGCCCTGACCGGCTCGATCCACAAGCTGGGCGCCCTGTTGGAGAACGCCCCGGCCTGCAACGGCTGGACCTACTGGCGCTTCAAGACCGACCAGGGCTTCAAGCCGATCGACGCCCTGAGGGCCGAGGTGCGCGCGACGCTCTGAATGTCCGGCGCCGGACTTTGACGCCGCGTCAGCTTCACCGTAACGTACCGAAACCGTTGCGAAAATTCGTCGCACGGCGCGGAACTTCGCATGTGCGAAAACATTGATGTGGACGACCCCGTGCGTTGACGGGGTTGGAGCACATCAAAAATGAAGATCGCGCAGGTTACCCCGCTTTACGAAGCGGTGCCGCCCAGGCTCTATGGCGGCACCGAACGGGTGGTCGCCCACCTGACCGACGCCCTGGTCGAGCTCGGCCACGACGTCACCCTGTTCGCCAGCGCAGACGCCCAGACGCGGGCGCGCCTGGTGCCTGTTCGCGACCAGGCCATCCGCCTGGACCCGGCGCCGTTGAAATCCGATCTCGCCGCCCACCTGTACATGCTGGGCGAGGTGCTGGACCGGGTCGACGACTTCGACGTCATCCACTTCCACACCGACATGGTGCATTTCCCGCTATTCCGGAACTGCGCCGACAGGACGCTGACCACCCTGCACGGCCGGCTGGACATGAAGGACCTGCCGTCGGTCTATGCGCGCTGGAGCCAGTTCGGCCTGGTGTCCATCTCCGACGACCAGAGGAGGCCCCTGGCCTCCGCCAACTGGAAGGCGACCGTCCACCACGGCATGCCGGGGGACCTCTACCGCTTCCATCCGCGGTCCGAGGGCTACCTGGCCTTCCTGGGCCGCATCTCGCCGGAGAAGCGGCCGGACCGCGCCATCGAGATCGCGACCAAGCTCGGCAAGCCGCTGAAGATGGCCGCCAAGGTCGACGCCGCCGACAAGCGCTATTGGGAAGAGGTCATCCAGCCGATGATCGTCGGCAATCCGCTGGTCGAATTCATCGGCGAGATCGGCGACCACCAGAAGTCCGCCTTCCTGGGCGGGGCCGACGCCCTGCTGTTCCCCATCGACTGGCCCGAGCCCTTCGGCCTGGTGATGATCGAGGCCATGGCCTGCGGGACGCCGGTGGTGGCCTTCCGCTGCGGCTCCACGCCCGAGATCATCGAGGACGGCGCGACGGGCTTCCTGGTCGACACCATGGAACAGGCCGTGGCCGCCGCTGGCCGCGCCCATCTGCTGGACCGCGAGGCCGTCCGCGCCCGCTTCGACCTGCGCTTCTCTGCGACCGCCATGGCGCGGCGCTATGTCGACGTCTACGCCGACCTCCTGGCCAAGTGTCCGTTCGCTGAGGAGCCGCTGGCGGAAGTCATCACCCGGCTACGGCCGATGGACGAGGAGCGCAGCTTCGCCGCCCTGGCCTAGCCGCCCCGATTTCCATAGGTAAAGTCAGGCGGCGGAGGTGAACCCTCCGCCGCCTGATCCATTTTGTCTCCCAAGCGGCCTTCAAGCGCCGCATTCGGGTGGGACGCTCGATATCGGCCTTTCGACAGGGCGAGGGACCTGATGGACGACGCCTATTCGACCCAGATCACCGCCGCCGACACCGTGGAGGCGTCCGGCCTCGAACAGCTGATGGCGCTGAAGGAGGGCGACGTCTTCCTGGTCGCGGACGGCTGGGGCGACATGAAGGGCGGCCCCGACGGCCTGTTCGTCGGCGACACGCGCGTCCTGTCCCGCTGGATCATGAGCGTGGGCCAGCTTCGGCCCTCACGGCTGTCGTCGGGGGTCAGCCAGGACAACGTCTTCTTCTCCTGCCACGCGACCAACCGGCCGCTGCCGCCGATGGGCGGGCGGTCGGCCCCGGCGGGGGTGCTACACATCGAGCGCCGCCGCTTCCTGTGGGGCGGTCGCCTGTTCGAGCGCGTGCAGATGACCAACCACGGCGTGGAGGACGTGCTGCTGCCGCTGAGCTTCGAGTTCGGCGCCGACTTCGCCGACATCTTCCAGGTGCGCGGCACGGTGCGTCGCCAGCATGGGACGATCGAGGCGCCCACCAACGACGGACGGCGCGTCACCTTCCGCTACGAAGGGCTGGACGGCGTCCAGAGGACCAGTTGCCTGTCCTTTTCGGAGCCGCCCGCGCGCCTGACCGCCACGCGGGCCGACTTCATGTTCAGCCTACCCCAGGGCCGTCAGATCGAACTCTTCGTCGAATGCGGGGCCGACGCCTGCGATGCGCCGGACGCGAGGCGCTGGCGGTTCAACGCGGTCCAGGCCCGCGTGGCCATGCGCGCCAAGCGGCGGCGCGGCGCCACCGTGCGGGGTCCGCGCAGCCCCCGCTTCAACGACTGGCTGGACCAGTCGCGGGCGGACATGGCGCTGCTGACTACGGAACTGCCGACCGGCCCCTATCCCTATGCCGGCACCCCCTGGTTCTCCACGCCGTTCGGGCGCGACGGCATCATCTCGGCCTGGCAGATGCTGTGGCTCGATCCCAGCCTGGCCAAGGGCGTGCTGACCTATCTCGCCGCACGCCAGGCGACCGAGACCAACGCCTTCCAGGACAGCCAGCCCGGCAAGATCATGCATGAGACCCGGGGCGGCGAGATGAGCGCCCTGGGCGAGGTGCCGTTCGGCCTCTACTATGGCGGGGTCGACACCACCTGCCTGTTCATCGCCCTGGCCGGCGCCTACGCCAGCCGCACCGCCGATCTGGACCTGGTCCGCAAGCTGTGGCCCAACCTGGTCGCGGCGGCGGACTGGATGCGGCTGTACGGCGACTCCAACGGCGACGGCCTGATCGACTACCAACGCGGGGCCGACACCGGCCTGTCGAACCAGGGCTGGAAGGATTCCGAGGATTCCATCTTCCATGCCGACGGGCGCTTCCCCAAGGGCCCGATCGCCCTGCTGGAGGTGCAGGGCTACGCCTTCGCCGCCTGGCGCGCCATGGCCGACCTGGGCGCGCGGCTGCACGACCCACGCGCGCCGGAGTGGAAGATGCGCGCCGAACAGGTCCGCGCCCTGGTCGAGGCCAAATACTGGATGGAGGACGAGCAGTTCTACGCCGTGGCCCTGGACGGGGACGGCCAGCCCTGCCGCGCCATCGCCTCCAACGCCGGCCACCTGCTGTTCGCCGGCCTGCCTTCGCCGGAACGGGCCAGGCTGGTGACGAAACGGCTGCTGTCGGCCGAATTCCGCACCGGATGGGGCATCCGCACCCTGGAGCTGGACCAGGCCCGCTACAATCCGATGAGCTATCATAACGGTTCGGTCTGGCCGCACGACACCGCCATCGCCGCCGCCGGCATGGCCACCTATGGCGAGCGCGCCGCCGTGGCCGAGATCCTGGGCGAGATCTATGACGCCGCCACCCACTTCCACCTGCGCCTGCCCGAGCTGTTCTGCGGCTTCGGCCGGACGCCGGGCGAGCCGCCGATCGCCTATCCGGTGGCCTGCCTGCCCCAGGCCTGGGCGGCGGGATCGGTCTTCCTGATGCTGCAGGCTTCGCTCGGCTTGTCCATCGACGCCTGGACCCGGACCGTCGACATGGCCGACCCCGTGCTGCCCGACGGGCTGGAGCGCCTGTTGATCCGCAACCTGACGGTCGGCGAGGCGACCATCGACCTGGCCATCCAGCGCGTGGACGGCCGCGCGGTCGTCATTCCCCAGGGCAAGACCGGAACCGTCTCGGTCCGGACCTTGCGCTAGGGCGCTTCTAAATCAGATCCGGCGCCAGGCCGCGATCCAGCGCCTTGGCGAAGACGGTGGGCAGGGCCGCCCTGGCCTGTTCCGCCGGCATCCACTGATAGGCCGCGTGGTCCTTCGCCCGCGTCGTACGGACATGCAGCGTCAGGGCGAAGTGGGTAAAGACGTGCTCCACCGTCCCCGCGTCGAGCCAATCGCCGGGAAAGGGCGGCGTGCGGGGCTGGGGCGTGGCGGACCAGTCGCTGGTGGGCAGACCCAGCATGCCGCCGAGCAGCCCCTTGTCCGGCCGTCGCTCCAGCGCCACCCGGCCCTGGTCGTCCACGATCACATGGGCGACGCCATGGCGGCGCGGCTTCTCGGGCTTCTTCGCCCTGACCGGGAACCGCTCTGGCGCGCCGGAGGCGAAGGCGGCGCAGTCCCCGGCGATCGGGCATTGGCCGCACAGGGGCGACTTCGGCCGGCAGACGGTCGCCCCCAGGTCCATCAGCGCCTGGGCCCAGTCGCCGGGACGGCGGTCGTCGACGAAGCGTGCGGCCAGACGCTTCAGCTCGGGCCTGGCCGCTGGCAAGGGCGTCTCCACCGCGAACAGCCGGGCCATCACCCGCTCGACATTGCCGTCCACGACATTGGCGGGGCGATCGAAGGCGATGGCCGCGACGGCGGCGGCGGTGTAGGCGCCCACCCCCGGCAGGGCCAGCAACCCCGCCTCCGTATCCGGAAAGACGCCGCCATGCCCGCCCGCCACGGCGCGGGCGCAGGCCAGCAGGTTGCGCGCCCGGGCGTAGTAGCCCAGCCCCGCCCAGGCGGCCATCACCGCCGCGTCGTCTTCGGCCGCCAAGTCCGAGACGGTCGGCCAGCGCGCGGTGAAGTTCAGGAAATAGGGCGTCGCGTGCGGCACGGTGGTCTGCTGCAGCATCACCTCTGACAGCCAGACGCGATAGGGCGCGGTCCGCTCGCCCGACCCCGGCGGCGCGCGCCAGGGCAGCCGTCGCGCATGGGCGTCGTACCAGGCGAGCAGCGCATTGCGGATGGAAGGGATGGAGTCGGAGACGGAGGCCATGCGTCGCGCTATATAGGGCCATGCGCCGTCCGCTGCCCACCGAAGACGAGGCCCGCGAGATCCTGTCGCGCCGCCGCACCCGCCCCGCACCCCGCCCGGCGCCGCGCGCGGGCAAGGCCTTGCAGCCGCTGATCCGGAAGCTGGATGAGCAGTTCGGGCGCGGCGCCGGCGCGCTGGAGCCGCGCTGGCGCGAGATCGTCGGCGACCGCCTAGCCCGCGTCACCCAGCCGCAGAAGCTGATAAAGGGGCGAGGCGGCCAGCCGGGCGTGCTGGAGCTGCGCGTCGCCGGCGCCGCGGCGCTCCTGGTTCAGCACCAGTCCGAGGACATCCTGTCGCGCGTCAACCTGTTCCTGGGACAGGGCGCCGTC